>NZ_JBEPPO010000011.1:0-178370 GCF_040547365.1 Pseudarthrobacter sp. PvP090
GCTCCCGTCAGCATCCGAAGAACCGGACCCGTCAAAGGCAACGACCAGATCAGACGCCGCCGCATCAAACGACGACACCGGAGCAACATTGGCCGGCGGCGCAGCCGCTACCGTGATGCTTTGCGTGCTCTCGCCCGTGGCACCGTTATTATCAGTAACCGTCAAACGCACCGTGTACGTGCCCGCCTGCCCGAAGGTATGCGACACGGTCTGCCCGGTTCCGGCAGCCGTCCCATCACCGAAGTCCCAGGCATAGGAAGCCACGCTCCCGTCAGCATCCGAAGAACCGGACCCGTCAAAGGCAACGACCAGATCAGACGCCGCCGCATCAAACGACGACACCGGAGCAACATTGGCCGCTGCCCCCGCCCCCAGTGAATAGTGCGTGGCGACGGCGTCGGCCGAGAGCGCCGTGGTGTAGACGGCCACTTCATCGATAACGCCGGCGAAGTAGGGCTGCGGACCCCAGGTCCGGTCACCGCCGACCTTCCAGTAACCGTCGTAGGCCTGCTGCGTGGACTCCGGGTTCGTACCCACCGACTGACCATCAACATAGAGGACCATCCCCGACGACGACTGGGTGGCCACCAGATGATGCCACTTGCCGTCATTGTAGGACCCGGGCGATGTAACCATGACCGGGCTGCCGGTGTAGACGCCAAAAGTCAGTTGCCCGGAGGTCTCCATGTAGACGTGCCGGTCATAGGCGGAGGACAGGCCCGACTTCTCATTGCCGAATCCGATCAGCTTCCCGCCGTTGGAAGTAGTGGTGTTGAACCACAGTTCCTCGGAGTACACCGTCGGGTTACTGATGAGGGTGTTGGTTGAAACCAGCCCGCTGGCACCATCAAAACCGGCCGCCGAGTCGGCAAGGCCCTGGATAGCGCCGGAGGCCCCGAGGGTGGTGCCGGGATAGAACGTGCCGGGATTTTCCAACTGCCCCGAGTCTGCTGCCTGCGTGCCGCTGGATTCTCCCAACCGCCAGAACAGCTGGGGCTCCGCGTCAAAAACTGCCTTGCCGTAGGCGTCAGCCGGGGCCTGCGGTAAATTTAGTGACCGGCCAGATTTCTGGTAATGGTTTTGCACCTGGGTCCGAGTGAGGGCAGTCGGATAGATGGCGACCTCATCGATGTCGCCGGCGAAGTACTTGCTCGACGGTTGCGCCGGCCAGCTGTTCAGGTTGTCTCCTCCGATGCGCCAGTACCCGCTGTAACCCTGGGCTGACGTCACGTCCAACCTCTGCGCCGCCAGCTTGCCGTCGACGTAGAGCTGCATTCCGGTCGAACCCAGGTTCGCTACGATGTGGTGCCATTGTCCGTCATTTAGACTCTGGACAGTGTTCACAGTCCTGACCCCACCGGGGTATACCCCGAACCAGATCTTCCCTGAGTTGTCCATGTACACGTGGCGGTCATAACTGCTCGAGTCACCGGTGGCAGCACTTCCATAGCCCAGGATCTTTCCCCCTCTTGTGGACGTCGTCCGAATCCATGTTTCTGCGCTGAAGATGGAGGGTCCGGAAGCTGCAGTTCGCGAAACAACAGTTCCGTTGACCGAGCCGTCAAACCTGGCCGCCGTGTTGATGTCCCCGTTAACAGCGCCGGCGATACCTCGCGTCACGCCTGTGCCTACCGTCGCATCCGTCCCGCCGGCCCAATCACTGGCGGTAGTTCCCGAGGGTTCACCCAGACGCCAGAAGTTTGACGCGCCATCCCCGATAATCGAGTCGGCGTAAGGGCTGGCTGTGTCCGCGGTTGCCACAGACACGTTTGCTGTGAGCGACTGGATCACGTTACCAAAGGGGTCCTTGACGTAAACCCGGTAACTGTGACTGGAACCGGGCTCTAAGCCGGAGTCCACGTATTTCATCACGGGCCGGTTCCAGAAGGTTGACTCAAGCGAGGCCTTGTAGATAGGCGTCGCGGTTCGGTTGTCCCGGACCAGTTCATAGGACAGATTCGTATTGTCCTGATCCCAGTTGGCGGGCCAGGAGACGCGCACCGTGCCGGGCTGGAAGGAGGAAGCCGATACCTGGAAAGCCGTGCCACCCGCCCTGGGGCCCCGCTTGTTGGGTGCGACGTCCTTTGTGGCGAACCGCACGAGCCCCTGCTGGGGTTGCCCGTTCACGGCGGTAAATTCCCCACCCATCACCACGTACTTCCCGCTGCCGGTTACACTCCAAGGGCCTTGGCCCTGGCCTGTGAAACTGCCGATGGTGAAGTCCGGGAACCAGTTCAACAGCGAGGGTCCCGGCGTTCCGCGGAAGTTGTAGTATCCGCCGTGGGGCGTGGCCGACAAAGTCTGTGTTGCCGCCTTGCTAAACGCCATCCCGTGATGCATGGTCCACGGGTTGGTTTGCGGGAATGCGTTCACCCCCTCGCAAGCGTGCGCGTGTGTGGCTACGTAAACCGCGGAGGACGAGGGATAGACGTCGTAGCTGTCGCCGTGGCAGTCCTCGACCCACTTGATGGCGCCATCGTTCCAGTTCGCAGAGAAGGCGCCTTCAAGGTTTCCACCGGACCCAAAGACGTAGCCCGTGCCGTAGACGTTAGTACCATCGCTCTTGAGCGACAGGATGGCGGCCTGCGTGCCGCCATTACGGATAAGACCGTTTGAGCTCCAAGGAAGCGTGGCACCGGCGCCTGTGTCGACCGCACCGAGACCATAGCCCGGGTTCGAAGAGCCATTGAGGCTGGTGAAGGCGCCGCCAACCAAAATCTTCGTTCCGTCTGGTGACAGCACCATCGCATTGACCCCTCCACCGACCGCAGTGGGGTTCCAGGGCAAGAGGGCACCGTTACTGGCCCGGAGAGCCGCCAACCGCGTGCGCGGCACCGAACCGACCGTAGTAAACCATCCGCCGGCGTAAACCGTCTCGTTCGTGGCGACAATGGAGTTGACCCGCGCGCCCATCAGCGGCCTGAAGCTAGTGATAAGCGCACCCGTGGTCGGGTTCAGGGCAGCGATGTTGTTGACAGCAGTGCCGTTGACGGAGTTGAAACTGCCGCCCACGTAGATCCTTGATCCGTCCGGGGACGCCGTGATCGTCCGTGCTTCGGCGTTCAAGGTAGGAGCAAAACCGGTGACCAGGGCGCCGGTGTCCAGATTGTAGGCAAGAATGTTGCTTCTGGCCACGGTGTTCGTGCCAGCAGGCGAACCAGCTGGCCTCGCTGTCTTAAAATTGCCCGCCGCATAAACAGTGTTTCCGACGATGACCTGCTGCCAGACCACACCATCGATCTGCACTGTGGGCAGTGCGTCCGCGGAAACGGTTTCGGGCGTCGCCGGATCCTGAGGGTTGAGGGGCATCGTGTCCGCGCCGGCGGGGGGCAAAATCGTCAGTGCGACGGCGCAGCTGATGACCGCGACGACTCCCAACAGGGCAGTAAACCGGGAACGCCGGGGCCGGTGGTCGCCGGGACCTTGTTCGGACGCGGATTCGTGGGATTTAATCATGGGTTCTTCACTCCTGGTGCGGTTCCTGCGAAGGCAGCAATAGGTGAACTGGCTTGGTAATTTACGAAAATTCGAATCTGGTTCCTGAGCTCCGGAGGAACGAGGAACACGTAGGTCCCTGACGCCTCCTGACCGGCCGGAATCATTGGAGGGAAGTTGCTGGCTCCGGGGCCACTGAGTTGAAGAGCGGGTGTCTCTTCCGGACCGGCGTTCGCGGTCACTACCGTGTTGCTCGTCGGTAGGTCGTGACCGCTCCTGTTGGCCAACGTCACGGTAAAGCGAACGGCCGGCCCCGCGACCTCCCCGATTCCGGCTGCCTCTCCGTCCACGGCTTCCAGCTGACTCAGATGCGCTTCAACGCCCGAATCGGCGGCGACCGGCGTATCCAGGCCTGCGGCGACCGTGACTGCCTGCTTTACTTCCGCGAGTGCCTCGTCGCTCATTCCTGCCGACGCTTGCGCGGTCTGGGCGGGGCCGGCAGCTGCAGATTGGGGTGTGCCTGCTGCACTATCCGCCGTGCTCCCGCCGGGTTCTGCCGGAGCCGGCGTTGAGGCCGACCCCGGGCTCTGGGCAGCTGCGGGGGCGCTCGGGACTGCCCCGGGTGTGGCCGAGGCCAGCGGTTGGTCAGTGGTGAATTTGCCATCCATATTGACCTGAAGGGCAACCGTCGTCATGCCGGCAGCTACCAGCACGGCTGTGGCCGAAAAGATGAGGGTTTGCCTCTTCCCTCGTTGTTTTGTTGCCATGTCAACGTTCCTGCTTTCCGGCATAGGTGAGATCGCGATACCACTTTGGTAGCGCTGCGATGAGGAAGACTGTCGTTCCAGCGAAGATCAGGGTGTAAACGGTTGTGAATACGGCCGTGGAGCCCAACAGCAGGAACGAAAGGCATAAAACGCCGTAATCCATGGGTAAGAACAGCAGCGATCGCCGCCAGGAGCCCGGGCTCTTTGCGGCAACAGCGGGCTTGACCCCGAGTTGTCGGCGCAACTGCTCCGTGAGGATCATGCCGAAGAAAAGAACGGCCGATACCACTGCAGATCCCAGCGGAACCAGCAGCCACGCAGTGTCGACGGCTTGAAAACGGTAGAGGCCGACGGCCAAGCTAAGCGGCAGCAACGACAGTTTGGTGGCGTCAACCACATGGTCCAGCCATTCACCGCTGAGGCTGCCTCCACCTCGCAGGCGGGCCACTTGGCCGTCAGCCGAGTCAAAGGCATAGCCGATGACCAGCAGCAATGCCACCGCGACGCCCAGCCAGCCGGATGGCGGAAAGAGCATCAGCAAGGCGATACCGCTAAATGTAAAAGCCGCACTGACAGCCGTGACCGCGTTTGGTGTCAGACCGGCGCGGTACGCCCACGCGGCGAGCAGCCGGCCAAGTTTGCGGTTGACGAAGACCGAGTAGGCCGGCGCGCTGCCGGCCGCGGTCTTCTGCTTCGCGGCCAACTGCGCGACGATCTCCCAATAGGCGGTGGTCCGGGCAGTGGCTGGCGTGGCTGGGATGCGAGTGTCAGTCATAACCGCGCTCCCGTCATCGCCACGGAAGGCTTCAGGGGATAAGCGCCGGTGCGGCGTCCACTGTTGGAGCCATCCAGCCCCGAACCGCCTTCCACCAGATTCCGGCACAACTCCTCATAGCCGTCCGCTACCCAGTCCCAGTTGTATCGAAGTGCTTCCGCCTGCGCCTTTTTCCCGCGCAGCATTGTGTCGCAGGTCGGGTCCTCGGCGCTCTTGATCAGGTCCGGGATGGCGGCAACGTCAGCGAAGTACTCGCCCGACTCGCCGAGCACTTCACGGTTGAACGCCACGTCGTAGGCGTTGGTAGCAACGCCCGCACCCATGGCCCGAAGCAGGGAGGGATTCGTGCCTCCGACAGAGTGCCCATGCCAGTAGATGAGGGCATTGGAGTAGAGCTGGTCCAGAAGCTCCTGGTCCCAAACGCCTCCAACAAAGCGCACCCGCTCATCCCCCAGTGATTTGATATGCCGGGTGTACACGTCCGAGTAAGGGGCAGAACCGACGACAATCAGCGGGTGGGTTGCCGAACTGCGAACATAACCCTCCACGATGAGGTGCACATGGTTCTCGGGCTCGAACCGGGCTACGACCAAATGGTATTTCTTGGCCTCAAGCTCCATCTCGGACAGCCTGTGGTTAACCCCTGCGTCGAGGATCGGTGCGCCATAGGCCAAGTAGGTCGTGCTCGCGTTGAATTCTTGGCGGTAGTAGTCCTGAATACCTCTGGCATCCGCAATGAGGGCGTCGGACCAACGTACAGCCAGTGATTCCGCCAGCCGGTAGTAACGCTTGCCGATCCCTCGCCACTTAGCCCGCAGCCATTCCAGACCGTCTACATGGGTCGCAACCGGAACCCCGGCGGCCCGCAATATCGGCAGGAAGGGGGCATTGGCAGCGTTGAAGACGACGGCCACGTCCACTCGGTGTGCCAGAAGGTGGCCCACGGAGAGGGCTGTGTGGCTCAGTGTCTCCAGGGGGCGATGCTTTAGGGCCGGCAGGTGCACCAGGTGCATGCCTTGGTAATCAGTGGCAGAGCAATCGCTGTCTTTGGAAGCTCGGCAGTAGACAACCACCCTGTGCCCGCGAGCGGCCAGCCGCTTGCCGACTTCTTCAATGCAGGTTTCAAAACCGCCGTATCGTGCCGGGACGCCGCGCGTTCCTACGAGGGCTATGCTCAGTGGTGCTGGGCTAGCCGCTGTGTTGTCCACGTCTACCTCCTGAAGTTGGATGTGCGCGTCCTGGCGATGAGACCGGACTGTCAGCACGGAACAAAAACTGTCGGTTAGTGGACCGCCTCGCGCTGGGCCGAGGCCGCGATGGCCTCCAGGGTCCGGCGCAATGCGGTGCTGGAGGTGTGAACTGTGTAAGGGAAGTAGACGACTTCCACACCGACTTCGGCGAAGGCACGTTCCAGGCGGATGCCTTTTGGGGTTCCACGCCAGTCCTCGCCCTTAAAAAAGACGTTGAAACCGGCCTCCTTCCAAGTGTCCAGCCGGTCTGTGTGGGTTTCGGCCACCGCTCTGTCTACGAAGCTGATGCTGGAGACGATTTCGAGCCGTTCAACGAGTGGCACCACCGGCCGCCTTCCCTTAGTGGCCAGGCACAGTTCGTCCGAGACGACGCCGGCTATGAGAAAGTCACACTGGCCTTTGGCCTGTCGAAGGATGTTCAAGTGACCGATATGGAAAAGATCGAAGGCTCCGGCGGCGTAGCCAACGCGTGTGCTCATGACATCTCCTGGGGCTACAGGGGCGGCAAAGGGGACGAGAGAGGTGCGGCCACCATAGGTGGCCATGTGCATCAGCATGCGCCGACGGGTTTGATCATCTGCAGCGCGGTGCGCCAGATGATGATCAGGTCCCCGGCCAGTGACCAGTTCTCCACGTAGTACAGGTCCAGCCGGATGCTGTCCTGCCAGTTCAATTCCGATCGGCCGTTTGTCTGCCACATCCCCGTGAGTCCGGGTTTGATGTAGAGGCGGCGGTGCACCCGGTTCTTGTAACCGTCGACCTCGCGCTGAAGCGGTGGCCGGGGTCCGACCAGGCTCATATCCCCCTTGAGGATGTTCCAAAATTGCGGTAGTTCGTCCAGGGAGTATTTGCGCATCCAGCGGCCAACCTCTGTCACCCGGGGGTCGTGCTGCATCTTGAAGAGCACTCCGGACCCCTCGTTCTGATCTAACAGCCCGGCGAGGTCGTCCTCGGCGGATTCCACCATGGAGCGGAACTTGACCATCAGGAACTTCTTGCCACCCTTGCCTACCCGCTCTTGGAGGAACAAGACCCTGCCGGGGCTGTCGCGCTTGATCAGGATGGCCAGCAGCAGGAAGACCGGAAGCAGCAAAAACAGGGCGGAGGCGGAAGCCAGGATGTCGAAGAGCCGTTTCACGGTGTGGCGGGCTCCGGTGTACTGCGGAAGCTCGACGTGCATGAGCGGCAAGCCCTCGACCGGTCGTGCATGGATCCGGGGACCGGCCACGTTCGTCAGCCCGGTGGTGAGGATAAGTTCGGTGGACGACTCCTCCAGCTGCCAGCCGAGTTCCTGGATGTACCTGCCTCCGCCTTTGCTTGGGCCGGCCACGATCACTGCATCGGCGCCGAGCTCACGGACTGCGTCCACAATGGACCAGGATTCCTGCACAACGGGAACTGCCCGCCGCCCGAGGTTCAGCCATTTCATTCCGGGGTTTCCGGTCAGGCAGACTCCGACGACGTGATACGCGGCTCCGGACTTCTTTTCAATCTGGTTGACGACGTAGCTCACGTCTTTGGGCTTCCCAAGCACCAAAACCTGCGAAAGGTAGTGCCCTTTGGTGCGCTGCCGGGTAAGCCAGCGACGGAGCGCCCAACGGGAGGCGATGAGGCCGGCCACTCCGAGAGGGAAGGCCAAAGCGAAGTAACTGCGGGCGATGTCCACCTGGAACAGGAGGCAAAGGATGGCGAGAATGCCCAGAAGAGCCACGGTGGCACTGACCACCCGCTTGTACTCGTCCACACCGATTCCGATGATTCGGGCATCCCGGGTCCGGTATGCGCCGAGCGCCACCGTCCAGGCCACCGCTATCAGGATGGATATCTGGAAGTAGCCGACGTTGAACCAACCCACCGCCACCTGTACTTCGTCGAGCCCGAACCGCGCCATCTGGGCGATCAGGGTGACCGAGATGATTACGCAGACATCGCTGACGGCCAGCACTCGGCGGTACTTGTTGCTCCAGCGCGTTCCTTCCCCGATGACGCGTGTCCGATGATGCAGCAGCTGTGCGGCTGCAACCCGCGGAAAGTCGATGGGGCCTTTTGTCAGGACGGAGCCGGCGGCGGAGTCTCGGACGGTGGTCACGGGCGCACTCCGGCACGGAAGGCAATGCAGTGAACGGCAGAAGGCAAAGGTGACGGCAGAGACGTGCGCATTTGGAGACCCATTTCGTGGCCGTAATGGTTACTGACGGATTGCTATCGCAAACCTATGAGCCGGGCGCGAGGGGCACACGAGTACGATCCACCTGTCTTCCCGGCCTCGTCCTGGCTGCTGGAGCGGTGGACTACGCGCTGGAGTTGCAGCTTGCGGGTAGTCGCTACGTGCCACTGCCGCCGGAGTACCCGGGAATGGCTCTCCGCAGTCCGGTTTGCGCAAGCTCGGTCTCTTAGCCTTGATCCACCGATGATGGTCGGGGCGCCGACGGCGGTTTAAACCGAGAATGCCCGTCTTTCCAAGGAAAATGGAGCTTGTCTAGAGCACATTAACCACCGAAAAGAGGGCATCTCGTAGATGCAAGTTTCCCATAAGCGCGCCTCCGTGTCAGTTTCCTTTGACGAACCGAATCTCGTGTCGGTGGCCGGGTTGCTGCCGGTGATGACCTTGGCCCGGGACGCCGGGCTGCAGGAACTGGCCGATGAGTGGCTGTCAGTGCCGACGGACAAGGGCGCCAACGCCGGGCTGAAAGTCGCCGCGCTGGTGGCCGGGATGGTCGCCGGCGCGGACAGCATCGATGACATGGCCCTGCTGCGCCACGGCGGGATGAAGCGGCTCTTCACCGCCGGTTATGCGCCCTCGACCCTGGGTTCGTTCCTGCGGTCCTTCACGTTTGGGCACGTGCGGCAGTTGGATGCTGTCGCCTCCCGTTTCCTGGCCAACCTGGGGACTCTGGCGCCGCTGCTCGGGAGCCCAGGGGCGGCGGACTTCGTCTTCGTCGATGTTGACGACTATGCCAAGCAGGGCTCCGGCTACGGGTATTCCGGGGTCCGCGGCCTGAACGCCCTGCTGGCCACGGTCTCCGCGAAGGACAATGCCCCGGTCATCCTGGCCCAGCGGCTGCGCAAAGGGGCGGCGAACTCGGCCCGCGGAGCCAACCGCCTGATCACCGACGCCCTGTCCACGCTCAGGCGTGTCCAGACCGGCAGGCGGGTGCTCTGCCGGTGCGATTCGGCCTACTACGGCCATGCCGCGGTTTCCGCGGCCCTGGCCGGCGGGGCGGAAGTCTCCGTGACGGTGCGTATGGACCCGGCCGTCAAACGCGCCATCACCGGGATCCCTGAAGCGGCGTGGAAAACCATCGAATACACCGACGCGGTCTTCGATGAGACCACCAACATCTGGGTCTCGAAGGCCGAGGTCGCCGAAACCGTGTTCACCGCGTTCAGCTCCCGCAAAAAGGACCAGCAGATCACCGGCCGCCTCGTCGTGGGCCGCATCCCGGAACTGAACCCGAAAACCGCCGACGGACAGGAAACCCTCTTCGAGACCCACCGGCACCACGCGTTCTTCACCACCGTGGACACAGCGGTCCTGGACACCGTCGGGGCGGACAAAACCCACCGGAAACACGCCATTATTGAGCAGGTCAATGCCGATCTGAAGGACAGCGCCCTGGCCCACATGCCCTCGGGTGTTTTCGCGGCGAACTCTGCCTGGCTGGTCGCCGCGGTCATGGCCTACAACCTCACCCGCGCCGCCGGGCTCCTCGCCGCAGGGCATTTCGGGAAGGCACGGACCGGAACGATCCGCCGCAAACTCATCCACGTCCCGGCCAGGATCGCCACCAGCGCCCGGCGCATCCGTCTTCACCTGCCCGAATCCTGGCCCTGGCAAACACCATGGCAGGCCCTATTCGACCACCTCTACCCGCCACAGCAACCCGCCTGAACCACCGTCAACCCAGCCACACGGCGCAACCGGAAACCACCAGTGGAACACCCAAGGGCAGCGAGGCCCGGCACCCCAGCATGCCCGCTGCCCACACAACGAGCCGAAACCGGATTCAGCTCATCAGCCCGGACGGATCGGTGGATCAAGGCTTAGCCGCCCCGGGTCCATCCGAGAACGCGCCTGACATCAGGAGCAGCATGCGCGAGGATCTCGACGGTGTCCGTCAGGGGTTTCAGGAGCTACCGGCCTTCATGGGAAACGGCGGTCTTCCCCGCATGCAGCAGCTGGACCGCACCGTGTCTGCGCCCATCAGCAGGTCCCGGGATCCGTGTTTCCGTAGCTACTTGTCTTCCCGGCGTCCGGGTTTCCGCGGCTACTCTTTTCCCGGGATACGGGTTTCCGCGGCTACTCGGTTCCGCGAAAATCAGCTTCCGGCGGTACCCGGCAGCTGGTCCCGGCCTTTGACGTTGAGCTTGGCGTAGCTTCGGTAAAGGTGGCCTTCCACCGTTCGGATGGATACCTGCAGCTCGGCGGCAATCTGGCGGTCACTCAGGCCTCGCACCGCCAGCGCCACGATGTCCCGCTCACGGCGCGTCAGCAGGCCCAGTGCGTCGGCTTCGACTTCCTGTTCCTGGCCGGAGACGCTGTCTGCCCTGTCCAGGCACCGCTTCCGCTGGGACGCCGCCATCCGCTCCCGCAGGGTGTCACCGGCCGCCCGGTACCCCGTCGCGGCGGCATCATAGGCGAGCGCCGCGAAGCCCCACAGCTCGGCGTCTTCGCAGCTCTTGCCTGCGTCCAGGTAGCCCGCGGCGACGTCCGTGCTGACCGCCGCAGCATACTGGCAGATCGCGGCGGCCCGGGTGCCTTCCAGGTCGGGTTGCAGTTCCAGCAGCCGGGTGGCCGCGTCCCGGTCGCCCAGGGCCAGGCAGAAGGCCAGCGAGTCGAACTCCAGACCTGCTGTGGAGTCGTCGCCGTCGGGCCGGCCCAGCGCCCGTAACTCGGCGACCGCGCCCGGATGGTTGCCGAGGCGGGCCTTTCCGTAAGTGACTGCCATCTGCGAGAGGATGCGCAGGTAGCGTGACACCGCCGGCGGGGCGGCATCGTAGTCGGCGAGGAATGCTGCAGCCTTGTCCTGTGCGCCGACGTCGGCGGCGGCGGCGAAGGCCATCGCGGAGGTCAGGGCGAAGAGTTGCTGGGGATCCGCGATCCGCAGAGATTCCAGGGCGGCGCTCAGGGTGTTCAGGGCCTGGGCGGCCTTGCCCTGATACATCAGGATGATCCCGTGTGCGGCGTGGACTCCGCCGCCGAACGAGATGAGGTTGGGCCCCGTTCCCGCGGTTACCCCGGACAGGAGATTTTCGGCGGCCCCCCAGTCGCCGCCGTGGATCACGGCCGCGGCGGCCCGCGCCACGAGGAACTCGGCGAGGAAATACAGTTCGTCGTGTCCGGAGCCCGCGGTTTCCAGGGCCTCGGACACCGCCGCGAACGATTGGACCGCTTTGCCCTGTACCAGGAGCCGCTCGGATGTCAGCGCCAGCCTGAACGCAGCCTCGAGGGCGTTGGCTGGCGGAGGCCGCGTACCCGCCTCCGCCTCTGCGCCGGCACTGTCCGTGTACTCCCCCGCCAGCGCGCACACCATGGCGTGAATGGTCGCGTAGCGTTCCCGGGTTGCCGCGAGGATTCCCTCTGCATCGTCGGGGTTGTTCCTGGCGAGCTGCTTCCCTGCCTCGAGGAGGGCGCCGGCGCGGTCCATGATTTCGGCCGGCGTGTGGCCGAGGGCTGCTTGCACCGCAGCCCACATGAGCGTTCCCGTGAGGAGCACAGCCACGCTGAGTCCCTTGGCGAAGTCGGCCTCCAGGATGTCCCGGGCGGCCGCATAGTCCGAGGTGTTGAAGTAGGTCCGCGCCATGACGGCCCGGGCAGCCACCTGCAATTCAGGATCCCTGACCAGTGCGGCGGCCTTGCGCGCCAGCTCGTCCTCGTGGAGCCGGCTGGCCAGGACGGCGGCACGCAGCAGCTGCCGGTCCTCGACCTCCGCTCCGCATTCAATCGACCAGCTCACCTGCCGCAGCAGGCCCTCTGCCGACGTCGGTTCGTTGTCCATCAGCCGCAGGAGGCTCTGCCGGAGCTGAAGGCTGCGGGCCGGCGAAATCAGGTTGCGCAGCGTGTCGCCGTAGATGGAGTGCCAAAGCCTCAACTGCGGGTGCGGCGCCGGCGTAACCCGGATCATCTCGTGTTCGATGAGGGCGGCCACCGGGTCTTCGCCCACCGTGGCCTCGATCAAGTCGCGGGACACCGGCTCGGCCAGCGCAATCAGGTTCAGGGCCTGGCGTTCCTGCGGGGACCGCCGGAGCAACTGCCTGCGCACCACGTCGGTCAAGTGGTCCCCGTGGCTGTTGAGCGGCCGCGAGAGCAGCCACACCCCATTGCGTTGCAGCAGCGTGCCGTCGGTCTTTGCGTCGTCAATGAGGCCGCTGAGCAACAGCGGGTTTCCCTCGGAAGCTTCCCACAGGATTTCGGCTACGCTCGGCAGGATCTGGGGACCCAGCGCGCGGTCGAGGATGTCGTAGGTCTGCTGCTGGGTCAGGGGGCGCAGGTCGAGGCGTTCCGCTATGCCCTCAAACCACAGCTGCAGCAGCGGTTCCGGCAATCCGGGCCGGGTGGCCGAGGCGACAAGCAGTTTCGCCCAGCCGGCAGCGGCGAGTTCCACCAGGATGCCGGCCGTCGACTCGTCGAGGTCATGGGCATCGTCCACCACCAGCAGCAAGGGCCTCTGGGCCGAGCGGCGCTCTTCCTCCAGCCGCGACCAGAAGGTCCTGAGCACCGCCAGTTGCGAGGTGGCCTCCTGCACGGGCAGTCCGACAATAAAGGGGCCCAGCACGCCGTACGGCACGTTCGCCAGCGAAGGGCTGCCGTGGATGCGGACGGGCGTCACGGCTGTCTGCAGTTCGGCCACCACGGCGTCCAGAAGGGTGGATTTGCCGATCCCGCTGTCGCCAAGCAGCAGGACCGCAACGTATGTGCCCCCCTGGAGGGCCTCCACCGCCGAACGCAGGTCCTCCGTCCGCCCGGTCAGGGATTCGGGTGCTTCCGCCGCGGCGGGGGCACCTGCGCGGTTCCTAGATGAGTCCAAGCAGATCACTTCGCGAAGAAACCCCCAGCTTGGTAAACACCTGGTAGAGGTGCCCTTCCACGGTCCGCACAGAAATGCCGATGGCCAGGGCGATGTCCTTGTTGGATACCCCGTTGCCGGCGAGGGTGGCAATCTGCCGCTCCCTGTCGGTGAGCAGCGGCCCCTTGTTTCTGGGGATGATCGGCAACGCGGGCAGGGTGTCCGCGAGGCCCTCAAGGATGGCGTGGGCGGCACTGGCCCTTGCGCTCAGCCCCGCGGCCTTGGCGAAGTCGAAAGCGAGGGCCGCGCATCTGGCCTGGACTGCGTCGAGTTCCAGTGCCGCAGCCTGTCCGGCGGCTTCCAGCATGACGGCGGCGTCCTTCTTGCGGCTGCCTACGGCGATTGTCCGGGACAATTCCGCGAGAGGCCCCTGCCGTAGCGCCGCAATGTCCTCCATGAACTGGAAATCCTTGGCGGTGCCGTTGACGGTGGCGCCGAGCATGAAGATGCCAGCCAGAGTGTACCGGCCCGCCCGGTGATGTTCCTCGGCCGCGTGAACCAGCCGGTCCTTCGCCTCCGGATCACCCAGCCAGCGCGAGGCCATGTCCATGCAGAAGTCGGCGGAGCTGCGGACCGCGAAGCGGGCGGGGCCGTCCGCTGACCGTGCCCGGTCCAGGTAAACGGTGGCCTGCACGGAATTCCCGGTCTGGGCGTAAGCAAATGCAGTGGCTGCGTAGGCCTGTCGCAGCGAGTGCAGGCTTGCCCGGACTTCGAGCTGCGCGATCGCGGCCAGCAGCGGATCGAGGGCCATGTAGCCGCGGCCCGCGTAGACATAAGCGAGACCGACAGCCAGGTCAGTGGGTGCGCTGCCGGAATGCAGCCCGTGGCCGGCCCGGCCGCTGGCGTCCTTGAGCATGTCAATGCTCTGGCGCCAGTGTCCGGACAAGAGCAGAACATTGAAGGATCGCCAGGCAAAGTTCTCCCGGATCCTGGGAATGTTGGACCATTCCCCCAACTGGCCGCCGATCTCGCGCATCAGCTTGCGGGCCTGGATTTCCTTGCCCGTCATGCAAAGGGCCTCCATCAAAATGATGGCGGACCTGAGCCGGTGCACCGGATCGGCGCCGTCGACGTCCGACGTGGCCGCCGCGCTGAGCCGGTCCATCATCGGCGCGTAGTCACCGACGAAGGAGAGATAGTTGAACTCGCAGAGGTCCAGGCACAGTCCGGCACGGGTCAGCTCTTGCGGTGAGACCGGCGGCTGCGCCTCGGAGAGCTCGTGGAGCCGCAGTCGGGCTTGCCGGACCAGGGCAGGGACTGCTCCGGTCCGGTCCTGGAGCCAGGACATGCAGTCCGCCTTCGCGGCAATCAGTTCCGCGTACGCCTCCGCGCCGAGGGCGCCCAGCTGGGCTCCGGACACATCGTCCAGGGCCGCCATGGCCTGCAGGGGAAGCCCCAGTTGAAGATAGGCCGCGGATTTCTGCAGCTGGCCCTCGGTCCATTCCGGGTCCTTCGGGCTCAGGCTGCCGGCGCACTTGAGCGCGAACTTCGGGTCGAAGAGTCTGACAGCGGCGCCGGCAGCCGCCACCGCGTGCGCGGGTGCCAGGGGTGCGTCACAGTCGTGGGTCCAGGCCGCATATGCCAGCAGGTCCTCCACGGTCAGCTCGTTGAGCTCGTCCTGCTGGTGCCCCGGCACCTTATCCCGCAACTCCAGCCGGCGTTCCACGCTGAGCCAGTTACGGACGATGTCACCCAGGTAGCGGTCCCCCAGCGAAACGAGATGCCGGCCCGTACGGTCGACGACGATCTGCCCCGCATCCTCCATGTCCGCGATGACGTCGGGGCTGTACATCCGCGCGAGCCGGGCCAGAGGCAGGGTCCGTGCGCAGGACAGCACCTCGATGAGTTCCCGGGCCACCGGTGTTTCCCGGGCGTACCGGGCCCGGACAATATCTTCCAGCGCGGTGCGCCCGTCAAGGACCACCTCATCGACCAGGGTCCAGACAGCTCCTGACAGCACCAGGTTGCCGCGTTCGATCTGCTCCGAGACAACGGCCTGCAGCAGGGTGGGGCTCCCGCCGACAAGCTGGTGCAGCTGGCTGGCCAGGGCGCTGGACACCCTGTGCCCCAGCGCTCCTTGGAGCACCTCCAGGGTTTCGACCTCGGTGAGGTTGGCAAGCCGGACTTCGGCCAGCTGCCCGGAGGTTATAAGCCAGTAGAAGTCCGGAGGAAGGTCGGTGGTGCGCTGGGCAGTGGCGACAAGCCTCGCGGTCCGGGTCTGGACCAGATTGAGCAGCACTCCGGTGCTCAGTTCGTCCAAGACTCCGGCGTTGTCCAGCAGAATGACGCACTTGCGTCCGGCGGCGTCGTCGCGGATCAGGGAGGTAATGCCGTGCAGGATGGCTGTCGGCGAGCCGAGGGAGCTTTGCGGCAGTCGGGCGAGCGTGAATGCCAGGCAACCGTAAGGCGTCGCCGAGCCAGGTCCCGAGCTGCGGAGCTGGAGTGTGTGGACGTCGGGTCCGAAGCCCGCAACGGCGGCGCGCCCCACCTGGGTTTTACCCACCCCGCGGTCGCCGGTGATGACCACGCCCATCCGGTCCTCCCCAAGCAGGGCGCTGCGGACCCGGTCAGCGTCTGCAGTGCGCGCAAGACCTGACCATCTGTGCCGGTCCAGCGGACCGGCTGCATATTCTTCCATGGCGGGTGCCAATGTAGTGGAAACATTCCCCCAGCCCAGCGATTCCCTCGACATCTTGTTTCCTTCGTACCGCTTTGCGGACAGCAAACCTGAGACCGTCCGCTAGAAGTAGCGTATCCCTATCCCCCGATATGAGAGTAGAGCGATCATAACGGCATTTCAGGAAGCTTGGAAGCAATTCGGGTGCCAGCGACGGCGCGTGACACGGCACGCGGCCGCGGAAGTCCCTGGATGTTTCGGCTAGGGCGTCTTCGCAGCGTGGAACTCCTGCTGGGCTGCAAGCAGGCCGTTACGGACCAGGGAATCCACAGCGTCGGCCGCGGTATCAATCAGGAATGGCAGGTCCTTCTTCTCGGAGCCGGAGAAGTCCTTCAGGACAAAGTCTGCGGTGTCCATCCTGCCGGGCGGGCGGCCAACTCCGACACGGACCCGCAAGTAGTCCTTGGTCGCGAGGGCCTTGGAGATATCCCGCAGTCCGTTGTGTCCCCCCTCGCCGCCGCCGAGCTTCAACTTCACCGTATTAAACGGAATGTCGATCTCGTCGTGCACGGCGATGACGTGGCCGGGTTCGATGTCGTAGAACTTGCTCAGCGCCGAGACCGGTCCGCCGGACACGTTCATGTAGCTCAGCGGCTTGGCCAGCACCACGCGCGGGCCGCCGATGCCGAGGCGGCCTTCCAGCACCTGGGCCCGGGACTTGTGGGACTTGAAGCCGCTGCCGATCCGGGAAGCAAGCTCGTCGAGGACCATCTGTCCGACGTTGTGCCGGTTGTGGGCGTACTCGGCTCCGGGGTTCCCGAGGCCTACGATCAGCCAGGTGTCAGTCATGGATCAGTCCTTTTGTGGGGCAGTCCGGGTCGGGCGGCAGGTGGTCATGCTGTGCAGACGACGGTGGCCGGGCCCCAACAGGGACCCGGCCACCGAAAATCGCCGGAACTACTCGGCTGCTTCGGAGACCGAAGAACCTTCGGTGGTGTCAGCGGATGCTTCTTCCTCGGAGACCTCGGTGGCCTCGGAGATGTGCACGACGAGGGACTCGGCGTCAGCCAGCAGGACGGAGCCCTTCGGCAGGACCAGGTCGGAAGCGTGGATGTGCTCGCCGGCCGTGCGGCCCTCGATGCTGACCTCGATGGCGGTCGGCAGGTGGGTTGCCTCGGCCTCGAGGGAGACGGTGGTCATTTCCTGGTTGTACACGTTGCCCGGAGCCAGCTCGCCGGTGAGGTGCACGGGAACGTCAACGGTGACCTTTTCGCCGGTGCGGACGGTCAACAGGTCGAGGTGCTCGATGATCTGCTTGATCGGGTCGCGCTGGATGTCCTTGACCAGGGCCAGGTGCTGTTCACCGTTGATGTCCAGGGTCAACAGCGCGTTGGCACGGCGGACGGCCAGGGTGGTGGACTTCGCCGGAAGGGTGATGTGGATCGGATCGGCGCCGTGGCCGTAGATGACGGCCGGGATCAGGCCCTCCATGCGGGCGCGGCGGGCGAAGCCCTTGCCGAATTCGGTGCGTACTTCTGCGGCGAGCTTCTGCTCAGACATGGGTATCTCCTAATGGACTAGCGGTGGTCAGCAAGGGCGGAGGTCTGTTTGCGACCTTCAACGCCGGGTGGCCGGGGGCCGCCCTTCCGAAGGGAGATTCAGACCCAGTCGATAACGGAGACCAGCAGTCCGGTTACCGAATAATTTCCGCTTTTATACGGATAATTCGGAATACCGGCGCTCTCCCTCGCCAAGGTTTCGGTTCAAGGCTACCAGTGCGGGGCCGCAATTCTGAAAACGGCCCCGCACCGGCGGACGGCTGGGCATGCCCAGCCGGGGGTATCAGGCGTTGCCGTCAAACAGGCTGGTGACCGATCCGTCGTCGAACACTTCGCGGATGGCGCGGGCGATCAGCGGCGCGATGGACAGCACGGTGAGTTGCGGGAAGCGCTTGCTGGCGTCAATCGGCAGGGTGTTGGTGACGACGACCTCGCGGGCGCCGGACTCGGACAGCCGCTGCGCGGCCGGATCGGAGAAGACGGCGTGCGTGGCCGCGATGATGACGTCCTTGGCCCCGGCGTTCTTGAGCACCTGGACGGCGCCGGAGATGGTTCCCCCGGTGTCAATCATGTCGTCGATCAGCACGCAGGTGCGGCCTTCGATCTGGCCGACCACCGTCTTGGACACCGCCTGGTTCGGGACGGTCAGGTCGCGGCTCTTGTGGACGAAGGCCAGCGGCGCGCCGCCGAGGCGCTCGGCCCACTGCTCGGCAACACGGACGCGGCCGGTGTCCGGGGAGACCACCGTGATGTCGTCGGCGCCAACGCGGGTGCGGATGTAATCCGCCAGCAGCGGGATCGCCATGAGGTGGTCGACGGGACCGTCGAAGAATCCCTGGATCTGCGAGGTGTGCAGGTCCACGCTCATGATGCGGTCGGCGCCGGCGGTCTTGTACAGATCGGCGATCAGGCGCGCCGAGATGGGCTCGCGGCCGCGGCCCTTCTTGTCCTGCCGGGCGTACGGGTAGAACGGCGAGACCACGGTGATGCGCTTGGCGGAGGCCCGCTTGAGCGAATCGATCATGATGAGCTGTTCCATCAGCCAGTTGTTCAGCGGGGCGGGGTGCGCCTGGATGACGAAGGCGTCGGTGCCGCGGACGCTCTCCCCGGCCCGGACGTAGATCTCGCCGTTGGCGAAGTCGTAGGCATCCAGGGGCAGCAGCTCGGTGCCGAGCTCCTTGGCGATTTCCCTCGCCAGCTCAGGATGCGCGCGCCCCGCGGCAAGCACCAGCTTCTTCTCGCCGTGTGCCGTTATTTCGCTCATTTTGCTAGCCCTCTTCTGTAGATGCCGGAGTACTGGAGGAAGTCGTGGTGGCGCCGGCGGCCGCGGCCAGTGACGCGGAAATCGAGTCCGGGCGGTTCGCCAGGACCCAGCCCTCGGCATTCTGCTGCTGGGCCAGGGAAAGGACCAGGGCGCCGGGCGGCACGTCACGGCGGATCACGGCGCCGGCACCGCTGTAGGCGCCGTCACCGACCTGGACAGGTGCAACGAAGACGGTGTTGGAGCCGGTGCGGACACCGGAACCGATGACCGTGCGGTGCTTCTTCTCGCCGTCGTAGTTCGCGGTGATGTTTCCGCAGCCGATGTTGGTGTCTTCACCGATCTCGGCGTCGCCGGCGTAGCCGAGGTGGGACAGTTTGGAACCGCGGCCAATGGTGACGTTCTTGGTCTCGTAGAAGGCACCGATCTTGCCGGTTTCGCCGAGGACGGTGCCGGGGCGCAGGTACGTGAACGGGCCGACGCCCGCCCGGGCACCGATCGTGGAGCCGGATCCATGGGTGCGGATCACCGTAGCGCCCTCCCCCACCTGGACATCGGTCAGGGTCGTGTCGGGGCCGACGACGGCGTCGCGCGCCACCGTGGTGGTGCCGTGGAGCTGGGTGTTGGGAAGCAGCCGGACGTCCTCGTCGAGGGTGACGGTGGCGTCGATCCAGGTGGTGGCCGGGTCGACGACGGTGACACCGGCACGCATCCAGGCTTCGACGGTGCGCCGGTTTAGCTCGGCACCGAGGGCCGAGAGCTGGACCCGGTCATTGGCGCCCTCGACCTGCCAGCGGTCTTCGGTCACGACGGCGGCTACGCGGCCTCCGGCAGCACGGGCCAGGCCCAGCACGTCAGTGAGGTACTTCTCGCCCTGGGCGTTGTCGGTGGTGACGTGGGCCAGCGATTCGCGGAGCACGGCGGCGTCGAAAGCGTAGATGCCGGAGTTGACCTCCCGGATTTCCCGCTCTGCCTCGGTGGCGTCCTTGTGCTCCCGGATGCCGGTGACCGTTCCGTCCGCGGCCCGCAGGATGCGGCCGTAGCCGGTGGCGTCGGCCAGGACCGCGGTCAGGACGGTGACGGCGTTGCTCCCCGCCTCGTGGCTGGCGACGAGCTCGGCGAGCAGCTGGCCGGTGAGGAGCGGGACGTCGCCGTAGGTGACGACGACCGTTCCGGTGACCTGCCGCTGGGGGTGCAGTGCGTCGAGGGCCACGAGGGCGGCTTCGACGGCGCGGCCGGTGCCGGGCACCTCGTCCTGGTCGACTATCAGGGCGGCCGGGTCCACGGCGGCGATGTGGGCGGCCACGAGGTCCCGTTCATGCCGGACGACGAGGGCCAGCTCCTGCGGCCGGATGGTGCGGGCGGCCTGCAGCGCGTGGCCGACAAGGGACCGGCCGCCGATCTCGTGGAGGATTTTGGGGGTACGGGACTTCATCCGGGTACCGGCACCTGCAGCTAGGACGATGACGGCGGCTGGGCCGGTCTTCTCGGGGCTCACGTACGGGCTCTCCTTGCTCAGTGGCTTAGCTCATGCCGCTGTTTGGTGGATCTGGGTGGCCGGCGGCTGAGGGCAGCTGGTGCACCTCGGTTGCCGGATCCGCGCGGCTTGGGCGGGCCAGACTTCGGTCGCGGCACCGGTTTCATCCTACTTGACTCACACCGGGCAGCGCCCGGCGGGCGCTATTTCCCGGCCCCGCGACGCACAGCTGTTCCGCCCATAGGACTCGAACCTATACTCCACGGCTCCAAAGGCCGGGGTGCTGCCATTACACCAGGGCGGACCATGCCGAGGCACTCAGCCTGTGGCACGAGAGTCAATTCTGCCATACTGCGTTGCCCCCACGTGCTGCCGTCGCGGCCGGGGCCCGGCGGCACGCCTGCGGTGGGTGATCTGGGGCATGATGGAGCTGTGAGCAACAGCACAGGGGTGCCCGGAGGGGCCGGGAGCCGCAGCGGCAGGCCCACACGGTCTGCCGGCTACGTACCCCGGGTCCGGATGTCGGGGCCCCAGCGCCGCAGCCAGCTCATCGGCATCGGCCGGGGACTCTTCGCCCTCCGCGGACTGGACGGAACCACGATCGAGGAGATCGCCGCCGCCGCAGGCGTGTCCAAACCGGTGATTTACGAGCACTTCGGCTCCAAGGAAGGCCTGTACACGCAGGTCGTTGAGTGCGAGTTCCGGATCCTGCTGGGCTCCATCACCGACGCGCTGTCCGAGGAAGCGAAGCCTCGCGTCCTGGTTGAGCGGGCGGCTTTGGCACTGCTGAGCTATATCGAGGACCGCACCGAGGGCTTCCGCATCCTCATGCGCGACGCCCCGCCGACGCAGCCCGAAGGCGCCTTCTCCACCCTGCTATCCCAGGTCACCGCCCGCGTGGAGTACATTCTGGCCGACGAGTTCGCGCGCCGCGGCTTCACGTCGGCCGACGGCGCCATGTACGCGCAGATGCTGGTCGGAATGGTGGCGATGACGGGCCAGTGGTGGCAGGACAGCCGAACCCCGGACAAGCGCGAAGTCGCCGCCCACCTGGTCAACCTCGCCTGGAACGGCCTCACTGGCCTGCAGAAAGACCCCGAACTCCGCAGCGAAGACTAGTGCCCGTGGGCTGTCCGGCCCTCGTAACGCCGCAGGCTGGCCGGTCCCGTTGCTGCCTGCCCCGCGGGACATGCCCTCCCCTGGCCCCAAAGAATGGACATAACACCAACATGTCCATCCCTTGTCCGCTCCACGGGACATGTCCTCAGGGATTTAAGTGGACCGGGGAACATGTCCAGCGATGACGCAACACACGGACATATCCCCCGGGCAGGCGCCTACTCGCCGAGGACTTCGAGGGCTCCCAGCCATTCGAGTTCGAGGGCTTCGCGTTCGACCGCGAGGTCCTTGAGCTTCCTGTTGAGCCCGGCGAGATCGCCGGCGGAGGGGTCGGCGGCCGCGGCGGTCATTTGCGCGTGGATCTTGTCTTCCTGTTGCTTGAGCTTGCCCAACTGGCGGTCGATCCGGTTCTTGGCCTTGCGGGCGTCCCGTTTCTCGGCCTCCGAAACTCCGGCCGCGGCGGGGGCGGAACTGCCGCTGGCTGCAGTGACCGGGTTGCCGCCGCCGGTGATGGTGGAGCCGGCCAGCGCCGCTTCGCGCAGTTCCAGATACTGGTCCACGCCGCGCGGCAGCGCGCGGATCTTCCCGTCGCCCAGGAGCGCCATCTGGTGGTCCGTGACGCGTTCCAGCAGGTAGCGGTCGTGACTGACGACGACGAGTGTGCCCGGCCAGCCGTCCAGGACGTCTTCGACGGCGGCCAGGGTGTCGGTGTCGAGGTCGTTGGTGGGCTCGTCGAGCATCAGCACGTTGGGCTCCCCCACCAGCAGGCGCAGGAGCTGCAGCCGCCGGCGTTCGCCACCGGAGAGGTCCTTGACCGGGGTCCACTGCTTCTCGTTGGTGAAGCCAAGCTGCTCCACGAGCTGGCCCGCAGTGAATTCCTTGCCGCCGACGTTGAAGGAGCGTTTTTCGCGCTCGATCACTTCGATCACGCGCAGGTCCGAGACGTCGTCGAGCTCCTTGACCTCCTGGGTGAGGACTGCGGTGACAACCGTCTTGCCGCGCTTGACCTTTCCGGAGGAGGGCTGGATCTCGCCGTTGAGGAGCTTCAGCAGGGTGGTCTTGCCGGCGCCGTTGACGCCCACCAGGCCCAGCCGCTCGCCGGGCGCGAGCCGCAGGGTGATGTTGTCGAAGAGCTTCTGCCCGGGTTCGCCGCCGAGGAAGTCGAGGGAGACGTTCTCCAGGTCCAGGACGTCCTTGCCGAGCCGGGCGGTGGCCATTTTGCTCAGTGCCGTCGAGTCGCGCGGCTCGGGGACATCGGCGATCAGGGCGTTGGCCGCCTCGATCCGGAATTTGGGTTTGGCGGTGCGGGCCGGGGCACCGCGGCGGAGCCAGGCGAGCTCCTTCTTCACGAGCTGCTGGCGCTTGCTTTCCACCACGGAAGCGGAGCGGTCACGTTCGGCGCGGGCCAGCACATAGGCGGCGTAGCCGCCGTCGAACGGGTCCATGATGCCGTCATGGATTTCCCAGGTCTTGGTGCAGACTTCGTCCAGGAACCAGCGGTCGTGGGTGACGACGAGGAAGGCGCCCTGGTTGGCCCGCCAGCGGGTCTTCAGGTGCCGGGACAGCCACGCGACGCCTTCGACGTCGAGGTGGTTGGTGGGCTCGTCGAGCATGATGACGTCGTGGTCCTCGATCAGCAGCTTGGCCAGCGCCACGCGGCGCTTCTGCCCGCCGGAGAGGGCATGCACGTTGGCGTGCCAGTCGACGTCGGACACGAGTCCACCCATGACCTCGCGGATCTGGGGATTGCGGGCCCATTCATAGTCGGCCTGGTCGCCGACGATCGCGGCGCCGACGGTGAGGTCGCCGTCGAGCACGTCGCTCTGGTCCAGGTAGCCGATGTTGACCTCACTGCGCTTAGTCACCCGGCCGGAGTCCGGCGTGGAGCGCATTGCCAGCAGGCGCATCAGTGTCGACTTGCCGTCGCCGTTGCGGCCGACCATGCCGATCCTGTCGCCTTCTTCGAGGCCGACGGTAATGCCATCGAGGACGGTACGGGTTGCATACGAGACCGTGAGGTTCTCGCCGCCGAGCAGGTGTGCCACTGGGAACTGCTTTCCTAGAGAAAATTATGTCGTGCAAATTTAGTCAGGCTAGATCGAACCAAGCCCGCGTACGTCGTGCCGATCACGACAATCCTATTAAAGGAGCGTATCTGAGATGATGCGCGCCCCGTGAACCGGGCCGTGCACCGCCATGGCATCGAGGCCGTGGTGCCGGAGGTCGCCGGCCAGTCCTTCGGCGGCCGCCGGGCTGTGGGCCAGCAGCGCGACCGTGGGGCCGGATCCGGACACGATCCCGGCGATCGCCCCCAGGGACTCACCGAGTCCGAGGGTGTCCCGGAGGCTGGGCGCCAGCTCGATGGCGGCGCGCTGGAGATCGTTGACCAGCACCCGGCTCAAGGCGTCCGCGTCGCCGGCCCGCAGGGCCTGGAGGATCATCGGGTCCACCGCCGCAGGTTCCTCGACCACGGCCTCTTCGGCCGCCCGCAGCCGGTCCAGGGCCCGGTAGACCTCCGGGGTGGGCAGGCCGAAGTCCGCCGTCACCAGGACCCAGTCGGTCTGGGCCTTGACGAGCGCCGGCGAGAGTTCGTCGCCGAGACCGAGCCCCACAGCGGTGCCGCCGAGCAGGGAGAAGGGCACGTCGGCACCAAGTTCCCCGGCCAGGTGGGCGAGCTCCTCGCGCGACAGCCCGCTGTTCCACAGCGCGTCACAGGCCAGCAGGGTGGCTGCTGCGTCCGCCGAGCCGCCGCCCATGCCGCCCGCCACGGGCACCCGCTTCGTGATTTCGAGGTGGACTCCGGTGGAGTGTTCCGAGACGTCAGCCATGATCGCGGCGGCCTTGTAGGCCAGGTTGCGCTCATCCAGGGGGATGTCGACGCCGTCGAGGTCGAGGGTGCTGGCGGGGCTGAGGCTGACGGTTATGTCCCCGGTGTCGGTGCTGGTGGCGGCGACTTCTTCGTAGAGGGACACCGCGAGATAGACGCTGGCCACCGAGTGGTAGCCGTCGGCACGCAGGGGCCCGACGTCCAGTGAGACGTTCACCTTGCCGGGTGCCTTGACCCGGACAGTCCTCGCGGCAAAGCGCCCTCTCACTGCGTTCATGGCTCCACGCTATGGCATGGCGGGGTCAGGCTCCAAGCACGGCACCGGACGGGTTGCTCCGTTTCGGGGCTGCCGCAGGGGTTACGGCGCCGGCCGTGCGTGGGCTTCGGCGATACGGGAAAACGCCGCGATGTCGATGACCTCGCCGCGGGCGGTGGGGTCGACGCCGGCGGCCCGCAGGCACCGCTCGGCCTCGGCGGCGCTGCCGGCCCACCCGGCCAGAGCTGCGCGAAGGGTCTTGCGGCGCTGGGCGAAGGCAGCATCGATGACGGCGAAGACCTGCTCGCGGGTGGCCGTGGTGACGGGCGGTTCCCGGCGGGTGAACGCCACGAGGCCGGAGTGGATCTTGGGCGCAGGCCAGAAAACGTTCATTCCGATGACCCCGGCCTTGCGCATGCTGCTGTACCAGGCCGCCTTGACCGAGGGAACGCCGTAGGTTTTGGACCCCGGCCCGGCGGCCAGCCGGTCGGCCACCTCATCCTGGACCATGACCAGGCCGTGGCGGAGGCTCGGGAAGTGCTGCAGCAGGTGCAGGACCACGGGCACGGCGACGTTGTAGGGAAGATTCGCCACGAGCGCGGTCGGCTGCACAGGGAGCTCGGTGACCCGCATGGCGTCGGCGAGGACCAGGTGGAAGTTTCCGACGGCGTCCGGCCGCCACTCGGCGACGGTGGCGGGAAGTTTGCCGGCGAGGACCGGATCGATCTCGACGGCGACAACCGAGCGGGCGGCGTCCAGCAGGCCCAGCGTCAGGGACCCCAGTCCGGGCCCGACTTCCAGGACCGTCTCGTCCGGGCGGATGTCCGCGGCGGCGACAATCCTGCGGATGGTGTTGCCGTCGATGACGAAGTTCTGGCCGAGCGTCTTGGTGGGACGGACCCCAATCTCCTCGGCCAGCCTCCGGATGTCGGAGGCCCCCATCAGGGGTGCGGGCGCGCTTGCTGGCGTACTGATTGGGGCACTGCCTGGCACGGAGGGGGTCGGTTCAGTCACCTAGGTATCCTATCCCGCGGGCCGGCCCGGACATGGCGAAGGCCGGGTCCGGAAACCGGACCCGGCCTTGCACCGGGCATCCGCTGCCGTGGTCAGCCGCTGCGGAAACCCGCCGCACTCATGGCCTCAAGCACATGACCGTCAGCCGGAGCCGGGGCCCGGCGCTAGCTGGAGGCTGCCCAGCCGCAGCCCCATGGCTGCAGACCGCGCTGCGCGTAGACGCGGTTCGCGATGTCGATCTGCTGCGCCTTGGTGGCCAGGCTGGCGTTCGGGGCGTATGCGCCGCCGCCGGCTCCGAGCCAGGTCCGGATGTCGAACTGCAGGCCGCCATAGTATCCGTTGCCGTTGTTGATGGACCAGTTGCCGGTGGATTCGCACTGCGCGATCTTGTTCCACATGGCTTCGTTCATCATGGCGGGGGCTCCGGCGCCGGTGTTGCCTGCCGGCTTCGGCTTTGCCTTGGTCCCGACCGTGACCTTTTCGGTGACCGGCTGCGCACTGACGGACTGGGACACCAGGGTGCGGGAGGCTTCCCGTCCGTCGACGAGGACGAGCTTGAAGCTCTTGTTAATGGAGCCGGCCACGCCTGCCTGGGTTACCTTCTTTTCGCCCTTGATCATGCCGGCGTCCTCCGTGGTGAGGGTCTCATACGGCACGGCTTCGGTCGCTTCTGCCGTCTGGCTGAGGTCCACACGGGAAACCTTGATCACCATGTCGCTGACCACCGGGGCGTTGCCCGGCTGCGAGACGCGGTCGCTGGCACCGAGCGTGATGCCGGCGTCGGCGAGGAGCTGGGCGACATTTGCTGCCGTCGTCGTGGTCTTGCCGGCCTTGCCGTCAGCGACGATGCTCACGGACTTCGGCGTCGAGATGGACACGAACGAACCGGAGACGGCGAGCTGGGCGTCCTTCGGAACGGACAGCTCGGAGGCGCGGGCGACGCCGAGCTCCGCCACAAGACCTTCTACCGTGGGAGCAGTGGTGCTGATGGTCTTCTCCGCGCCGTCCAGGCTGACCTTGACGGCCTTGGCCAGGTTGACGTTGATGACGGACCCGTCCCGGACATGCGAGTCAGCGGCCGGGGTGATCCGGTCCGAGGACTGGAGCTCAAGGTTGGCGCCCTTCACGACCTGTCCCACAGTGCCGCCGAACGTCTGGACTGCACTCACTCTGCCGTCGACGTTGAGGGTGACTGTCTTGTTGTTGCCGACAAAGGCGACGAGACCGAGCACCAGGGCCACGAGGACCACCAGCTGGGTGCCGATCTTGACGAAGCTGAACTTGCCATCCGATGTAAAGAACTTGACCACGATTGCCCGTATCTTTTGGACCATCCGGGCACGGGGAAAGTGCACAGGTCCACCCGCCGCGGACAGCCCGGAGGCCGCACCGCCAGGGTGCGTTGTGTCAGCGGAAGCTGTGTGCACTGCCACACTCACAAACGAGAGCGCGCACATGGTTCGTTCGCCACGATGCGCGCCCTGCAGGAGTGAAATTTTCCGAAGGCCTTCCCCGACCCCGGCTAATAGTTGTCCACTGTAACCGGAGCGTTATAAAGCCGCCAACAAATTGTGCATACCGGGTATCTATGCTGGCGGCCGCATTTTCGTCCCGTCAGTCCCAGGATCCGTACGCCTGCACGGTATTTGCGGCGATCCTCGAACACATTTCCGAGAGCTCCCATCCAGTCAATTGGGCCATGGTCCGGACGGTGTAGGGGACCATGTAGCTCGCATTGGGGCGGCCCCGGTGCGGGTGCGGAGTGAGGAATGGGGCGTCGGTTTCGACCAGGATCCGCTCCGGTTCCGCGATGGCCACGGCGGCCCGCAGATTGTTGGCGTTCTTGAAGGTCAGCGTCCCGGCGAAGGACATGTACCAGCCCTCGCTGTTGCATGTCCGGGCCAGCTCCTCACCGCCGGAAAAGCAATGGAACACCACCCGCTCGGGGGCACCCTCCTCCCGCAGCACCTGGACGACGTCGTCATGGGCGTCACGGTCATGGATCTGCAGTGTCAACCCCAGGCGTTTGGCAATATCGATGTGGCGCCGAAAGGAATAGCGCTGATGTGCCAGCCCCTCGCCCTCGGTGCGGAAGAAATCCAGGCCGGTCTCGCCGATGGCCCGGATCCGCGGGTGCGCCGCGAGGGCTTCGATCTCGGCCAGCGCCTCCTCCAGTTCGCCGCGGGCGGCGTAGTCCGGCGCGTCATTGGGGTGGAGGGCGACGGCGCCCAGCAGCCGCGGATCCAGCTCGACCGCCCGCACGGTGAACCGGGACGATTCGAGGTCGCACCCCACCTGCACGGCCCCCTGCACCCCCACGCTCTCGGCGGCGTCCAGGGCCTCCGAGATGCTGACCGTCAGTTCGTTGTGGGGGAAATCCAGGTGGGTGTGGTTGTCCATGACCGGCACCGGAAGCGGTTCCGGAGCCGGCGGATAGCCCTGTCTGCCGGTGCCGTCGCTGCCCGGCGCACGGAACGGGAGGGGTGTCAGGGGGGTGATCATCTTCCCACCTTATCGGCGGTCCCCGGGTCGCATGAACCGGCCCGGCACGGGACTTATCGAGTCCGCACCAACTCCGCGCCGGAAGCCCCGCAGAGATTTCCCCGGAACTCTCTGTCAGGTCCGGCAGTTGTGTTAGTACTCTGTTGTAAAGACTGGCTTAGCGACAACGGAATCATGAACGGCAAGGAACGGACGGCCAGAACCAAACGGCTAGGAACAAACGGCCAGGAACACAGGCAAACACCCGATGAGTGGCCCGGCAGGCTCCATGCCGATCCGTCCGGGAAACCACCAGGGCTGAGAGGCTACCGATGGACTACCACCGCATCTCCCTAGACGAGGCTCTTCCCGAGGGGCGGGACCGGGGGGAAGATTCCGCCGTGGCTGGGCCCCCGGTGACCCTGCGCCCGGCGCAGCCGCCGCCCCCGGCGATGGACGCGGAAGCTTTCCGTTCTGCCAGCGAGCGCATCCTGACCGCAATCAACACCGTGATCGACGGCAAGGCGGAAGCGGCCAAGCTGGCCCTGACGGTGCTCCTGGCGCAGGGCCATCTGCTCCTCGAGGACGTTCCAGGGGTCGGGAAGACCCTGCTCGCGAAGACTCTGGCCCGCACCATCGACTGTTCGGTGAGCCGCATCCAGTTCACGCCTGATTTGCTCCCCTCGGACGTCACCGGCGTGTCCATTTACAACCAGGCATCGAGGTCCTTCGAGTTCCGGCCCGGGGCGGTGTTCGCCAACATCGTCATCGGAGACGAAATCAACCGCGCGTCGGCCAAAACCCAGTCGGCCCTGCTGGAGTGCATGGAGGAACACCAGGTCACCGTGGACGGCACGTCCTACCGGCTCGACGAGCCGTTCATGGTGGTGGCCACGCAGAATCCGATCGAAATGGAGGGGACCTATCCGCTGCCGGAGGCGCAGCGGGACCGTTTTATGGCGCGGATTTCCATGGGCTACCCGGACAAGGAGGCCGAGATGGAAATGCTGGAAACCCACCAGGCCACGTCCCCGCTTGCCAAGGTCACCCCCGTGGTCACCGCCGGCGAGGTCGCGGCCATGATCGCCACGGTGCGGCACGTGTATGTCTCCCAGTCGATCAAGGAATACACCGTCTCCTTGGGACGCGCCACACGGGAGAGCGGGATGCTGCGGCTCGGCGCGAGCCCGCGGTCCATGCTCCAGCTGCTGCGCGCGGCCAAAGCCACGGCGGCCCTGGACGGCCGCGACTTTGTGCTGCCGGACGACGTCGTCGTCGTGGCCGAATCCGTCCTGGCGCACCGGATCATCCTGGACCGCAAAGCCGCGAGCGCCGGCGAGACCGCCCAGAGTGTGCTCCGTGCCGTGCTGGCGAAAATCCCGGTCAGCCCGGACCTGGCGGCCGCCCCGGCTGCCACGCTGCCGAATCGCCGCTAGGGGGTGGCCCGGGCTTGGCGCTGACCGATCGGTTCCCGAGGCACATCTTCACGACCCGCGGCTGGGGCCTGCTGGGCGCGGGCGCGGTGTTCCTGCTGGCAGCGCAGGTGATGGGCCGCCGGGACCTGCTGGCGCTGGCCATCCTGCTGTTTGTCCTGCCGCTGCTCTCGCTGGCCGGGACCCGCGTGCTCAAGCCGAACTTCGGCGTGTTCCGGGAGTTCAGCCCTGCCAGCGTTGAAACGGGGGCGATGACGACGGTCCGGCTGGCTGTCGCCCGGACCGGGACCGGCTCCGGCCACGCGCTGATGGAGGAGCGCCTGCCCGCCCGGTTCGGGGAATCCCCCGTGTTCCGGTTCCCCTCGCGGTCGGCGGCGGGCGGGACCAGCCGCTATGAATACCATTTGCGCTCCGGGAAACGCGGCCAGTTCCTGATCGGGCCGGTCACGGCCGAGTTCAGCGACCCGTTCGGGCTGTCCCTGCACCGCCACGCCATCGACGGCGGCGACGTCCTCACGGTGACGCCCGCCGCCGTCGAACTTCCCGTCACCGGGCTGGCCGGCGCCAGGGGGCACGACGGCGTCACCGCCACGCGCATCCGCGCCAACCCGAGCGACGACGACGTCATGACCCGGGAATACCGCCATGGTGATCCGATGCGCCGCGTGCATTGGGCAGCGACGGCACGGCACGGGGAACTGATGGTCCGCCAGGAGGAATCCGTGACCACCCCGGAGGCGACCATCATCCTGGACCAGCGGCTCTCGGCCTTCACCCGCGGAACTGACCACCGCGGAACCGAACACCACGGCGCGCCCTTTGCGGATGGCCACGAGCTCCTGACCAGCGACACTTTTGAATGGGCGGTGACGGCCGCAGTGTCCATCGGCGCGCACCTCGCCGAGCGCAACTACGCGCTGCGTTTCCTCGACGCGGCCGGCGAACCCGCGTTCCGGCATTCGCCGTCCGCCCCCGAGCCGGAGGCCGAAGAGTACATCGGGGCTTCCGGACTGCAGTCCATCGCCGAGAGCCTGGCCGCGGTGCAGCTCACGGGTCCCCTCCACAACCGCAGGGACACGAATGATGCTGCCGCCCGGACGCCTGGCCGCCGCCACCCGTCCGGCGCGGAGGCCGGCCCGCAGCCGTTCGACGACCGGCTCATGGCCAAGCTGGCCGCCCACCGGATGCGGGGGCCCGTGCTGGCGATCCTCGGGAACCTCACGCGGGCGGAGGCCCGGGCGCTGGCCCCGGCCGCCGCCTTCGCGGCAAACGCGTTTGCCTTGGTTGTCACTGAGCGGACCGGGGACCCCGGGGAGGTGCTCGCTACGCTCCGGCTCGGCGGCTGGCAGGCTGTGGCCGTGACCCCCTCGACGCCGCTGCCCGCGGCGTGGACGGCCTTCGACGACGGCGTGACGGCACCGATGGCAGCCGCCGACGACGTGCGGCGCGGATCGGGACTCCGGCGATGACAATGACACCGCAACGGAGCACCGGCCCGCACCCCGGCCTGCCGAGGGCCGGGGAACGCGGCCCGGACTCCCCCGGCCCGGACTCACCGGCAACGCCCAGGGCCCGGAAGAAACAGGCGGGCTCCCAGCCATGGCTGATGGCCCTCGCGGTGTCCGTTGCCGTCGCCGGTGCTGCACTGGCCCTCAACGGCGTGCTGCGAGGATGGGCGTGGTACTCGCCCGTTCTCTCGACCGTCTTTACCGTGGCCTTCACCATGGCAGGGCTCCGCGCCCTCCGGTGGCGCAGTGCCTTCGTGACCGCCGGCACCCTGGGGGCGCTCGCGCTGATCCTGACGTTCACGTTCTTCCGCCCCCACAGCATCATGGGCTTCATTCCCTCCGGCGCCACGATGACGCAGCTGGGCCGGTACCTTCGCCGTGCCAGCGAGACAGTTCTTGGGGAAAGCGCCCCGGTGGCCCCCAATGCCGGCATCGTCCTGCTGGTCTGCGCTGCCCTGGGGCTGCTGGTGATCCTGGTCGATGCCCTCGCCTATCCCCTGGCGTTGCCGGCGACAAGCGGGCTCGGGATCCTGGCCGTCCTCATCGTGCCCGCCATGATCAAGCCGCAGAGCGTCGGCGTGCTGGGCTTCGCGGCGGCCACCGCAGGCTACCTCATGATCCTCGGCTGCAGCCACTGGTTCGCGCCCGACCCGCGGACCGGAGCGGACACCGCGCACAATCCGGGCCAGTTCCGGCGCGGCGCCCTGACCGGCGCCGTCGCGCTGACCGTTACCCTGATGCTCCAGCTCGTGATCCCGGGCTTCGATCAGGGAACGTTCCCGCAGGGCTCGCGGCTGAATCCCTTCGGTTCGGCTTCGGGGCTCAATCCGATGATCAGCCTCGGCAACAGCCTGCGCAGCCCCACCGGTGACGGCCGGATCACCTTTGCCACCAACGCGACCGGCACGCCGTACCTGCGCTCCGTCACCGTGGACAGCTTCAACGGCGACACCTGGGCTCCGGATGATCGCGATGACACCCGCCGGCTGGGCACAGGGAGGATGGAGTCGGGCCTCGAGTCCGTCGCCACCGAAGTCCGAGTCGTCACCGCGATCAACACCGGCCAGTTCACCAGCCCGTACCTGCCGGCGCCCTACGCCCCGGAGGCCGTCAACGGCCTTACCGGCCGGTGGAGTTGGGATCCGGCCACGCTGAGCATCAAGGGGGTGGACGCCAACTCCCGCAACCAGCAGTACGTGGTGCTCTCAGTTGCCCCCCAGCTCACCCCGGACCTGCTGGCACAGGCCACGGGACCGGTGCAGGGTGTCCCCGAACAGTTCATCCGGCCACCGGACAACGTCCCGGAGGTTGTTCGCAGCACAGCCGAGGCCGTGACCGCGGGAAGCACCACCGCCTATGCACGGGCCATGGCCATCCAGCGTTACCTTCGCTCGGCCGCATTCAGTTACTCCCTGCAGTCCCCGGTGCAGGGTGGCTACGACGGCAACGGCTTGTCCGTCCTGGCAGACTTCCTGAACGAGAAGAGCGGGTACTGCATCCATTTCGCGTCAGCCATGGCTGTGATGGCAAGGCTGGAGGGAATCCCCAGCCGCATTGCCGTCGGCTACGCCCCCGGCCGGCCCACCGGCGCGACGGTCTCGATCGGGGGCCAGGGCGCCCTGCCGGAGTACGAGGTCGACGCCCGGGACGCCCATGCGTGGCCGGAACTGTATTTCCAGGGCCTGGGCTGGGTCCCTTTCGAGCCGACGCCCTCACGGGGCTTGGTTCCGTCCTATGCCACGGAGGGCCAGGCCGCCAGCGGCGCCAGCACGAATGAAAACAACGACGGACTCATTCCGAGCAGCAGCCCCCTCCCCACACCGCTGCCCAGCGTTGCACCGCTGCCAGTCCCGGCCGCTGCCGCCAGGCCGGACGCGGCAAGCGTGGTACTGCCCGTGCTGTACAGCGCCGGCGCGGTGCTGCTCTTCGGGCTGCTGCTGGCCTCCCCACATCTGGCACGCAGTGCGCTGCGCCGCCGCCGGCTGAACGGTGCCGGCAATGCGGCAGCGTCGCAGGCCTGGGCGGAACTGCGCGACCTCGCCACGGATTACGGCGTAGCACCGCAGGCCAGTGAGACGCCTCGCCACTTCTCCGAAAGGCTGCGCCACGCCGGTGCCCTCGGGGAACCGGAGGGCGTGGACGGCGACGGCCACCGGGCCGTCAGGTCTTTGACCGCGGACTTCGAACGCCGGCAATACGGCCGCCCGCCGTCCGTCCCTGAGGTCGACGGCGTCCGGTCCGGCGCCGGCACGCCCGCTGGCGCTGCCGCCGGCAGCACCGGAGCATCAGCCGCGCCGCTGATCGCGGCGGTCCGCAGTTCGCTGCACGCCCATGCCGGTCCGCTCCTGCGGTTCCGTGCCGAGTGGTTGCCGCCCTCCACCCTGGCCGCCTGGCGGCGGGCGGCCACAGCGCCGTTCCGCGCCGCCCGCCGCGCAGCAGAGCGAACCCGGCGCAGCCTCGCCGGTGCCTGGTCAAGGGTGCGGAAGGCGCTGCGCCGGGAACGGTGGCCGCACCGGAACTGACGCCGGTCCGGCGCGGCTCCGGTTTCAGCCGGGGCTGGCCCTAGCCGGCGTACGGGTCGGCGATGCCGATGTACTGGGTGTAGAGGTATTCCTCGATGCCTTCGAGCCCGCCTTCACGGCCCAGGCCGGACTGCTTGACCCCGCCGAAGGGGGCCGCGGCGTTGGAGACCACGCCGGCGTTCAGGCCCAGCATGCCGGTCTCGAGGCGTTCGCCCATCCGGATGCCCCGGTTGAGGTCGCGGGTGAAGACGTAGGCGACCAGCCCGTACTCGGTGTTGTTCGCCAGCCGGACGGCCTCGTCCTCGGTGTCGAAGGTGATGATCGGGGCGACCGGCCCGAAGATTTCCTCGGACAGGATCCGGGTGCCCTCGGTGACGCCCTTGAGGATGGTGGGCTGGTAGAAGTAGCCCGGACCCTCGACGGCGGAGCCGCCGATCACCGCGACAGCACCGGCGGACACGGCATCGGAGACCAGCTCGTGGACCTTGTCGCGGCTCTTCGCATCGATCAGCGGTCCGACCTTAGAGTGGGCTTCGGTGCCGCGGGCCGTGGTCATGTCCGCCATCTTCGCGGCGAACTTCTCCGCGAACTCATCCGCGACGGACTCGTGCACAATGAACCGGTTCGCGGCTGTGCAGGCCTCGCCCATGTTCCGCAGCTTCGCCAGCATCGCCCCGGCGACGGCGGCGTCGACGTCCGCGTCCTCGAAGACCACGAACGGGGCGTTCCCGCCGAGCTCCATCGAGGTCCGCAGCACGTTCTCGGACGCGTCGGCGAGCAGCCGGCGGCCGACCTCGGTGGACCCGGTGAAGGAGAGCTTGCGCAGCCTCGAGTCCTTGATCAGCGGCCCCGTGGTGGCACCGGCCGTGGACGTCGGAATGACGTTCAGCACTCCGGCCGGCAGCCCGGCCTCCATCATCACGGCGGCGAACAGCTGGGAGGTCAGCGGCGTCAGGTTCGCGGACTTCAGCACCATGGTGCAGCCAGCGGCGACGGCCGGGGCGACCTTGCGGGTCGCCATGGCCAGCGGGAAGTTCCACGGCGTGATCAGCAGGCACGGGCCCACCGGCTTCTTCGTCACCAGCAGCCGGGACTTCCCGTCCGGGGAGACCGAGTAACGGCCGAAGGCCCGCACGGCCTCCTCGGAGAACCAGCGCAGGAACTCAGCGCCGTAGGTGACCTCGCCGCGGGCCTCGGCCAGCGGCTTGCCCATCTCCAGCGTCATCAGCAGCGAGAAGTCCTCCGCGCGGGCAGTGACCATTTCGAAGGCCCGGCGCAGGATCTCCCCGCGCTCACGGGCCGGAACCTTCGCCCAGGACTCCTGCGCGGCGGCCGCCGCGTCCAGGGCGGCAGCCCCGTCCTCGGGGCCGGCGTCGGCGATACTCAGCAGGACCTTGCCGGTCGATGGGTCCTCCACGTCGAAGGTCTTCCCGGACGCGGCCGGGCGCCACTGGCCGCCAATCAAAAGACCGGTGGGAACAGAGGCCAGCAGGGCGCTCTCGCGCTCCGCGGTAACAATGGGCTGGGCAGTTACAGTCACGGTTGACTCCCTCGTCAGCGATTCGGGGTGGATAGGATCGGGTTCAGCGCAGTTCCACGGACGTCGGAACCGAGCGTTGGAAACGCGCTGGATTTACTGCCACGGTACTGCCGCGCTCTCCGGACTGTCTACGCATGTCCGCACTACGTGAAGCCGGGTTCGCTGTGCACCTGCACAGCGACGGGCCGGCCCGGGGACCGCCCGTCCTACCGGGCGGCGAGCACCGCGGAATACAGTTCCCGCTTGCTCACCCTGGCGTCCTCCGCCACGGCCGCGACGGCTTCCTTGAGCCGGATTCCCTGCGCAATAAGCGCGTTGACGGCGGCCACATGGTCCTCCGGTGTCCCGGGTTCCCGCTCCGGGGCGCCGCCCACGACCACGGCGATCTCGCCGCGCACCTCGTTCGTCTCGGCCCATTCCAGCAGTTCGCGCAGGGTGCCCCGGATGACTTCCTCGTACGTCTTCGTCAGTTCCCGGCAGACGGCGGCGCGGCGGTCCGCGCCGAACCGCTCACGCAGCGCACGGAGCATCGGTTCCAGCCGGTGCGGGGCCTCGAAGAAGATCATCGTGCGCCGCTCGGCGTCGAGGTCCGCAAGGCGGGAGGCGCGCTCCCCGGCCTTGCGGGGCAGGAACCCCTCGAAGCAGAAACGGTCGGTGGGCAGGCCGGAGAGCGCGAGTGCGGTCAGCACCGCGGACGGTCCGGGGGCGGCAGTCACGGTCAGTCCGGCGGCCACGGCCCCTTCGACCAGGCGGAAGCCGGGGTCCGAGACGGACGGCATGCCGGCGTCGGTCACCATCACAAGGGTCTTCCCGGACCGGACCTGGTCCAGGAGTTCGCCGGTCTTGGCGGCCTCATTGTGCTCGTGGTAGCTGATGATCCGGCCGGCGACCGTGATGCCAAGGTTCTGGACCAGCCGGTGCAGCCGCCGGGTGTCCTCGGCGGCGACGATGTCCGCCGTCGTCAGCAGCTCGACGAGCCGGTAGGTGGCGTCTCCGGCGTTGCCGATCGGGGTTGCGGCGAGCACGATCCGGCCGGGACCGCCGCTTTGGAGCACCGGCTCCGTCTCCGGCTCCGTGCCGGGGGAACCGTCGGGTCCGGGACGGGCGCCATCCTCGAGGCCGTCCGCCGGGCCCGTCTCGTCGCCGGGAAGATTCGGGGAGGTGCTGAGTTTAGGGTCCACATGACCAGCCTACTGCTGGGGGCGGGGACCGACGGACCGGGCCGGGCCCTGCCGGGACCCTGGCCGGACCCTCCGGGGACGGGACCGGCGTGCAAGGGCGGGGACCACAGCCGCAAAAGGTAGCATGGGCATCGTGACGCAGACCCCCACGCGGCCCGCCGACACCGGTTCCACCGGATCGGCGCCCCCAGCCCCCCGCACCGGACGCAACCTGGAGGGGCACCGCTGGGTCAGCCGCCCGGCGGAGGCGTTCACCCCCGATGCGCTCAAAGACCGCCTGATCGGCAACATCCGGAGCTGGCGGGACTATCCGCCCTCGCTCCGGCTGTGGTTCTGGCTCATTCCGGTCATCACCGCGGCCCTTGGCGGCGTCCTGCGGTTCGTCCGGCTGGATTCGCCCCGCAGCCTGGTCTTCGACGAGACGTACTACGTCAAGGACGGCTACTCGTTCCTGGTCAGCGGCTACGAACGGGCGTGGCCGGACAAGGCCAATGACGCCTTCATCGCCGGCAATCCCGGAGTGTTGCTGGACAGCCCCGAGTACGTCGTCCACCCGCCGGTCGGGAAATGGATGATCGCCAGCGGGATGTGGCTCTTCGGGCCGGACAATGCCTTCGGCTGGCGCTTCGGAGCGGCACTGACCGGCACACTCTCCATTTTCCTGCTGGCCCTCATTGCACAGAAGCTCTTCCGCTCGCTGACCCTCGGGGCCGTGGCCGGTGTGCTGCTGGCGGTGGACGGACACCACCTGGTGATGTCCAGGACCTCCCTGCTGGATATCTTCCTGAGTTTCTGGATCCTCGCCGCATTCGGGGCGCTGCTGATGGACCGCGACGACGGCCGCCGCCGGCTCGCCCGGCGGCTCGGCCGGCAAGCCGCCGCCTCCCCCGACGGGCGTCCCAGCCTCTTCCAGCTGGCGTCCGGCCCCTGGCTGGGAATCCGCTGGTGGCGGCTCGCGGCCGGCGTGTGCCTGGGACTGGCGGTCGGCACGAAGTGGTCCGCCCTGTTCTTCCTGGCCGGCTTCGGGCTGCTGACGGTCTTCTGGGACCTGAGCGCGCGCCGGATCGCCGGAATCCACGGCTGGATCAGCGGCGGGATCCTCAAGGACGGGATACCCGCGTTCCTCAGCATCGTCCCGGTGGCCGCCCTCGTCTACGCCGCCTCCTGGACCGGCTGGTTCCGGTCCACGGACGCGTACTTCCGGAACTGGGCCGGGACGGTCCCCTCGGCGGAGTGGGGCTGGCTGCCGGACGCCGTCCGGTCCCTGGCGCATTACCATCTGGAGGCCTACAAGTTCCACCAGGGGCTGAGCGCGGAGCACCCGTATGAGGCCAGCGCCTGGAGCTGGCTGGTGCTGGGCCGGCCCACGTCCTTCTTCTATGAGTCCCCCAAGCAGGGCAGCCCGGGGTGCGACACCGCCAGCTGCACCACGGCGATCCTCTCCGTGGGCAACCCGCTGATCTGGTGGGGCGCCGCCGTGTGCCTGGGCGTGCTGCTCTTCTGGTGGGCCGGGCGGCGCGACTGGCGCGCCGGGGCCATCCTCGCGGCCGTGGCGGCCGGGTACCTCCCCTGGTTCCTGTACCCCGAACGCACCATGTTCTTCTTCTACGCGGTCTCGTTCGAACCCTTCCTGGTGCTGGCCCTCGTGTACTGCCTGGGGCTTGTCCTGGGCCAGCGCACGGATCCGCCGTGGCGGCGCCGGTCCGGGCTCTACCTCGTGGCCCTCTTTGTGGTCACCGCCGTCGTCGTCTCGGCCTTCTTCTATCCGGTCTGGACCGCCGAGACCATCACCTACCAGGATTGGCGGTTCCGGATGTGGATGCCGTCCTGGATCTAGGGCAGGATTGCAGGGGACGTCCACCGGCCACAGGTGGACCCGGAACGGAGAATCGGCTGTGAGAGAAGCAAGCACCGGACTGCTCGTCGAGCTCGATCCGGCCAGCAATGTGACGGACCTGCTGCTGGAGCAGCACGCCAAGGATCCCGTGCATGCGCTGTACTCCCGCAAAGGACCGGCCGGCTGGGCCGACGTCTCCGCCCAGCAGTTCCTGGACCAGGTCCGGGCGCTGGCCAAGGGTCTGATCGCCGGCGGCATCACGCCCGGGGAAACCGTGGCGGTTATGTCCGGCACCCGCTATGAGTGGACCGTCGTCGACTTTGCCATCTGGTTCGCCGGCGGCGTCCCCGTTCCCGTCTATGAGACGTCCTCCGCCAGCCAGATCGAATGGATCCTGCATGACTCCGGGGCCCGGCGCATCTTCGCGGAGGACGAGGCCAAGGCGGGGCTGGTCCGCCAGGTCCTGGACAGCTCCGGCCTGCTCGGCGGCACCGTGCTCCCGGTGGTGCGGATGGACTACGACGGCGCCGCCCCCAACCTCGCCAGCCTGGCCGCAGCGGGCACCGGAGTCGGCGACGCCGAACTGGAACGGCACCGGTCCACGGCCGGGCTCGCGGACGTTGCCTCCCTCGTCTACACCTCCGGCACCACCGGCCGGCCCAAGGGCTGCGAAATCACGCACGGGAACTTCGCCCTGGTCGCCAGGAACATCGTGCTGTTCCTGCCTGAGATCCTCCGGCAGCCCCGGACCCGGACGCTGATGTTCCTCCCGCTGGCCCACGTCCTCGCCCGTGCCGTCCAGGTGATCTGCCTCAGCGCCGGAACCACAGTGGGCCACACCGCCGGCGCCAAGGAGCTGCTGGAGGATCTGGCCAGCTTCAAACCCACCTTCCTGCTGGTGGTGCCCCGGATCTTCGAGAAGGTCTACGCCGGTGCCGCCCACAAGGCTGCCCTCGCCGGGAAGGAACGCCTGTTCGAGTCGGCCGCTGCCGTCGCCATCGACTACTCCAGGGCCCTCGACGCCGCAGCCCGGGGTACAGGTCCCGGTCCCGGATGGGTCACCCGCGCCCAACACGCCCTCTTCGACCGGCTGCTGTACCCCAAACTCCGGCAGGCCTTCGGCGGCCAGCTGGGCTACACCGTCTCGGGGGCCAGCCCGCTGAGCTCCCACGACGCGCACTTTTTCCGCGGCGCGGGCATCCCCGTCCTCGAGGGCTACGGCCTCACCGAAACCACGGCCCCGTGCACGGCCAACACTCCGACGCGGACCAGAGTGGGGACGGTCGGCATCCCGGTGCCCGGCACCACCATCCGCGTCGCCGAGGACGGCGAGATCCTGGTCAAGGGCATGGGCGTCTTCAAGGGATACCACAACAACGCGGCGGCCAACGCGGAGGCGTTCGTGGACGGGTTCTTCCGCACCGGCGACCTCGGGTCCCTCGACGCGGAGGGATTCCTGACGATCACCGGCCGGAAGAAGGACCTGCTGGTCACCGCCGGCGGCAAGAACGTCGCCCCCGGACCGCTGGAGGAGAAGATCCGTGAGCACGAACTGGTCCTGCAGGCCGTAGTGGTCGGGGACGGCAAGCCGTTCGTATCCGCCCTGATCAACCTGGATCCGGAGGGCTTGGAAAACTGGTGCGCCGCTCACAAGGTTCCCGCCATGAGCCCGGCCGAGGCCCGCGGTAACGACCAGGTCCGTCTAGCCCTGCAGCGCGCCGTGGACGAGGCGAACGCCCTCGTGTCCCAGGCCGAGTCCATCCGCAGCTTTGTGGTGCTGGACGCCGACTTCACGGTCGAATCCGGGCACCTGACGCCCTCGCTCAAGCTCAAGCGTGCCGCCGTCGTGCGTGACTTCGAGGCACAGATCAACCGGATCTACGGCTGACGCAGCCGCATCACCGCGGATGCCGGGAAGCGGCCGGCACCGTGGTGCCGGCCGCTTCCCGTTGCCTGTCGCCCGACGGGGTTCAGCGCCGCTAGACGGTGCTGGAGTGCCCCCTGGCGGGGGCGTCGTTTGTCCCGGTGTCCCCTGCGCCTGCGTCGGCCGCACCTGCGGCTGCTGATGCACCGCCGGCGTTGCCGGACCGGTCCCGCCGGAACAGCGACCGCTTCGCGGGGGCTGCATCGGTGGGGGCCGCATCGGTGCCGGCGGATTCGTCGGCGGCCGGATCCGTGCCGATGGCCTCGGTGGTTTTTTCTCCGGCCTGGTCCTTGGCCGCCGCCCCCCGCTTCGGCAGCCCGCGGCGCTGGCGCGTCGGCCAGGTGAGGACCAGGGTGACGAGCGAGGCGAGCAGCACGAGGCCGGCGATCGCAATCCCGCCGTCGACCCAGAACTGGGCGGGGAAGAGCCGGATCAGGGTGTCCTGCAGGGAGAACGTCCACGTGCCGCTGGCGAAGAAGACACTGTGGAACTGGGCGAAGAACTGCTCCCAGCCCAGCACAGCCAGCGCCCCGAGGCCGGTGATGACGACGAGGGTAATTATTGACCCCGCGAACAAGCCCCGCCGCACTCCCCCGGGGCTGCGGCGCCGCAGGTAGATCACGGCGATCAGGCTCAGCAGGATGAGCAGGACACCGGCGCCGAAGGCGGACAGGATAACGAGTTTGACGTCGGCCATGTGGCTGACCTCGCCGTCCTCGAACAGCCTGTCGCCGCTGCGGTGGACCAGCTCGCCCAGGTACCGCGGTCCCGCCCAGTTGCTGAGATAGTCCACGACGTAGGAGCCGTAGGTCATGCGGTCGTCGGTGCTGAACCCGTAGCCGTCGCCCGGAAAGCCGGGCCGGTTGTACTCGACCCAGAGGAACAGGGGGCTGGCGACTGCCCGGACGGCCAGCACCAGCAGGATGACCGGGAAGCACACGGCCAACAGGACCTGCATCACGCGCGGGGCCACCGGCTTGGCGTTCAGGGCATGTTCACGTTCGGCGTTCCGGCGCTGCACTTCCTCCTCCGGAGGCCGGACCTGCAATGCGGAGGTGGGAAGCTGCTCGCTGAAGTGGGCGCCTTTGTCCTTGGGTGCCGGTTCGACGGCGGCTTCCGCCGCCTTGCGGTCGGCGCGCGACAGGGGCTCCGGAATGCTGCCGTCAGCCGGTGCGGCGGGGCGGTCGGAGGCGGCAGCAGAGCGCTGCCCGGCGGACTTCGGCGTCATCCAGTCGAATGCGGGCTCGTCAGCGTCACCGGCCGGATCCAGCTGCGGATCCTGCCGGTTCGGAGGGGTGGGACTTGAGTCAGTCACTGCAGCTTCGCTTCCGTAGGTGTCCGCGCCGCCGGCCGGGGCCCGGCAACGCTCCGTATCTGCCTCCGAGCCTACCGCCGGAGCCTCGGCGTGAGCGAGATGCCACACCCCGAGGGACGGGATATGAGGGACGGGATATGAGGGACGGGACAAGAGGGACGGGATAAGAGGGACGGGACTTTCAGGCAGTCAGCGCTTGGCGTACTGAGCCCAGGGGATGTTCCAGTCGCCGAAGCCTTCGAGTGGTTCCACGGCCGGGGCTCCGGTGTTGAGGGTCTGCACAACGTCACCGGTCTTCATGTTGTTGAAGAACCAGGCGGCGTCCGCCGGGAGCAGTCCGACGCACCCGTGCGAGACGTTGGACCTCCCCACCGCCCGCCACGCGGATTCGAGCGCCTGGTGGACGTACACACCGGACGTGGTGAGCCGGTTGGCGTATTCCACGGTGAGGGGCGGGTAATAGCCCTTGTCGCCGGGTTTCAGCCCGATGCTGCCGGCATTGAACTTGGAATTGCGTTCCTGCTCCATGATGACGGCGAAGCCGGTGGGCGAGAGCCAGTCGGCGTCACCCAGCGTGACCGGCGCCGTCCTGACCAGCTGGCCGTCGAAGTACACCTTCATGGTCTTGGTAATGTCATCAACGACGGCGAGGCGCTGCTGCCCGACCTTGAACGTGACCTTTGTGTCGGAGTTGCCGACCATTTTGTTGCCGAAATCGACGCCAAACAGCTTCAGGTCCACGGTGATCACACTGTTGGAAGCCCAGAACGTCTCGGGGCGGATCCGGACGCGGCGGTCTGAATACCAGCGCCACGCCACGGCCTGGCCGGAGGAAGCCGTGACCGTGACGGCCTGCTCCATGGCTTCCTTGTTCAGCACCGGCTCGCTGAAGACAATCTCGATGGGCTGGCCGGCGCCGACCGTGGTGCCGTTGAGCGGATACACCGCGGCGTCGGCCTCGTTGGCCTTGGCGACGGTGGCGAAGGACTGGGTTTTTTTGGTCTCTCGCCCTGCCTCGTCCACGATGGTGAAGCTGTAGTTGTACTTTGTGTCGAAGTCCAGCGGATCCTCGGCGGTCCAGGTCGAACCGTCCGGGCCGGTGGTCCCCGCGATGGGGTCGCCTCCGGCGGCCGGGACGAGTACAACGTCCTTCACGGTGCCGTTGACGGCCTTGACCGAGGGCGCGGCTGCCGGGTTGACGCCGCTGGCTTCGTCGGTCGGGGTCACCCCGAGCTCAACAAGCTTTACCACGGGGGCGGCTAAGCCGGACACGCTCCGCATCGGCGCCGAGGCTTCGGAGGGCATGTCGGCATGGGCCCAGCCCGTTGACGTGGCGACACCGATGCCGCCCGCGCCGACAACTGCACAGATGGCAAGGACCGCCAGCATTTTCCCGGTGTTGCGGGGACGGTGTCCCGGCTGCCGGCGTCGAAGCCCGCTGTCTTCAGTCATGGCCACTTCCTGTGTTCCCCCACTGCTTTGCCTGCAAGCCCACCTGTGAGCTCACGATCTCCTTATGCCAGCATAAGCGAAGCGGCACGTCGCGCCGGCCCCGGCGGTGCCACGATCCGGTCACAGACGGGCCCCGGACCACCGTGGTCCGGGGGCCCTTCACTGCGGAAACGGCGGGGCGTGCCGCGGCCCGGGCCGCTGCGCCCATCCGTTCCTAGTAGCGGTAGTGGTCCGGCTTGTACGGACCGGAGACCTCCAGGTCCAGGTACTCGGCCTGTTCCTTGGAGAGCTCGGTCAGTTCGACCCCGAGGGCGTCCAGGTGCAGCCGGGCCACCTTCTCGTCCAGGATCTTCGGCAGCACGTATACCTGCTTGTCATATTCCCGCTCCCCTTCCGGCTGGTCGCGCTTGGTGAAAAGTTCGATCTGAGCGATCGTCTGGTTGGCGAACGAGTTGCTCATCACGAAGGACGGGTGTCCGGTGGCGTTGCCGAGGTTCAGCAGGCGACCTTCGGACAGCACGATGATGGAGCGGCCGCCCTGTCCCGTCGCGGGGTCCTCCGCGAAGACCCATTCGTGGACCTGGGGCTTGATTTCAACCTTCTTGATGCCGGGGATCCGGGCCAGCCCGGCCATGTCGATCTCGTTGTCGAAGTGGCCGATGTTGCCCACGATCGCCTTGTCACGCATCCCGGCCATGTGCTCGGCCATGATGACGTCCTTGTTGCCCGTAGTGGTGATGAAGATATGGCCCTCGCTGAGGACGGATTCCAGCTTCGCGACCTGGTATCCGTCCATGGCTGCCTGCAGCGCGCAGATGGGATCAATTTCCGTCACGATAACGCGTGAGCCCTGGCCGCGGAAGGCCTCCGCCGCGCCCTTGCCGACGTCGCCGTAACCGCACACGACAGCGACCTTGCCGCCCATCAGGACGTCGGTGGCGCGGTTGATGCCATCCGGCAGGGAATGGCGGATGCCGTACTTGTTGTCGAACTTGCTCTTGGTGACGGAGTCGTTGACGTTGATCGCGGGGAACAGCAGCTTGCCCTGTTCCGCCAGCTGGTAGAGGCGGTGCACGCCGGTGGTGGTCTCCTCGGTGACGCCCAGCAGGCGGGAGCCGATCCGGGTCCACTTCTGCGGATCCGCCTGCAGCGAGGCGCGCAGAACATCAAGGAAGACCCGTCCTTCCTCGGACTCGTCGTCGGCGGTGGCCGGCACAGCACCGAGCGCCTCGAAGTCGACGCCCTTGTGGACCAGCATGGTGGCGTCGCCGCCGTCGTCGAGGATCATGTTCGGGCCGAGGTCCGGGTTGCTGTCGGCGCCGGGCCAGGTCAGGATCTGTTCCGCGGTCCACCAGTATTCCTCCAGCGTCTCGCCCTTCCAGGCGAACACGGGAACACCCCGGGGGTCTTGGACCGTTCCGTTGCCGACCACAACGGCTGCAGCGGCCTCGTCCTGGGTGGAGAAGATGTTGCAGGAGGCCCAGCGCACCTCGGCGCCGAGTGCCGTGAGCGTCTCGATCAGGACGGCGGTCTGCACGGTCATGTGCAGGGAGCCGGCGATCCGCGCGCCCTTGAGCGGCTGGCTGGCGCCGAATTCCTCGCGCAGGGACATCAGGCCGGGCATTTCGTGCTCGGCGAGGCGGATCTGGTGACGGCCTGCCTCGGCCAGGGAGATATCCGCAATCTTGTAATCGAGAGTCATATGAATCCTTTGCTGTGGCCGGCGGGCAGGTCCGTGACCTGCCTGCCTGGGACATCGGTTAGGGGCTGATCAGGGCTGGAAGTACTTCGGAGCCGAGCGGCGCTGCGATGGGCCGGCGGTGTGCCGGGGGCCTAACCGGCGGTGTGCCGGGACCCGGGGTCGGGCTGGCCCGAATCCGGCTGGCCGCCGTCGTGCTGGAAGGCGGGGGCCACTGTGGCGGCCGGAAGCAGTTCCGGAGGCAGCAGCAGGGGGATGCCGTCCTCGATCGCGTACCGCAGCTTTGCCCCGGCGGGTCCGGCCGCAGTGGTAACAAGATCCTCGCCGTCCTGCACCAACGGGGAACCCGTCACGGGGCATCTCAGGACAGACAACAGTTCGGGACTGATCTTCGACATGGTGAACGCTCCCTGGTGGACGCCGCAGCAGGCGCCGGTGGCTTACGGATTTTGCAGTTCCCAGCCTACCGCCAGTTGCGGCTTACGAAGGTTCGCGCAGGACCCGCAGGTGCCCCCGGCGGGTGCCCTCGGCGGCGGGCGGAGCTTCAAGGGCAGGATGGACGCTGCGCTGGCCTTGGCCGGGTTCCGGCGCGCCGGGGCGGAGGGCAGCCTCCCGGACAGCGTTGGCCAGGGCGAGGAGATCGTCAGGGCCCGGGCCTGCGGGCGTAGCCGGCATCGCCAGCCGCAGCACTTCCCAGCCGCGCGGGACGGTCAGGGACCCGGCATGCTGTTCACACAGGTCGTAGCAGTGCGGCTCGGCATAGGTTGCCAGCGGCCCGAGGACAGCGGTGGAGTCCGCGTAGACGTACGTCAAAGTGGCCACCGCTGAGTTGCGGCAGGCTGACCTTGAACAAAGACGAATTGCACCCACGACATCACAGACTACTCCCCCGGACCACCGGACACCGCGCGGCACGCTGACGGCGGGTCGGGCGGCCCGTGTCGCGTAAACCATTCGCCGGGTTTAGAGTCAAGATATGCAGTCATCGCACCAAGATCCGGGTTTTACGGTCCGCTTGGCTGAAACCGACGCCGGGCGCCACGATGCCGCGTCGGGCGCGGGCGGGACCGGACGCGCCGCGGCGCCGAGGGGCTTCCGCCAGCGTCGGCGGAACCGGCACGGCCGCGGCCTCCGCGGCGAGCTGATGCTCCCGACCCTGCCCGGTTACCGCACCCGCTCGGACCGTTTCGACGACTTCGTGCTGGACTCGGCTGAGCGGCTCCATGACATTTGGGGCAAGCCGCTGGACGGCGTCCGGTTCGCCGTCGATGAGATTCCGCCGGGGCTCGAGCAGCTAGTGGCAGACCGTACTCAGGCCCCCATGGGTTCCTATTCCCCTGCCACGGCGGAGGAGGGACCCGTGATCACCTTGTACCGTCGGGTCGTCGAGCAGGCCTGCGGCAGCCGCGAGGAACTTCAGGATCTGGTCCATGACGTCGTGGTGGAGTACACGGCCGAGATGCTCGACGTGCCGCCCGAGTCGCTGGATCCGGTCTACCGCCGCCGCTACTAGGGCCGCGCCGGTCCGGGCACGGTCAGTAGCCGAGTGTGACCGGGACCTGCTCCTGGCCCGCTGCCCCGGGGGCAAAGGCGATCGTTGAGGTGTCCTGCTTGCCATCCTGTTGGAGCAGCACCGCGCCGTAGGCGGGATCGCCCGCGGCGGACACCAGATAGCCAACGAGCTGCGAGCCCGCGACGTCCGCGGGGATGTTGATCGACGCTGTGGTTCCGCCGGCGATGTCGGCCGCCGCGGCCGCGTGGATCTTGCCGTCCGCCGTGACCGGCGCGTAGGAAATGGTTGCCCGGCCCTCAGGAGCGCCGAAAATGAGGAAACGATCCCCCTGGCCGGGGACCGGAACAACGTGTTGGCTTCCCAGCCTCGCCGAGGCCGCCGACCACGCGAAGTCTGCGGCGTCCTCGGCCTTGAGTCCCCTGGTGACGCGTGCCGCCGCGGTGAAGGAAACGTCCGAGCTGACGGCCACAGTGTAGGGCCCGGCGGGCACCCCGGCGAGGGCGACCTCGGTGACGGATCCGGACTTCGCCGTGACCACTCCGCCGCCGGGCAGGGCCTGCTGGCCGTCCCGTCCGAAGACTTTGATCTCGATGACGGCGTCGGCGGAGCCCGGCACCGTGAGCTGCAGGGCCGGTACCGCATCCGCGAAGCCGGACTTGCCGCCAAGCTCCGCCAGGCCGCCGGGGTCCTGGATGTCGACCCCGGAGATGACCTGCCGCAGGGCCGGAGCCGTGGCCGGGACAATGAACTCGACTCCGCCGGGCGTCAGTCCCCGCAACACGCTCTGCTGGATGTGCGCGGCCACCGGCGCGCCGGCGCTGCGCACCCGGACGCTGAGCCGCTCTTGCTCCGGGGCGAGCCCGGCCAAGATGACGGAGCGGGTGGCGCCCGGCGCGACGAGGAGTCCCCGGCTGCCCGGGGCCTGGATGGTCCCCCCGGCTCCAAAGAGCTCGAGGCTGACCGTCGCAGGGCTGCTGGAAGCGTTGCTGAGCTTCAGCACCGCCGTCCGGCCGAGTGCGGTATTGGCACCGACCAGCCAGAGGTCGTTTCCCGGCTGCTGGCAGGCTGCCGCGGCCGAACCGCGGAGGTCACCGTCCTCGGCCGTATAGCGCATGACGGCTCCCGCGGAGGACTGGCGGTCGGCCTGGGCATCGGCGCTCAGGACACTCACGTCGTCAACGCCCTGCTGGACCACGACACCGGCTTGCAGCGGTGCGGCCGCTGGCCTGGCCGGGGATGCGGAAGGGCTTTCGGACCCCGGCAGGGCCTTGGCAAGTTCCACCAGCGTGCTGCCAGTCAGCGAGGCGAGCCGGCTGCCGGGCAGGACACCTGCACCGGAGCCCAGCACCAGGGCATTGACATCGCTCCTGGCGGTGGCGGACTCCGGGCTGAACTGCGGATCTGTCCCCACAGGGGAGCCCTCGAGGAGCCGGGCCGGCCCCGGACAGACGCCGACGCTGCTGCCCGCGGGAACCGACGCCAGCGGTGCCGTGACCGGCCGGCTGTTGCCCGGGTCCTGCGGAGTCAGCGCCGTGGCGGAAACGAGTCCGCCTCCGGCAGCCACGAGGACGACGGCGGCCAGGACGCCGCCCAGCCGCCGCGCGCGCGGAGGCGCTGTTATCCCCGTGCTCGGGGGCCCAGCGGTTGCGTGCTCTCGCCGGCGGGCGCGCCGCGTCGGCGCAGCGGCGGTGCTGAGGTGGTTGCCGGCGTCGTCCGCGGTGTCCCCATTGTCTGGGGCCTCGGAGGCGTCCTTGGCGGGGTTGTCGTCCCTAGGCATGTTGGTGTTCCTTACGCAGGGAGCCTTCGTCCCTGGAGAGGCCGGTGTTCGGCCGACGGGCAGGCATGGGGATGGCAAGCAGGACGGTCAGGCCGATGATGACGGCCTGGGCGGCGCCCGTCCAGATGGTCCAGGGTGCTTCGTAGCGGAGGCTGAACTGCCCGCCCTGGGCGGGCAGGGTGAAGGCCTGCGCCCAGCCGGAGGTCGTGGCAGTGAGGCGGCGGCCGTCGAGCCAGGCGCTCCAGCCCGGATCGGCGCGTTCGGCAAGCACCACGAGCCGTCCGTCCGGCCCGGCGGGCACCACGGCGTCGGCGGACACAGCCCCCGACGGGACAAGCCCGACGGCTGCGCCCGCACCGTCGACGATCCGCACCCGGTGCGCGACGTCGGAGGCCTTGATGACGGGCTGGTTCAGGGGGCTGATGCGCCAGAGCCAGCCGACGTCGGTCTTGCCGACGGCGACGAGGCCGGGGACGGCGTCCATCCGGCTGGCGGTCAGCTCGGCCGCGGTATCGGCGGACCGCAGGACCACGAAGCCGGCGCCGAGACGCTCGAGCTCGATGCGCGGATCAACGCCCTGGCCGGCCACGATGGTGGCCACGACGTTGCGCAGCGACGCCGCGACGGCGTCGTCTTCGCGGATGGCCTCCTGGCCGGGCTCCCCCATGATGGCGCGGGCGGCGGCAATCGTGGACAGGGAATCGAGGGTGGTGCCGGCGCCGCGCATGAGCGCGGCGTCGAACGTTCCGTTTTCGCCGGTGGAAATGATGAGGGTGCGGGACTGTTCCGGCCCTTCGCCACGGTCGATGGCCGTCGCGGGAAGCGTCCGGGACTCGGCTGGCTGCACCAGCCTCCTGGCGCCCAGGGACTCCGTGCCGGTCGCTCCGGCGTCCGGCGTGGCCTGCGGCATGACGTTTTGCGCGGTCCACACCGTGAGGCCGGCTACCGGGCCGGCCAGCAGGAGGATCATGGCCGCGACCGCCGTGGCGCGGGCCAGGATCTTGCGGCCCGTCGGTGCGGCGGCGGCCCGATCGGCGGAACGCAGCAGGCCCGCCGCGCCGACCAGTGCTGCCCCCAGGAGCGCAAAGGCCGCGGCCGACACGGCCGGACCGGTAAAGGGGGTGACCAGGACGTCGGTACTGACACCGGTGGTTACCTGGCTGCTGAGCCAGCCCCCGGCCAGCAACAGGAGTGCTGCAGCCCAGAGGGCGCGGGCAATCCGCGGTGGACGGCCCGGCAGGAACAGGGCAGCCCCGGCAAGGAGCAGGACGGGCAGTCCGATCAGCAGGGCGAGCAGGAACGCCCACGGCACGGCGGAGCCTGCGCCGAACACCGGAAGCCCGGTGAGGCCGCCGTCGACCGCGAAGCGCAGCGGCTGGCCCAGGGCCTGCTGCCACAGGGGTGCGGCCTCGAAGCCCAGCGGCAGCCCGGGGTCCGCGAGCAGGGCGCGGGGCCGGTCGATGGTGGAGACCAGGAACGGCACGAACAGCGCAAGCGTGGGGAGCAGCGCCCACCAGACGGTGCGTCCGCGACGGCCCAGGAGCGTGCCGCACAGCGCCACCAGCACGATCCCGGGCAGCAGCAGCGACGGAGCTGCCGCGGTCACGACGGCCAGTGCCAGCCCGGCCGCGGCGGCCGCGGTCCACGACGGTGTGCCGTTGGTTCCGGGCTTGGCCGGAGGCGCTTCGGTGTAACGCCCCTCCCCGGAGGACATAGCGGCGTATCGCCCGCGGCCCGTGGCAGTGCCGGTGGCCCGCAGCAGGGCCAACACCAGCACCGGCATCATGATATGGACGATCAGCGCGCCAACGCGTCCCTGGTTAAGCGCCACCTGCAGTGCCGGTGCCCCGGCCCAGACGAGGGCGGCAGCCAGCCTGAGCCGGCGGCGCTGCGTCAGCGCACCGGCGGCGAACCAGGCGCCGAGGGCCGAGAGCGGCATGGCCAACATCAGCAGCCCGCCGAGTGCGCTGTTGGTGTTGCCGCCACCGAGCACGCCGAGGGCCCACAGCACGTAGCCGAACGGGTCGCCGTGGCCGGGAAGTCCTGCGCCGAGGTTGACCCACCAGCCGGAGGCGTGGTCCCAGATTGCGCCCAGCCGCTGCGAGAGCGGAATGATCGCGCCGCCGGCGACCGCTTCGGCCCGGAACAGGCTCAGCAGGCCGATCAGGGAGGCTGCGGTGGTGAGCAGGACGGCGAAGAGCGCGCCGTTGCCCACCCAGCCCCGTTCGGAGGTGGTCAGGGCGGCGAAGTCGTCCGCCGCGTCGCCGGTGGGCTGTTCGGCCAGCAGGTCATTTCCGGACAGGTGTTCCCCGGCCCCGTCCGCCCCCAGGGCTTCCATCAGTGAGCGGCGGTGCGCCCAGACCTCGCGCCGCGGGGTCTGCAGGCCCTTGATGACGGAACGCCGGATGCGGCGCGTCCGGGCCGCGTTGAGCCTTCCCCGGACGACTGCAGCGGGGCGTGAAAGTGCGCCAAATGTTGCCAGGAGCTGGGAGAAACCGTGTCCCGGATCCTTGACCGCGATGCTAAGGACGAGCTTAAAGATGCTGCCGAGCAGGGCTCCGGCCGCGTGCACCGGCACCTTCCAGGCAGGGGCGTGCTTGAGCCGCAAATGCACCTGGGCCTTGCGGGCCGCGGCCGCGTTGCCCAGCGCGTGCGGGCGGCGCGAGACGTGGAACATCCTGGCGCTGGGGACCACCACCACGCGGTGTCCGGCGAGCCGGTTCCGCCAGCAGAAGTCGACGTCGTCGCCGCTGCCTGGCAGTGCCGGGTCAAAGCCGCGCAGGTCCTCCCAGACATCGCGGCGGACCAGCATGCCCGCGGAGTTGACGGCGAAAGTGTCGCTGCGTCCGTCGTACTGCCCCTGGTCGAGCTCGTCGGCTTCGATGAGGGTCAGCCGCTCGGCCCAGCGGCTGGTGGAGAGCCCGACGTCGATCAGCCGGCGCTCGAAGTGCCAGTCCAGCTGTTTGCAGCCCGCCACCGTGACCGACGGCGCACGTTCGACGGCACGGAGCAATTCGGCGAGGGCTTCGGGTGCGGGGGCAGCGTCGTCGTGCAGCAGCCAGATCCACTCGACCGCAGGGCGGCCGGCTGTACCCTTGCCGGACGTCCCGGCGCCGCCCCAGGGGGCGAGGGCGCTGAGGCCTGCCTGCACCGCCGCGCCCATGCCGCTGCGGGGCTGCTCGAAAACGGTGACGTTGGATGCGCCGAGGGCCTGTTCGAGGAGGGCCACCGAATGGTCGTGGGAGCCGGTGTCAACCCCGATGCAGGTGTCGGCGGGCCGGCTTTGGGCCGCCAGCGCCGCGAGGGTCCTGGGGAGAAAGTCACCGCCGTCGTGGGAAACCACGACGGCGGTGACTCGTACTTCCTGAAGAATTAGATCGCTCGCTTCCTAAGCCGGCGCCGCTCGCGCTCGGAGAGGCCACCCCAGATGCCGAAACGCTCGTCGTTGGACAGGGCGTATTCCAGGCACTGCGAGCGGACGTTGCACGCCCCGCAGACCTTCTTGGCGTCGCGGGTTGAGCCACCCTTCTCGGGGAAGAATGCCTCCGGATCGGTCTGCGCGCAAAGCGCATCCGTCTGCCAGCCCAGTTCGCCTTCATCGTCGAAGTCCTGCTGGGAGGGCAGTCCAATCCATACCGGCTGCGTAGTGGTGCCGGCAGCGAGGGTCAGGAGTTCCATCGGGGGATCGTGCAGATCGTTGTCCTGGTCCGGACCAGACAGAAGTTCGTCGTGAGCGGCGAGGAAGGCTGTCGCCTGGTCCTGCAGGGTGTCTTTGGTGTGTTCGTTGTAGCGGTCCGCCGCGTCCGGATCGGCCGGATCGACATACCAGTCGCTCGGCACTCCGCGTGAACGATACTTGGCCGTGGCCTGCCCAGCAACGACGGCCTCTTCATGGATACGCTCTGCTAGCCCCATTGGCGTTCCCTCTCTGATTTTGCAGCCTTTGCCTGACCCTTGGACACTCGGTTGAGTGCCGGTTTCCGCACATCGGCCTCCTAACACCTAATTACACGTGTGTAAGTATCCGGGAGTCAAGCCACGGCGGAGATAATAATCAACGTGGGGCCCGAAGCGGGGGCACGCCACGCCCGGGATTTCTGGGCCACACCCCGGAGAATGCGCGGAATAATCAGGGTACTGAGCACTTCGGAGAAGTTTTGCTGAATTTACGGGGAACTTCTCGGCCCGCCGCCGCACGCCGGGCCGACCGGCACCGGGATCCTATGACGGAGATCACACGCACGGCTGCCGTGGCAAGATGAATCCATGAGTATCCCGGCAATCGACCTGATGGCAGCCCTGCGTTCCGGCCAGTCCACGTCCCCAAGGCTTACCTGGTACGGGCCCGACTCCGAGCGGGTCGAGCTCTCCGGACGGGTGCTGGACAACTGGGTTGCCAAGACCAGCAACCTCCTGCAGGACGAGCTCGACGCCGAACCCGGGACGCGGTTGCGGCTGGATCTGCCCGCCCACTGGAAGTCGGTGATCCTCGCCCTCGCCGCCTGGCAGCTCGGCATGGAAGTCGTGTTCAACGATGCCGAGGCGGAGCTGCTGGCCACGGGCGACCCGGGCCCCGGTGCGGCGCAAGGGGCTTTCGACGCAGTCCTGGCGGTGGCGCTGCCCGCGCTGGCGATGCGGTGGCAGGGCGAGCTGCCCACCGGCGTCGTGGACTACGCCGCCGAGGTGCGCTCCCATGGGGACGTCTTTATGCCGCACGTGGATCCGGAAGCGTCGCGGCGGGCCGTGCTGGCCGCCGCGGGGACGGCACACACCCACGGTGATCTGCTGGACGGCTTCGCAGCCGCGCAGGGCGACGGCGTTCGGCTGCTGGTGACCGCCGGCGAAGGCCTGGAGCCCGCCCTGGCCCAGTGCCTGGGTGCCTGGAAAATGGACGGCTCGGTGGTACTGGTGCACCCCGACGTCACGGTAACGGAGAAGCTGCTCGCGGACGAGCGCGTCAACGGCAGCTGAGCCGGCCCGGGAGCCTGCCCGGTCCTGCTAAGCCGGCGGGCCCGGCAACTCCGGGTCCCTGACTGCGCGGTCGTTGACGGCGCCGTTCTTGACGGCGGCACTGTGCTTGACGGCGGCGCCGGGGTGCCGCTCGATGATTTCGTGGTCATGCGAGAACTCCGGCTCCTCGTCGAGTTCCTTGTTGAAGACCAGGAAACGGTAGGCGAAGAAGCGCACCACTGTGGCGACCAGGATCCCCACGACCCCGGCGGCGAAGAGCATGTTCTTGTCCGTGACTCCGAAGCCGTACTTGGCGAGGGCGGTGAATCCTGTGGAGATGCCGATGCCGATGCCGTTGATCAGGATGAACATCGCGAACTCGCGGAGCACGTTGTCCTGGCGGCGGTGGCGGAAGGTCCAGAAGCGGTTCGCAATCCAGGAGAAGACCGTGGCGATGCTGGCGCCGACAAAACGGGCCTTGGCCTCGCTGTCGGTCATCGGTCCGTGCATCAGGTAGTACGTGAGTCCGTTGTCAATGATGAACGCGACACCGCCCACCGCACCGAACTTGGCCACTTCGCGCCAGAAGAGCGAGGCGAGCCCGCGCAAGCGCTCGCTAAGTGTAGTAATCATGACCCTCCGTGGCCTTCTTGAACTTTCGGCCATTGGGCCAAGGGCCCATTTTAGCGCCCCTTGCCGGGGCCGGGCCCCGGCGAGCGGTCCGCAGGTCGCACCGGCGCAGGTCAAAGCCTCCCGGCAGCCGGTCAAATTGTCAGTGGCAGCCGTCGTCAACGCTGCCACAAAGGGGCCCGTGGCCGCCGGAATCCCGCACCGGAACGTGCAAAAGCCGGGATATGGCGAGGTTTTCGGTAGGCTGGGACTTGTGACTTTTCCTGTGATCGGTGTGGTTGGCGGCGGCCAGCTCGCCCGAATGATGGCCCCCGCGGCCACCGCCCTGGGCTTCGAGCTCCGCGTCCTGGCCGAAGGTGAGGACGTCTCCGCCGTCTCAGCCGTGGCCAATGCCCCGGTCGGTGACTACACCGACCTGGACCATCTCCTCGAGTTCTCCCGCGGCCTGGACGTGCTGACCTTCGACCACGAGCACGTCCCCACCGGACACCTCCGCTCCCTGCAGCGGGCCGGAGTGAATGTCCATCCCGGACCGGATGCGCTGGTCAACGCCCAGGACAAGCTCGTCATGCGGGCGGCGATCGACCGGCTGGAGCTGCCCAATCCGCGCTGGGCCGCCGTCGACGACGTCGCCGGCCTGGTCGCGTTCGGCGAGGACACCGGCTGGCCGGTCGTCCTGAAGACCCCGCGCGGCGGCTACGACGGCAAGGGTGTCCGGATCGTGGACTCCGCGGCGGACGCGGCGGACACCGCGGACTGGTTCGCAGCGATGTCGCCGCTGCTCGCGGAAGCCAAGGTCGAATTCAGCCGCGAACTTTCCGCCCTGGTGGCCCGGACCCCCGACGGCGAGGCGCGGGCCTGGCCCGTGGTGCACACGATCCAGGTCGACGGCGTCTGCGACGAGGTCATCGCCCCGGCGCTGGACATCCCGCTCGAGGTGGCCGCCGCGGCCGAGAACGCCGCGCTCCGGATCGCCACCGAGCTCGGCGTCACGGGAGTGATGGCCGTGGAACTCTTCGAGACCCCCGGCGTGGGAGCAGGGTTCCTGATCAACGAACTCGCCATGCGTCCGCACAACACGGGCCACTGGACCCAGGACGGCTCCGTGACGAGCCAGTTCGAACAGCATCTCCGCGCCATCCTCAACTTGCCGCTCGGCGCCACGGACCTGCTCGGTCCCGTCGTCGTCATGAAGAACTTCCTCGGCGGCGAGAACCAGAATCTGTTCTCCGCCTATCCCGCGGCCCTCGCCAGCGAACCCGCCGCGAAGGTCCACTGCTACGGCAAGGCGGTCCGGCCGGGCCGGAAGATCGGCCACGTCAACCTTGTCGGCGGCTCCGTGGCCGACGTCGACTCGGTGCGCGAACGCGCCTCCACGGTCGCCAACATCATCCGGAACGGAAGGGCCCAGTCGCGCACCGCAACGGGAGCACACGAGGAGAACGCATGAGCAGCAGCAGCACGGACCCGTCCACGGCCGCCCCATTCCCGACAGCGGCGGATGCCGGGGCCGATGCCCCGATCGTCGGCCTCGTTATGGGATCGGACTCGGACTGGCCCGTGATGGAGGCCGCAGCCGAGGCCCTCGCCGAATTCGGAATCCCCTTTGAGGCCGACGTCGTCTCCGCACACCGCATGCCGCTGGAAATGATCCGTTACGGCCAGACAGCCCATGAGCGCGGGCTGCGTGTCCTCATTGCCGGCGCCGGCGGCGCTGCCCATCTGCCGGGCATGCTCGCTTCCGTGACGCCGCTGCCGGTCATCGGCGTCCCGGTGCCGCTCAAGACCCTCGACGGCATGGACTCCCTGCTCTCCATCGTCCAGATGCCCGCGGGGGTTCCGGTCGCGACCGTCTCCATCGGCGGGGCCCGGAACGCCGGCCTGCTCGCGGTGCGCATGCTCGCCTCCGGCACCGATCCGTACGCCGCCCAGCTCCGCGACGAACTGCTCAGCTTCGCCCAGGAGCTCAATGATGTCGCCACCCGCAAGGGCGCGAACCTTCGGCACAAGGTGAGTGAAGTCTTCGCGGACTCAAACGTCGTCACCCGGGGCAGCCGCTAGGGATCGCCAGATGACCAACAGTTATGCCCCGTCCCGCCAGCCGGCGCCGTCGAACGACGCGGACGCAGCGCCGCGCACGGACCCCGTCCGGTATCCCTCGGGAGCGGCCCCGTCCGTCCTGACCAAGCGCGCCTTCCTGCTGGTCCTGATGACACTGCTGGTGCCCGGCAGCGCCCAGATTGTCGCCGGCAACCGGCAGCTGGGCCGGAGGGCCCTGCGTGTCACGCTCGCCGTCTGGGTGCTGGCCATCCTCGCGGCGGCGCTCCTCATGGCATCCCGGTCGACGCTGATCAACCTGGTCACCAACCCTGTCACCTCATTGCTGCTGGTCATCGGCCTGGCGGCGCTGGCCATCGGCTGGGCAGCGCTGTTCCTCGACACCCTGCGGCTGATCCGTCCCGCGCTGCTGGCGCCCGGCGTGCGCACCGGCGTCGTCGTCGCCTTGGTGCTGGCGATGATCCTCAGCAGCGGCTCTCTGGGCTACGCCGCCTACCTGCTCAACGTCAGCCGCGCCGCCATCGGCAGCATCTTCTCCAACGGACCGACCATGGAGCCCTCGGAAGGCCGGTACAACTTCCTCATGATGGGCGGCGACGCCGGGGAGGACCGGACCGGCCGCCGGCCGGACAGCCTCTCGGTCATCAGCGTAGATGCCAAGACCGGCAAGACTGCCATCATTTCGGTCCCGCGCAACCTGCAGAACGCGCAATTCAGCGAAGACTCCCCGATGCGCGCGATCTACCCTGATGGCTACGACTGCGGCGATGAATGCCTCATCAACGCCATCAACACCGAGGTCACCAACGAACACCAGGACCTGTACCCCGGCGTCGCCGACCCAGGCGCGCAGGCCACGATGGAAGCCGTGTCCGGGACCTTGGGCATCAAGGTCCAGGCATATGTGCTGGTGGACATGGAAGGCTTTGCCAAACTCATTGATGCCATGGGCGGCATCCGGATCAAGGCCGGCGGCTGGGTCCCGCTCAGCGGCGACATGGTGGATGAGGCCAACGGCATCCACGGCATGCCGCTGGGTTGGATCGCCGCGGGAGATCAGCACCTCAACGGCTATCTCGCGCTCTGGTACGGCCGCTCGCGCGAGTTCGTCGACGACTACGCCCGCATCCAGCGTCAGCAGTGCGTCCAGCAGGCCATGCTGAAGCAGCTGGATCCGGCCACGCTTCTGGCCAAGTTCGAGGACATCGCCAGCGCCGGCACCAAGGTGGTGGACTCCAACGTCTCCGCCAGCCAGCTTGGCAGCTTCGTGGACTTGGCGATGAAGGCCAAGGGCCAGGAAATGAGCAGGCTCACCATCGGACCGCCCGACTTCGCCGCGTCCTTCTCGACGGTCCCGGACTTCGACCAGATCCACCAGAAGGTCGACGCCCTCCTTGGCCCCGCCCCCGAGGCGGGCCCGGCCGGCGACGGCATCCGTCAGCACGACCCGGCACCCGGACCGCTGTCTGCTGCCGGTGCGCTGCCCGGCACCCAGCCTGCGCCGTCGTCGGACTTCACTCCGGTGACGACCACGCCGGACGGTGAGCCGATCACCGTCGAGATGCTCAACCAGTTCAAGCTCAACGGCGACGAACAATCGATCCGCGACCTGGTGGCCACGAACGGCCAGTGCGCGCCGCTGTAATTCCAGCGACCCGACTTTCCCAGCAGCCTTCCGTAACAGATAGGGACACCCGGCAGTGTACGAACTCGAGAATGTCCTCCGGCCGTATGCCTGGGGTTCCAGAACAGCCATCGCCGGGCTCCTCGGCCGGGCCGCTTCCGGCGGCCCGGAGGCGGAGCTGTGGATCGGCGCGCACCCGGATTCCCCGTCGGTGGCACTCAGTCCGGCCGGTGCCGGATCGGCCGGCGCCCATGCCGCGGCCGCGGACGACGGCGGACGGCGGGCCCTGGATGCGCTGATCGCGGAAGATCCGGAGCACCATCTGGGCAGCGACAGTGTGGCCGAATTCGGCCCCCGGCTTCCGTTCCTGCTCAAGGTTCTGGCCGCCGACAGCCCCCTCTCCCTCCAGGTCCACCCCACCCTTGAGCAGGCCCGGGAGGGGTTCGCCCGCGAGCAGGCCGCCGGTATCGACCGCGCGGCCGCGGGCCGCAATTACAGGGACGACAACCACAAGCCGGAGATGATCCTCGCCCTGACACCGTTCGAGGCGCTGTGCGGCTTCCGGCCCGCGGCGGAGGCCCGTGCCGTTTTCCAGCTGCTGGTGGCGGATTTTGAGCTGGCCGGCCTGGAACTTCCGCCGCTCGTTCCGCTGCTGCTGGAGGATCTGGCGCAGCCCGGAGAACCCGCGGCCCTCCGCTCGGCCTTTGAGCGGCTGATCTCCGGCGGCAAGGACGTCGCGGAGGCGACGGCGGCGATTGTGACAGCCCTGATCTCCGGCGCCCCGACTGCGCCGTACCAGGCGGAGCTGTCCACTGTCGTCACGCTCAATGCGCAGTACCCGGGAGATCCGGGGGTGCTGATTTCGCTGCTGCTCAACCGGATCTCGCTGGCGCCCGGCGAGGCTGTCTACCTGCCGGCCGGCAATGTCCACGCCTACCTGCACGGTCTTGGCGTCGAGGTCATGGCTTCCTCGGACAATGTGCTCCGCGGCGGGCTGACCCCGAAGTTCGTGGATGTGCCGGAACTGCTCCGCACCGTCTCGTTTGAGGCCGTCGGTGTGCCGATGCTCAGCCCCGAAACGACGATGCTCGGACAGGAGGTCTTCCGGCCGCCGTTCCGGGAGTTCCAGCTGCAGCGCGTCGAGCTCCAGCCCGGCGCGGAGCCGGTGCCGCTGGCGCAGTCAGGAGCCGCCGTCATCATCGTCGTCTCCGGATCCATGCTCCTGGACTCCCCCAAGGGTGAATTGCGGCTGGAGCGCGGCGCGAGCGCCTTCCTGCCCGCGGCCGAGGCGCCGGTGAATGCACACGCCGCAGCCGGTGCCACCGGCACCGCCCTGGCCTTTGCCGTCACCACCGCCCTGAAAGCCTGAGCCCGTGGACCACTTCCTGCAGAGCCCCGCGTGGGCCCGCTTCCAACGCGCCCTGGGGCGGACCGTGCATGAGCGCTCGGGCCCCGGCTGGAGCTTCCTGGCCATCGAGGAAAGCAACCCGGCGGGGAAACTGCTCTACGCACCGTACGGACCGGTGGCCGGTTCCCTGGCCGCGTTCGACGCCGCCCTGGCGGCCCTGACGGAGCTGGCCCGCAGCTGCGGTGCCGTGTTTGTCCGCATTGAACCGGTCGACGCTGGCTTCACGGCCGCCGACGCCGGTGCTGTCCTGCCTACGCGCGGCCTCCGCCCCGCCCCGGCGAACCAGCAGCCGGATCTCACCTGGATCGTGGATGTGGACCGGGACTTCAAGGACGTCCTGGCGGACATGAAGCCGGTGAACCGCAACCTGTACCGCAATATCCACAAGAAGGGCGTCACGTTCCGCTCCAGCCAGAACCCGGAGGAGATTTCGGTCCTCCTGGACTTCCTGCACCTGACGGCGGCGCGCAATGGTTTCAAGCCGCAGAGCGATGACTATCTCACCCAGGTCGCCCGCTCACTGATGCCGGCCGGCGCCGCGACACTCTTCATCGCCGAACTTGAGGGCGAGCCGATCGCTGCCGCCCTTGCGTACGACTCCGCGGACACCCGCACCTATGCGCACGCCGCGCTGGATGACGCGCACCGGAAGCTCAGCGCCGGGATTCCGCTGCTGGTCACCTTGATGGCGGACGCCAAGGACCAGGGCCTGAAACAGGTGGACCTCTGGGGTGTGGCGCCCGCGGACCAGCCCGACCATAAGTGGGCTGGGTTCACTTCGTTCAAGAAATCCTTCGGCGGGCGAGAGGTCGCATACCCCGGAACCTGGGACCTGCCGGTGCGGACGGTGCGCTACAACGGATACCAGCTGGCGCGGAAGGGTGCGCAGGCCGCCCGCAGCGGCATCGCAGCGGCCCGGACGCTGTCCGTCCGGCTGCGCGGCGCACTCCGCCGCTAGCTCCCCCACAGGACATGCCCCGCGTGAGCCTCTGCGGGTGGACATATGCCCACTATGTCCACTCCTCGGCATCAGCATTAGGCATGTCCCGCGGCGGCAGCGCAATTCCTGGGCCTCAGCACTGGACATGTCCCGCGGTGGCAGCACGTCCCTGAGCACGCTCACTGGACATGTCCCGCGGTGGTACTGCAACTCGGGGTCGGACCACTGGACATGCCCCGCGTCAGCATCCGCGGGTGGACATAGTGCCACTATGTCCACTCCTGGGCATCAGCACTGGGCATGTCCCCCTGGGGATGCCTAGTGTCCGGCGGAGGCAGCTTTCTTCTGCGCCTCGAACGCACTGGCGACCATGTCCTCGACGGAGTGCCGCATCTTCCAGTCCAGGTCACGGGCGGCGAGGGAGCCGTCAGCCACGATCCTGTCCGGGTCCCCCGCACGGCGGGGCCCGATCTCCGGCTCGAAGTCGATTCCGGTGACCGTGGCCATCGCCGTCATGATCTGGCGGACGGAGAGCCCGTCGCCGGACCCGAGGTTGTAGACGCGTTCCAGCGGCTTGCCGGCCGCGAGGGCCTGGGCTGCCGCGACGTGGGAGGTCGCGAGGTCGGCCACATGCACGTAGTCCCGCACGCAGGTGCCGTCGGCGGTGTTGTAGTCAGTGCCGTTAATGCGCGGCGTCTTCCCCGCAGTCAGCGCGCGGAGCACGATCGGGAAGAGGTTGTGCGGGCTCGTGTCGTAGAGCTCGGGTGACCCGGAGCCGACGACGTTGAAGTAGCGCAGCGAGGTGTGCTTCAGTCCCCGCGCCCTGCCCTGGTCCCGGATCAGCCATTCGCCGATCAGTTTGCTCTCGCCGTAGGGGGATTCCGGCTGGGTCGGGGTGTCTTCCGTGACGATGTCGCCGGTGGGGGTGCCGTAGGTGGCGGCGGAGGAGGAGAAGACCAGCTTGTCCACCTCGGCGAGTTCCATGGCCTTCAGCAGTTCCGCCGTGCCGGTGACGTTCTGCTCGTAGGTGAGCAGCGGCTCCTGGACGGACACGCCGGCGTATTTGAAGCCGGCGAGGTGGATCACTCCGGTCACGCGGTGGTCCAGCATGGTGCGGGCCACGAGTTCCGAGTCGAGGATGGTGCCGTGCACGAACGGAACGTCGTCCGGGACGAACTCGCGGTGCCCGCTGGAGAGCGAATCAACCACCACCGCCTGCATCCCGGCCCCGCGCAAAGCGGAAACCACGTGAGAACCGATATATCCTGCGCCACCTGTTACGAGCCATGTCATGGTTCCACCCTACCCAATGGCGTGCCTCCGGGCCGCCTGGAAACGGCGGATCCCGGGGCGCGAAACGCGCCCCGGGATCCGGGTGTCCTGGTTTGGGCAGCTGCTAACCCTTGCGGGCGTAGCCTTCCCACTTGCTGGCCTGGTGCTCGCCATCGACAAAGCGGATGGTCCCGGACTTGGAGCGCATCACGATGGACTGGGTGAGGACCTTGTCCTTGGAGTAGCGCACGCCCTTGAGCAGGTCGCCGTCGGTGATGCCCGTGGCGGCGAAGTAGCAGTTGTCGCTGGAGACGAGGTCGTTGGTCGACAGCACCCGGTCCAGATCGTGGCCGGCGTCGATGGCCTTCTGCTTTTCGTCGTCGCTGGTGGGCCACAGGCGGCCCTGGATCACTCCGCCGAGGGACTTGATGGCGCAGGCCGTGACGATGCCTTCCGGCGTTCCGCCGATGCCCATCAGGGCGTCGACGCCGGTGCCCGAGCGGGCTGCGGCGATGGCGCCGGCGACGTCGCCGTCCATGATGAACTTGGTCCGTGCACCGGCCTCGCGGATCTCTTCAACGAGCGGGCGGTGCCGGTCGCGGTCAAGGATCATCACGTTGAGCTGGTTGACCTTGACGCCCTTGGCTTTGGCGATCAGGTGGAGGTTCTGCTTGACCGGCAGGCGAAGGTCAACCATGTCGGCGGCTTCCGGACCGGTGACGAGCTTTTCCATGTAGAACACCGCGGAGGGGTCGAACATGGAGCCGCGCTCGGCAACAGCGAGGACGGCCAGGGCGTTGTTGATGCCCAGGGCGGTCAGCCGGGTTCCGTCGATCGGGTCGACGGCGACGTCGCACTCGGGGCCGGTGCCGTCACCGACACGCTCTCCGTTGAAGAGCATCGGGGCTTCGTCTTTTTCACCTTCGCCGATCACAACAACACCGTTGAAGTGGACGGTCTGCAGGAACGAGCGCATGGCGTCGACGGCGGCGCCGTCGGCCTTGTTCTTGTCCCCGAAACCAACCCAGTGGCCACCGGCGATGGCGGCGGCTTCGGTGACGCGGACCAGTTCCAGAGCAAGGTTGCGGTCCGGCTCGTCGATGCCGACGGCGAGGGACGGGGAAAGCGTGGAGTACTTCTGGGTCATTGGCGGTGGTGTCACGTGAACCTCTTCTTCGAGTGGCGATCATTGAAGCCGTGCGGACAGGATCGATCCGTCACGGTGATTCTTTGTTTGTGATCTCGTCTGATACTGATCATAGTCGCGGTGGAAAGCTGCGTCTTGGATTGACCGTTCCGTGAACAGCCCGCCCCGGGCCCGCCGGGGACTGCCGAATGTGAGATCGGCCCCGAATGGGCGACTATAGAGGGGTGAGTGAATTGCAGGAAACGCCCCCCGCAGCCCCCGATTCCCCCGCCGGCACCGCCGGCCGGGAAGCACCCGGCGCGGCCGGCCAGCCGCCCGTCAAACCCGTACTGACCGCCGGAGCGGCGAAGCGCGCCAACGCGTCAGTGATCGGCATGATCATTGCGCTGGCCCTGAGCATCGCCACTTTCCTGCCGATCGTCCTGATGAACCCGTCGCCCAAGACCGACGGCTACCGGCCGGACATCAATGTCAGCGCCGTGGCGCAGAACGCTGCCGATGTGGCGGGATTCACACCGGCCGCCCCCGAAACCGGCGACACATTCCGCGCAAATTACGCCCGCTGGGAATCCGGGACGGGCAGCGGCGTCCCGACGTGGGAGGTCGGCTACCTCACCCCCAAGGAGTCCTTCATCGGCATGGTGCAGACGCGGCAGTCCAATCCCACTTGGCTGCTGCAGCAGGTAAAAAGCGCGCCCGTGACCGGCTCCCGCAACGCCGGCGGACGCGACTGGGAGCTCCGCGACACCGGCAAGGGCGAGAAGAGCATGGTCCTGGCCGACGCCGCCGGCACCACGGTGATCCTGACCGGGTCCGCCCAGCTGGACGAATTCACAGTCCTGGCAGAGGCCGTGGTCAAGGACCTGGAGGACAAGTCCGGCACGGCCGGGACCGCGTCATCCGGGAGCACCGCGGATGCAACAGTTTCGCCCTCCCCCGTCCCTTCGCCGTAAGGTACTTCCGTGGCCACCTATCTCACCCCCGCCCTCGCCTGGCGCCGTCTCCGCGAAGGCAACGAGCGTTTTGTTTCCGGCAAATCGTCCCACCCCAACCAGGACGCGTCCCGCCGCTCCTCCCTCGTGGAGAACCAGCACCCGTTCGCGGTGATCTTCGGCTGCTCGGACTCCCGTCTGGCCGCTGAGATCATCTTCGACCTGGGCCTCGGGGACGCCTTCGTGGTCCGCACCGCCGGCCAGGTGATCGACGACGCCGTCCTGGGCTCGCTCGAATACAGCGTCAGCGTCCTCGGCGTGCCGCTGATCGTGGTCCTTGGGCATGACAGCTGCGGGGCGGTCACGGCCACCAAGAATGCCGTGGAGACCGGGCAGATGCCGGTGGGCTTTATGCGCAGCCTCGTCGAGCGCATCACCCCATCGGTCTTGACCTCGTTGCGCAACAACCAGGACGACGTCAACGACATGGTGGTGGAGAACGTCAAACAGACGTCGCAGCGGCTCGTGGACAGCTCGCGGGTGATTTCCGATGCAGTCGGGGGCGGCCGGGCAGCGGTGATCGGCCTCGCCTACAGCCTCGCCGACGGCAGGGCGGACCTCGTTTCCGGAATCGGCGAGCTCTAGGTTCCCGGCGGCCGCCAGGTAGCAAGCACTTCACGGTTTTCGATGGGACGCCTCCGCCCAATAAGCTAGCCCCATGACTTCCACAGAAGAGTTGAACACCGAAGAGTTCCGCATTGAACACGACACGATGGGCGAGGTCCGGGTCCCCGTGAACGCCCTGTACCGCGCCCAGACGCAGCGTGCCGTCGAAAACTTCCCCATCTCCGGCAAGACCCTGGAACGCGCCCACATCGAAGCCCTCGCCCGGGTGAAGAAGGCCGCAGCGCAGGCCAACGCAGAACTGGGAGTGCTCGACGGCGAGCTCGCCCAGGCGATCGCGGACGCTGCCGATGAGGTCGCCACCGGAAAGTACGACGGCGACTTCCCGATCGACGTCTTCCAGACCGGCTCGGGCACCTCGTCCAATATGAACACCAACGAGGTCCTTGCCGAACTGGCCACCCGTGCACTGAAGGCCGCCGGCAGCGACAAGGTGGTCCACCCCAATGACCACGTCAACGCCTCGCAGTCCTCCAACGACGTTTTCCCCACCTCGGTCCACGTGGCCGCCACGTCGGCGCTGATCAACGACCTGATCCCCGCGCTCGGCTACCTCGCGGAGTCCCTCGAGCGCAAGGCCGTCGAATTCAAGGACGTTGTGAAGTCCGGCCGCACCCACCTGATGGATGCCACCCCGGTGACCCTGGGCCAGGAGTTCGGCGGCTACGCCGCGCAGGTCCGCTACGGCGTCGAGCGCATCAATGCCTCCCTTCCCCGTGTCGCTGAAGTCCCGCTCGGCGGCACCGCCGTCGGCACCGGCATCAACACCCCTGCCGGCTTCCCGGAGCGCGTCATCGAACTGCTCGCCGCCGACACCGGGCTGCCGCTGACCGAGGCCCGCGACCACTTCGAGGCCCAGGCCAACCGTGACGGCCTGATCGAGGCCTCGAGCCAGCTCCGCAACATCGCGATCTCGTTCATGAAGATCAACAACGACCTGCGGTGGATGGGCTCCGGCCCCAACACCGGCCTCGGCGAAATCGCGATCCCGGACCTGCAGCCGGGCTCCTCGATCATGCCAGGCAAGGTCAACCCGGTCATCTGTGAGGCCTCCATCATGGTCTGCGCCCAGGTCATCGGCAACGACACCGCCATCGCCTGGTCCGGCACCAACGGCGCCTTCGAGCTCAACGTCGGCATCCCCGTGATGGCCGCCAACCTGCTCGAATCCGTGCGCCTGCTGGCCAACACCAGCCGCGTCATGGCCGACAAGATGATCGACGGCATCACCGCGAACGTCGAGCGCGCCCGCTACCTGGCCGAGGCTTCCCCGTCGATCGTCACCCCGCTGAACAAGTTCATCGGCTACGAGAACGCCGCGAAGATCGCCAAGAAGGCCGTGGCCGAGGGCCTCACCATCCGTGAAACCGTGGTGGCGATGGGCTTCCTGGAACGCGGCGAACTGACCGAGGAGCAGCTGGACACGGCCCTGGACGTTATGTCCATGACCCGTCCGCCGCACAAGGCCTGACACCCGGGCCCCGCGGCCGGCACCCTGGCCGCGGCAGCCCCCGACGGCGGCCGGCACCTTTTTCACGAAAGGCGCCGGCCGCCGTTGTGTCCGCTGCTTCGACCTGCCTAGCGCGGGAAAACTCCTCCCCCGGCGGCCCGCCGCTCCTCGGCGGTGTAGGCCGCGGCGGCTGCGGCGTCAGCCATGCTGGCACCGGCCAGCCGGGCCTCCCGCAGCCTGCGGGTCTTGGCCGACTGCCCGGAAAAGGCCGCGTCCACATTGCCGGCCGCGTACGTCAGCGCGTCTTCGGCCCGGATGCCGAGCCCCTCCGCCGTCAGCACGGCGTCCTGGTTGGCGCCCAGGTACGTGAACTGCCAGCCCCACTGGCTCTGCTGCCGCTCCACGAGGGCTTTCACCATGGGCCCGGTCGCCTCCCTCGAGGCGTTCTCGTGGCCGTCGGTCAGGACCGCCACCAGCACAGTGCCCGGGCGCTACTCTTCGGGGAGGGCGGCCAGATCCTCGCCGGCCTCTCCGATCAGCCGGACCATGGCGTCGTGCAGGGCGGTGCTGCCGCGCGGCTGCAGGTCCAGCGGCGGGACATCCCGGATGTCCACTGCGGCGTAGACCCGGTCGTAGACGTCGTCGAACTGCGCCAGGGACAGCCGGCAGCGGCCCGGAACCGACTGCTGCTCCCGGACGAACGCGGCAAATCCGCCCACGGTGTCGTCGGCAATGGCACTCATGGATCCGGAGCGGTCCAGAAGGACGTACACGTGCGTCAGCGCTGAATCTGTCATGCTTCCCCATTTCCGGTCCGGGCGGGCCCGGACCAACCTTCCCAGCGTTTGGCTGGACAGAAGCAGGCTATGGCGGGGCACCGACAAAAAGCGCGAAAGCGACGTCGGCGCACGGGATTTGGACTCCTACAACGGCGCCCCGAGGACCCGTCAGGCCGGCAGGAGGACCATGGCCGCGGCCGTGCCGGCCAGCATGAACGGCCCGAACGGGATGCTCGATTTCAGCGTGCCCTGCCGCGAAACCAGCAGGGCCAGGCTCCACAATCCGCCAAAAAGGAAGGCCGCGAAAGTCGCGGCAAACACATGCGGCCAGCCGAGGAACCCCAGGTACATGCCGAGCACTCCGGCGAGCTTGACGTCGCCGAAGCCCATGCCCGGCGGATAGACCGCCCGGAGCAGGAAGTAGAAGAGCCACAGCGCCGCTCCCCCGGCCACCACCCGCAGTCCGGGCACCCCGAAGAGCCCGGCCCCGCCGTCGGGCACGGCCACGGTGGCGGGGGCTCCCGACACTGCGTGGACCGCCACCGCGCCGAGCAACAGCACCCCGGCGACGGCGTAGGCCGGAAAGACGATCCGGTCTGGCAGCAGATGGTGCCGGACGTCGATGACCGTGAGCCGGACGGCCACGACCGCCAGGTACACGCACGCCAGCAGCACCAGCCAGTACGCCAGCGGGGTTGCTTCGCCCAGTCCGTCGAGTCGTTGGATCACCCTCGGATGCTACTGGAAATTCCGGCGGCCTGGGCCGGGCCCACGCGTAAACTGTGGATATGGCGGCATGGGACAACTCGAACGCGCGAAGTCCGGGCGTGCCCGGCGGCACCACGGGACAGGCGGCCGCCTTCCGGCACCTGTGCCGTTCCTCGCCGTGGAAGTGGCAGTCGCTGCGGTTTGAATACCTGGACCGGCCCCTCGCCGTCGATCCCGGCGCCGCTGAAACAGCGCCGCCTGCGGATCTGGTCCGCGCGTGGCTGCGCCGCCCGGGAGCCCTGCGGCTGGAGACAGTGGACGGGCTGGTGCTGCAAAGCACCACCGGCATCAATGATTCCCGCGACGTGTTCTACGTCCGCTCCACCAGGAAAACCTGGCTGCTGCCGCCCCACCTCGTTACCCCGGTCTACGACGATCGCGGCCTGGTCCGGCGCCGCCCCGAGGCAGCCTACGGCGAGCCCGGCTTCGGCAACGGCCGCTTCGCCGCCGCACTGGACCCGGTGGAACTGGCCGGCAACGCCCCCGTGCCGCTCGAATTCCCCAACGCCAATGCCGTGGAGCTGGGCAGCATCACCGAAGTCTTGCACGAGGGCCGCCCCGCCCTGGAGGCCACCGTCACCCCGAACCCCGGCTACCGTCCCAGCCACCCCGGCGCGCCGCTGTGCCGCCCGGGCCGCACTCTCGTGAGGGTCGACGCCGGCACGGGCGTTTGCGTCGCCAGCCGCTGGCTGGAGGGCGGCCAGGAGGGGTCCGGGCCGGAAGCGTACGGGCACTGGATCCGGATCCTGGGGGTGGACGAGTACATGCTGGATGACCTGTTCCTCGCCGAGTCCATGAACCTCACGGACGTCCGCCGGCACATCAGCTGGGAACTCCCGGCGGGCTGACGGCGCGTGTGGCTGGCTGACCGCGCACCCCGCCGCTAGGCTTCCCGGATGACTGAGCTCGCCCGCTACTGGCCGCCCTTTGGCCTCACCCTGACCACGCCCCGCCTGGTGCTGCGCCCCATCCGCGACGAGGAGATCCCTGCGGCGGCGCAGGCGGCCCTGAGCGGGATCCACGAACCCGGCCGCAGCCCCTTCAGCAGGCCGTGGGCGGAGGCCCCCGCCGAGGAACTCGGACCGAACATGGCGCAGTGGTACTGGCGGTGCCGCGCCACCATGTCGCCACAGGAATGGACCCTCCTGCTGGGCATCTGGCACGAGGGCGAGTTCATCGGCTGCCAGGACATCGAGGCCAAGGACTTCGCCGCGCTCAGGACGGTCAGCACGGGCTCCTGGCTCAGGCAGAGCGTGCACGGCCGGGGACTCGGCAAGGAGATGCGTGCTGCCGTCGCCCTCTACGCCTTCGACTGGCTCGGCGCGGAGGTCGCGGAATCCGAAGCCGCCGCCTGGAACCGGCAGTCCCTCGGCGTCTCCCGTTCCCTCGGCTATGAACTCAACGGCGTCACGCGCGTCAACTGGGGCGGCAAACTCCACGAAGCCCAGAAGGTCCGGCTCACCCCCGCAACCTTCAACCGCCCCGACTGGCAACTGCAGGTGGCGGGCCACGACGCCACTGCGAAATTCCTCGGGATCTAGCAGCCCCTACTCAACCGAGAAGGGCAACCCGCGCACCGGGCCGCAGTCCCCTGTCGGAAAGGTGACAGGCGCACACGCCGGAACGCGGTCCTTAGCAAAGGAGCGCATCGCGGCGTTTGAGGCCCCGAAGGTCGCCCAGCGACCGAAGCGGGCCGCAAGGGCCGTGTCTAAGCGACGGCGAAGGGCCGTGGCCCGGCGAACCCGACCACGACACGACGGCGAGGGGCCGTGGCCCGGCGAACCCGACCACGACACGACGGCGAGGGGCCGTGGCCCGGCGAACTCGACCACGACACGACGGCGAAGGGCCGTGGCCCGGCGAATCCGGCCACGGCCCCTCGAAAAGGCGACCGAGACTTAGATCTCCGCCCCCTCGAGCAGATCCGTCACCAGGGCCGCGATCGGCGAGCGCTCCGAGCGGGTGAGCGTGACGTGGCCGAAGAGCGGATGGCCCTTGAGGGTTTCGACGACGGCGGCGACGCCGTCGTGCCGGCCGACGCGGAGGTTGTCGCGCTGGGCGACGTCGTGGGTCAGGACAATCTTGGAGTTCTGCCCGATCCGGCTCATGACGGTGAGCAGCACGTTCTTCTCGAGCGACTGGGCCTCGTCCACGATCACGAAGGCGTCATGCAGCGAGCGCCCCCGGATGTGCGTCAGCGGCATCACCTCGAGCATGCCGCGGTCCATGACTTCCTCCACGACCTCCTGGCTGACCAGGGCCCCGAGCGTGTCGAAGACGGCCTGCGCCCACGGGTTCATTTTCTCCGCCTCGGAGCCGGGCAGGTAGCCGAGCTCCTGCCCGCCCACCGCGTAGAGCGGCCGGAAGACGATCACCTTGCGGTGCTCCCTGCGCTCCAGTACGGCCTCCAGGCCGGCGCACAGGGCCAGCGCGGACTTTCCCGTGCCGGCCCGCCCGCCGAGGGAGACGATTCCGACGGAGGGGTCCATCAGCAGGTCGATCGCCAGCCGCTGTTCGGCCGAGCGCCCGTGCAGCCCGAACACGTCGCGGTCACCCTTCACGAGCCGGACCTGCTTGTCGGCGCCCACCCGGCCCAGGGCGGATCCCCGCTGGGACAGGAGCACCAGGCCGGTGTTCGTCGGCATCTCAGCCGCCTCCGGAATGAAGACCGGTTCGTGGCCGTAGAGGGTTGAGACGTCCTGCTCGCTCGCGTCGATTTCCGCGACGCCGGTCCAGCCCGAGTCCTTGACGAGTTCGTTGCGGTACTCGTCGGCCTGCAGCCCCATGGCCGAGGCCTTGACGCGCATCGGCAGGTCCTTGGAGACCACCGTGACGTCCCGTCCCTCGTTGGCGAGGTTCTTGGCGACGGCGAGGATGCGGCTGTCGTTGTCCCCGCCGCGGAAGCCGGCGGGGAGCACGTCGGCGGAGATGTGGTTCAGCTCCACCATGAGGGTGCCGCCGTCGCGGCCGAGCGGGATCGGGCGGTCCAGTCCGCTGTGCTCAACCCTCAGGTCGTCGAGGAGCCTGAGCGCCTTGCGGGCGAAATAGCCGAGTTCGGGGTCGTGCCGCTTGCCTTCGAGCTCGGTGATGACGACGATCGGCAGGATCACTTCGTGCTCCGCGAAGCGCAGCAGGGCCCGCGGGTCCGAGAGCAGCACCGAAGTGTCGATCACGAAGCTCCGGGCCGGTTCCTTGCTTGCTGTCCCTTCCCCGGAAACAGCAAGACCGGCTGCAGCGTCAATCCCTGCACCGGTCCTTGAGGTGGCTCGCTTGGCGCGAGAGGTAGCTTTCTGTCCCTGGTCGGTCACGACGGCGGGCAGTTGTTCAGAAGTAGCCACATCGACTCCAGCCCCGGGGCGCATGCCCGGAATTGTTATTGGTGAGGCGGCTCGGCCGAGAGGCCTGACGCGGCCTCCCCTACACCCGGTGCGAACTTCCGCTCCATGTACTGGCCTCCCCGATCAGCCGGCGGTTTGCCTGCTGATGGCATTAACGTACGTCCCGGGTGCGACGTTTCAGCGCCAATCTTTCGGCGATTCTTGTTGCCATCGTGTGAACACCGGATGACGTCTCAGGAACCGTAGCGGCGCTGCCTGCCGGCGTAGTCGCGGAGGGCCCGGAGGAAGTCCACTTTCCGGAAGGCGGGCCACAGGGCTTCGCAGAAATAGAACTCGCTGTAGGCGCTTTGCCACATCAGGAAACCGGAGAGCCGCTGTTCCCCCGAAGTGCGGATCACGAGGTCCGGATCGGGCTGGCCGCGGGTGTAGAGGAAGCGCGAGATGTCATCGACGCTCAGCTCGTCTGCCAGTTTCCCGACGTCCGTGCCGCGCGCGACGGCGTCGTGCAACAGTTCGCGGACGGCGTCGACGATTTCGCGGCGCCCGCCGTATCCGACAGCGACGTTGACGTGCAGTTTCTCGCGCGCCGGCGTGCGGGCCGTGAGCCGGTTGAGCCGTGCGGCGAGGTAATCAGGGAGCAGTTCCGGGGCGCCCATGGCGTGCACGGAAATTTCGGCGTCCTCGTCCAGCCTGTCCAGCGTGTTGGCGATGATCCCCATGAGCAGGTCCAACTCTTCGCCCGAGCGGTTCATGTTGTCCGTGGAGAGCATATAGAGGGTAACCACTTTGACGCCGAGTTCCTGGCACCAGCCGAGGAACTCGTGGATCTTGTCGGCCCCGGCCTGGTGCCCCTGGCTGGTCGGGGCGTTGAACTGCCGGGCCCAGCGGCGGTTGCCGTCCACCATGACGCCGATGTGCCGGGGGATGCGTTCCGGGTCCAGGGACCGCTGGAGTTTGCGCTCGTAGAAGCCATAGAGGAACCCGGGCATTTCCATCCGGAGATTCACCTGGCTTCCTTGTACGACTGCAGTGCACATCCTAGGCTACCCGCCGGAGCACGGGCCGGGGTGCAGTGGCGTGACGATTCTGCCCCGCAGAAACTGTTACTCGCGGGTAACTTACTGGACCGTAGGTTATTATTGCGGCATGGAAAGCAACACCCCCGAGCCCCGGCCGGAGCAGCCTGCGGACCGTAAGACCGGTCCGATGGACGACGCAGCGATCCGGCTGGCGGAACTCCTGATGATCAAGCCGAAATGGCGCGGGTGGATCCACACCGTGACAGCCCCGCTGGCACTGGCCGCCGGGCTGGTGCTGGTGATCCTCGCCCCGACACCGGACCTGAAGATCGCCTGCGCCATCTACGCCTTCACCGGGGTCCTGCTCTTCGGCATCAGCGCCATCTACCACCGGGGCAACTGGTCGCCGGGCGTCAAGATCGTGCTCAAGCGGCTGGACCACACCAACATCATGCTGGTGATCGCCGGAAGCTACACGCCGCTGGCCTGGGCCCTCCTGGACCGGCCCAAAGCCGAGCTGCTGTTGTGGGTGATCTGGTCCGGGGCCATCCTCGGGGTGCTGTTCCGGCTGCTGTGGACCGACGCCCCGCGCTGGCTGTACGTGCCGATCTACATCGCCCTGGGCTGCGGCGCGCTATTCTATTTGCCGGATTTCTTTGCCGCCAATGTCGCCTCCGCCGTCCTGATCTGCGTCGGGGGTGCCCTCTACATCACCGGCGCCGTCTTCTACGCGCTGAAGAAGCCGAACATCAGTTACTCACACTTCGGATTCCATGAGTTGTTCCACGCCCTCACGGTCTTCGCCTTCGCCGCGCACTACATCGCGATTGCCATCGCCGTCCTGAGCTGAGGTCCCGGATGACCGGGGCGCGCTCCGGGTCTTCGCTGTGGATACGCCTGACCTCGACACGCAGGGTGTGCCGGTGACCCCTCGACTATGCCCCTGCCTGCCGTTAGAGTTCCCGCATCTGTCCGGACACTTCTTGGAGGCGATCGTGCTTAACAGAATCAGCAGAATGACAGCCGCTGTGGCGGGGCTGGTGCTTTCGCTCGGCATGATCGCACCATCGGCGATGGCAGTTGACCCGGGGGCCTACGACATCGATTCCGCCTCCAGCCTGCAGGTGGTGGTCAACAAACACCGGCCGCTGAACCCGGCCACCTATGTGCCGGGGCAGCTGGTCAGGGTCCAGGGGGAACGGTTGCGGGCCGAGGCCGCGGACGCGTACAAGCAACTGGCCAAAGCCGCCAAGGCGGCCGGCGTGAACATCATGCCGATCAGCGGCTACCGTTCATACAGCCAGCAGGCCAGCCTCTATGACAGCTACGTGCGCCAGTACGGACAGGCGACGGCGGACGCCATCGCCGCCAGGCCCGGCTACAGCGAACACCAGACCGGCCTGGCGATGGACATCGGAAATGCCAGCGGAACCTGCGCCCTGCAGGCCTGCTTCGCAACGACGCCGGCGGGAAAGTGGGCGGCTGACCACGCCGCGGAGCATGGATTCATCATCCGGTATCCGGCCGGGGCCGAGGCCACTACCGGCTACACCTACGAGCCATGGCATCTGCGCTACGTGGGGGGACGGGACATCGCCGACGCTGTGACAAGCGAAGGCACGCTTGAGGCTTTCTTCGATCTGGAAGCGGCCCCGGACTATCTCCCATAGTGGATTCTCTTCCCCGTGGCGGGCTTCCGAAACAGTGAAAAGTCATTCCGCCATGGTTGTCAGGCGCTCCCGCAACTGGCCGGGAGAACGCACCGGAAGCCCGCACACCATCCCGCGGCACAGGTAGACCTGCGGCGCCCCGTCGGGGGCCGCCCCGCGCCCGCGCAGCAGGGGCACCTCGGCGTCGTCGCCCTCGTCGTTGTCCGGCAGGGCGTTGTCCCCTGCAGGGGTTGCCTGTAGTGCGATCGCCAGCCCGGGGCTCGGCGAGAGCAGCAGCTCGCGGTGCAGCGCCGCCCGCTCCGGCGTGTCCGGCCCGACGACGGCGGCCTCCACCGGGCCGGCGAACGCCGCCTGCGCCGTGGCGAGCAGCCAGCCGGCCACCCTTGGCGCGCGGGCCGCCAGCGGCGGCAGCAGCGAAAGGATGTTGCCGGCGAGCGCGCGGTGTTCCCGGGAGCCGGAGAGCGCCGAGCAGGATAGCAGCGCGCCCGCGAAGGCGGCCGCGCCGCTCGGCGTGGCACCGTCGAACAGGTCCAGCGGCGCGCGCCCGCCCTGGGCGTGGGCGACCTGGTCCGACTCCCCCGCGGTATCCCTGAGCGTGCCGTCCGTGGTGAACCGCGCACAGGCTGCGGCCAGGATGCCGTCCGCCAGCCGGTACCAGCGCGTCCGGCCGGTGACCGCGTAGAGCGCGATCAGGCCCTCGACGCAAAAGGCGTAATCCTCCAGCAGCCCGCCGATCCCCCGCGCGACGCCGTTATGGGAAACCCTCCGGAGGGTGCCCGGCTCACCCTCGGCCCCCGGCCGCCAGTGCACCCGCTCGAGGTACGCCGCGATCCGCCCGGCTGCGTCCACCAGCCGGGGCTGTTCCAGCACCGCGCCGGCGTCGGCCAGGGCCGCGACGGCCAGCCCGTTCCAGCCAGCCACCACCTTGTCGTCCCGGGCCGGCTGGGGCCGGCGGGAACGCTCGGTGAGCAGCACCGGCCTCACCCGCTCCCACAATGCCGTCTCCCCGGCACTGAGCCCCCGGCCGGGGTGCAGCGGGGAGCCGTCCGCGGAGACGGTGCCGCGGGCGTGGACGTTCATGAGCCGGGCGACGGCGGCGCCGTCGCCCGGGCCCAGGACGGCTTCCAGCGCTGCCTGCGTCCACAGATAGCTGCCGCCCTCGGCGTGGACGCCGTCCACGACGGTGTCCGCGTCCAGGGACGAGGCCAGGGCTTCGGGAAGCTGCCCGTGCACGGCTCCGGGAGGGGGCGTGTGGCCGGTGTCGTCCGTGCCGAGCCCCAGCGAGGCCAGCAGCCAGCCGGCCGTGCGTCCGGCGACGCCGGCTGCCTCCGCGGCGGGGTACTCGGGCGTTCCGCCGAGCCGGACCCAGTGGACGTAGACGCGCAGCAGCTGGGCGTTGTCGTAGAGCATTTTTTCAAAGTGCGGCACGGACCAGTCGCGGGTCACGGAGTAGCGGGCAAAGCCGCCGTCGAGCTGGTCAAACAGGGCCGAGCGGGACATCGCGGCGAGCGTCCGGCCCGCCAGGCCGCGGGCCAGCGCCGCGGTGTCGGCCCCGGCTCCCCGCGGCGCGGTGTCCACCGTGGCGATGTTCTCCGGGGCGGTGTCCTCCGGGGCGGTGTTACGCGGGGGAAACGCGGCGTGGCGGATCAGGAACTCCAGGACCGCCGAGGGCGGGAATTTCGGCGCCGTGCCGAAACCGCCGCCGGACGGGTCCTCGTCGGCGGCCAGCGCCCGCACGGCCTGCGCGGGCAGGGTCGGATCGAGCGGCTCCGGCACACCGCCGAGCCGCACGGCGGCGCCGGGCTGCGAGGCGGCGAGGCCGCGGGCCAGGGTGTCGGCGTTGTGTTCCACGGCGGCGCGGCGCTCCCGCCAGGCATCGGCCACGGCCTCCAGCACCTGGCGGAAGGAGGCCCTGCCGGGCAGCGGCCGGGGCGGATAGTAAGTCCCGGCATAAAAGGCCCGGCCGTCGGGCAGCAGGAACACGGACATGGGCCAGCCGCCCTCGCCGCTGATCGCCTGGGTCGCGGCCATATAGACGGAGTCGACGTCGGGGCGCTCCTCCCGGTCCACCTTCACGGCCACGAAGTTGGCGTTCAGGAAGGCCGCGGTGCCCGGGTCTTCAAAAGATTCCCGGGCCATGACGTGGCACCAGTGGCAGGCCGCATAGCCGATCGAGAGGAAGACCGGCACGTCGCGGGCTGCAGCGAAGGCAAAGGCCTCGTCGCCGAACGGCCGCCAGTGCACGGGGTTGCCGGCATGCTGCCGGAGGTAGGCAGAGGGTTCTCCGCCCAGGGCGTTGGCGGCCCCTGGGAAGGTCGGACGGGTGCCGCGGTCAGCGGCTTCCGGGTCCTGCATCACCGTTGGCTTCCGGACGGGTGCCGGGCTGTGCGGCAGGATCCTGGGTCCCGGGGTCCCCTGGCCCCGCCCCGGGCGTCTTGTCATCCCCCTCGACGGAGGCCGCCTCGGCGGCAGCCGCGCGCTCCTCCTCCACCTGGGCGCGGTAGCGGACGCGGCGGATGCGCCGGACCATGTCCACAATCAGCAGCGCGGTCAGCACCACGATGAAGGCGGTCAGGAGGAAACCCAGCAGCCCGGGCGTCACCTGGTCCTGGGACAGTCCGGGGCGCAGCGACGGCGTGGGGGTGGGCGCCGGGGTGGTTGCCAGGGCGAGGAGCAAGGAATGCATGGTGGGGACCTTCTATGGGGCTGGATGGCGGCCGGGCGGGGGCTGGCCGCGGAGCTGCGGTGAACTGTTTCCACAACGTCTTCTACACGTCGTAGAAATGGCCTGTTGGGTCTATCTTAGCCCGGCGAAGAAGTCCTTTTCAGGCAGTTCAGCCGGGACCCTGGACTGGATCAGGGAGTAGTCCTCCCACGGCCAGACGCGGCGCTGCATCGCCGGCGAGACGGCGAAGAAGAAGCCCTCCGGGTCCACCTGGGTGCGGTGTGCCCGCAGTGCGTCATCGCGGGCCTCGAAGAAGTCCCCGCATTCGATCTGGGTGGTGGTCGGGTGGGTCGGCGCCGGAGGGGTGTGGCCCTCGGCGTCGGCTTCCAGCCAGGCAGCGAGCCGCTCGGCATAGGGCGAGCGGAGGCCCGATTCCTCCAGCGCAAAGTGCAGGGCACGGAACCGTTCGGGGCTGAACGCACGGTCGTAGTAGAGCTTGCCCGGTGCCCAGGCCTCGCCGGTTCCGGGGTACCGGGCCGGGTCCCCGGCGGCCTCGAAGGCCTCGACGGCGACGCGGTGCGCCATGATGTGGTCCGGGTGCGGATACCCGCCGTTCTCGTCGTAGCTCAGGATCACCTGCGGCTTGAACTCGCGGACCAGCCGGACCAGCGGGGCTGCCGCGCGCTCCAGCGGCAGCGTGGCGAAGGAACCTGCCGGCAGGGGCGGCAGCGGATCGCCTTCGGGCAGCCCCGAATCCACGAAGCCCAGCCAGCGCTGGCGGACGCCCAGGACCTTGGCGGCGTGCTCCATCTCCAGCCTGCGCGCGCCGGCCATGTCGCGTTTGGGGTGCGGTTCGCCCTCCACTGCCGGGTTCTGGATGTCCCCGCGGGAACCGTCCGTGCAGGTGGCCACCAGGACGTCGACGCCGGCCGCGGCGTACATGGCCATCGTGGCGGCGCCCTTGCTGGATTCGTCGTCGGGATGAGCATGGACAGCCAACAGCCGGAGCGGCGCTGACGGGCTGGTGGACGCTGTCATCGTGGGACGGCTCCTCTTTCATCTACAGGTTTCATCTACAGGTACAGAACTTTTGGCAGGCGTGGCGGTCGGGATCGGCGGCGCGGCAACGACCCGTCCCGATCCACACTAAACTGGACTGGTGACTTCCAAGGATCAGCCTGCCGCGCCCGCGCCGGCATCTCCCAGCCTAGCCAATCGTTACGGCGGTCAAAAGCGGACGCTGAGCGGCAAAGCCAAACGCACCATCCTCATCCTTGCCCTGGTGGCCGGGATGGCCTTTATGGCGTGGATCTCAACCTCGAACGCGACGGAGAGCGTCACGTTCAAGGACATCGGCTACAGCACCCCGGACGCCACCCTGGCGGAGATCGATTTCCAGGTCACCAAAGACCCTGCCACCGCCGCGAAATGTTCGGTCAAGGCGCTGGATTCCAAGTTCGCCGTCGTCGGCTGGAAAGTCCTGGACATCGCGCCCAACGCCGCCGACGCCGGTTCGGACGGCGGGCGCACCACGGCCCACCGTGCGACGGTGCGCACCGAGTCCCAGGCCGTGTCCGGAGTCGTGGACAGCTGCTGGATCCCCGACGCCGCCAGATAGCGCCGCGGCAGGGAGTTGCAGGGACGCGGCACCGTGGTGTGATCCAGACCGCAGCCTTCTTTGGTTTATCCACAGGATTGACTACAATGGATCAATACCTTTCCCCCGCTGAGCTGGTTGCTGAGTCCCAAAAGTGGCCACCGTGGCGGGGTCTTTGCTTGTTTGACCATAAAGGAGAAGTCCGTGTCTACCACCAACAGCGCAACTGCAGCTTGGCTCACCCAGGAAGCTTTTGACCGCCTGAAGGCAGAGCTGGACCACCTCTCCGGCCCCGGCCGGGCGGAAATCGTCCAGAAGATCGAGGCGGCGCGCCAGGAAGGCGACCTCAAGGAGAACGGCGGCTACCACGCGGCCAAAGAGGAGCAGGGCAAGATCGAGGCCCGCATCCGCCAGCTGACCGCGTTGCTCCGGGACGCCCATGTGGGCGAGTCCCCGGCCGACGACGGAATTGTCGAACCGGGCATGATCGTCGTCGCCAAGATCGCCGGCGATGAGGAAACCTTCCTGCTCGGCTCCCGGGAAATTGCCGGCGACTCGGATCTGGACGTCTTCAGCGAGAAGTCACCGCTGGGTGCTGCCATCGTCGGCCACAAGGAGGGCGACAAGCTCAGCTACACCGCCCCGAACGGCAAGGACATCCCGGTGGAGATCATGTCCGCCAAGCCGTACGCCGGCTGACACCCGGCCCACCTTAACGCAACGCACGACGCCGGCCCTCCCCAAACGGGAGGGCCGGCGTCGTGCGTTGTGCGGGCGGGCGTTGTGCCTGCGTGCCCTGCCTGCCGGCGTCGTTTGGGGCTATTGCCTGCTGCGCAGCGCTCCGGCCCGCGGCGCGCTCAGCAGCAGGGCTGCGAGCACTCCGCCGATGGCCCCGCCGAGGTGCGCCTGCCAGGACACATAGCCCGCCACCGTGGGCAGGATGCCGAACAGGATCCCGCCGTAGGTCAGGAACAGCACCACAGAGAGCAGGATCTGCCACCAGTTGCGGTTGAAGAAGCCGCGCACCAGGAGGACCGCGAAGAGGCCGAAGACCAGGCCGGATGCCCCCACCGTGACGTTGAAGCCGCCGATCAGCCACACCACCACGCCCGAGACGAGCCAGCTCAGGGCCAGGGTGGTGAAGAACACCCGGCGACCGGACAGCAGCACCAGGAAGCCGAAGATGATCAGCGGAAGCGTGTTGGAGAACAGGTGCGCCAGGTTGGCGTGCAGCAGCGGGAACGTCAGGATGTCCAGGATCCCGTCGAGGCTGCGCGGGCGCAGGCCGAACGTGCCGTTGAGCGAACGCAGCATGAGGGTGTTGATGACCTCGATGACGTACAGCACCAGGACGAACAACCCCACCACCAGCAGTCCCTTGCGGGCGCGTGCCGCCGTGGTGTCGCCGGCACGCTGGCTGCCATTCCGGGTGGAATCAAGCATCACGGTCCCCTAGTGCACCACAATCGGCTGGAAGCCCTCGGCCCGGAGTGCCGCGAGGACCTGCTCGCAGTGCTCGTGGCCCTTGGTCTCCAGGTTCACGGTGATGGACACATCGCCCATGCTGATCGAGCCGCCCACCCGGGTGTGGTCCAGGCCCGTCACGTTGGCGTCGTTCTCGGCGATGATCCGCGCGATCGTGGCCAGCGAGCCGGGACGGTCGTCCAGCATCATCCGCACGGTCATGTACCGGCCCGCGGCGGAGAGGCCGCGCTGGATGACCTTGAGCATCAGCATCGGGTCGATGTTGCCGCCGGAGAGCACCACCGCGACGGTGCCGGGGTTTTCGATCTTGCCTTCCATCAGGGCCGCGACGCCGACCGCGCCGGCGGGCTCGACGACCATCTTGGCGCGCTCGAGCAGGAAGATGAGTGCCCGGGCCAGGGCGTCCTCGCTGACGGTGACGACGTCGTCGACGAGTTCCCGGATGATGCTGAAGGGCAGCTGGCCGGGCCGGCCCACGGCGATGCCGTCGGCCATGGTGGAGACGCGTTTGAGCGGCACGAGGGCATCCGCTGCGAGCGAGGGCGGGTAGGCGGCCGCGTTTTCGGCCTGGACACCGATGATGCGGATCTCCCGGCCCAGTTCCTTCGCCCGGGCCTTCACGGCCACGGCGACGCCGGCTAGCAGTCCGCCGCCGCCGACGCCCATCAGGATGGTGTCGACGTCGGGGACCTGTTCCAGGATTTCCAGTCCCACGGTGCCCTGGCCGGCGACGACGTCGACGTCGTCGAAGGGGTGGACAAAGACTGCTCCGGACTCGTCGGCGTAGCGCTTGGCCTCGGCGAGGGCCTCGTCAACGTTGTGCCCGTGCAGGACCACTTCGGCGCCGTGGCTGCGGGTGGCGGCGAGTTTGGGCAGGGCGACGCCCAGCGGCATGTAGATCCGGGCCTTGATGCCCAGGCTCTTGGCGGCGACGGCCACACCCTGGGCGTGGTTGCCGGCCGAGGCCGCCACGACGCCGCGCTTCTTTTCCGCGGGGGAAAGCTTGGCCATCCGGACATAGGCGCCGCGGACCTTGAAGGAACCGGCCCGCTGCAGGTTCTCGCATTTGAGGAAGACCTCGCCGCCGATCATGCTGCCCAGGGCACGGGACGATTCAACCGGCGTCCGCGTAATAATCCCGTCGAGCAGCTTCTGCGCCTCCAGGACATTGTCCAGCGTGACGGGCAGGCTCTCAAGGGTGTTCACGAACTAGTCTCCTTCTTCGGATCCGTCTCCGGCTCATGGGGTGGCACAGGGGCCAGGAGGTCCGGGCCCGCGGCCGCCAGCGCACTTTCATGTTCCCACGTTCTGCCGGCAATGTAGCGAATCGACGAGTTTGCTACGGCCAGGATGGGCACGGAGAACAGCGCTCCCGGGATTCCGGCGAGGTAGGAACCGGCGGCGACGGCCAGGATGACGGCGACCGGGTGCAGTGAGACGGCCTTGCCCATGATCAGCGGCTGGAGGATGTGGCTCTCGAGTTGCTGGACCAGCAGGACGATCCCCAGCATGATTAGGGCATTCACCCAGCCGTTGGCGACGAGGGCCAGGAGCACCGCGACGGCGCCGGTCACCAGGGCGCCGACAATCGGGATGAACGAGCCCAGGAACACCAGCACGCCCAGCGGAAGCGCCAGGGGCACGCCGATAATCGCGGCGCCCACCCCGATGCCAACGGCGTCCACGAAGGCGACGAACATCTGGACCCGGGCGTAGCTGACCATAGAGGACCAGCCCACCCGGCCGGCTCCGTCCGTCGCGGCGCGCGCCTTCCGGGGCAACAGCCGCACGAGGAAGGCCCAGATGCGCTCTCCTTCCAGCAGGAAGAAGATGAGGATGAACAGTGCCAGGATCATGCCGGCGGCGAAGTGCCCCGCGGTGCTGCCGAAGGAAAGTGCACCGCTGAGAATGCTGCTGCTGTTGTTCTGCAGCGCTGCGGTGCCCTCTTTCAGGTACTGGTCGATCTGGGATGCGGTGAGGTGCAGGGGCCCGTCGGCGAGCCAGACCTGGATTTTCTGGATGCCGGTCAGCGCTTCGCTCCACAACTCGGCGAAGCCGGACACCAACTGCCGGCCCACGAGGGCCAGGGCGCCGCCAATCACGCCGATGAAGCCCAGGACGGTGATGGCGACGGCGAGCCCGTTCGGGACGCGGCGTCTCCTGAGCCAGTTCTTCGCCGGTGACAGCAGCCCGGCCAGCAGCGCCGCGACCATCACGGGAATCAGCAGGAAGCTGACTCTGCTGAGCAGCCACACGAGCGCGCCCCCCACGAGAATAATGAGTCCGACACGCCAGGACCAGGACGCGGCGATCCGCACACCGTACGGGATGTCCTGATCGATTTCCCGGTCCGTGACAGTCCGCACTTGTGCGGAACCTCCGGCGGAGACTCTGCCGGGAACTCCGGCGGAGGCGCCGGCAGCGGGGCGTGCTGCGGCGGTGTGGTCTCGCGGGGCGGCATCGTCAACTGGCGTCATAGCCCCATGATTCACCAGCGCCGCCCGGATAGGAAACCGCCGCCTCAGCGCCCCAGGGACGCGCTGATGCCCCACGTCATGGCGAACCGGTCCCCCGGATCCAGCCAGCGGAGGCCGTCGCCGCTGTTGAAGGCGTTGGCCGGACCGGTCATCGGCTCGATCGCCACCGCCTTGGTGCGGCCCGGGAATTCAGTGGTGACAAAAACGTGGACGTAGCCGCAGTTTTCGTCCTGCCAGAGGCTCACGCTCCGGCCGTCCGGGGCGCTCAGTGTGTGCCGGGCGATGCCGGCGTCGAACTCCAGGTCCGTGTAGGCAGAATCCAGGTCCAGCGCGCCCACCGACCGGCCGGCACGGAGGTCGAAGTCGCCGCGCACCGGTTCCGTGCTGCGCGGAATGAGGCGCTCGTCGGTCACGAGCCTCGTGCCGGCGTGGACGGTGACCGTGAGCTCCTCGCTGGGCACCTCCCCCAGCCGGAGGTAGGGGTGCGCGCCGAGGACGAACGGTGCTGGCTCCTGGGAGTCGTTAATCAGCGTCTGCCGGACCACCAGGCCCAGGTCCCCGGCGAGTTCGTAGCGCACGCTGTGGCGCAGCAGGAAGGGATAGCCGTGCTGCGGGAACACCGCGGCTTCCAGTGTGACCGAGAACTCGGATTCGTCGACGAGTTCATAGGAGGCGTTGCGCAGCAGCCCGTGGCTGGCGTTGTTGCGGGACACCTCCGTGATGTCCAGCTGCTGCTTCTTGCCGTTCAGGTACCAGACGCCGTCCTTCACCCGGTTCGCCCACGGGGCCAGCGTGATGCCGGCGGCGCCCGGGGAAATCTCCCCGTCACCGTAGCTTTCCGTCAGCTGCGTGCCGCCGCGGCTGTAGAGCCGCAGCCCGGCGGCCAGTTCGGTGACGACGGCGAGCGCGTCGCCGCGCCGCAGCTCGTACTGCCGTCCGGTGGCATAGCGCCGGGCGGAAGCGTCCGGGCCGGGGCCGTCGCTGGGGCTGGCGCTGGCAGGGGAATCCGGGGAGGCGTGTCGCGGCAGGTTCATGGTCACCACCGTACCTAGCCGCAGGCCAGGGCGTATACCGTGGATCCATGACCCGCATTTCCAGGCCGGCCCCCGCCGGCAGCACGGCATGACGCTCCCCCTTGGTGCCCGGCAACTGGCCGCCCGCTTCGCTTCCGTCTTCGGCACGGCGCCCGACGGCGTGTGGCAGGCGCCCGGCCGCGTCAATCTGATCGGCGAGCACACCGACTACAACGAAGGCTTCGTGCTGCCGTTCGCGATCGACAGGACGGCCAGGGCCGCGGTCCGGCTGCGTCCGGACTCCGCCATCCGGCTGCTGTCCACCTTCGGCAACCAGGGACTGACGACGGCGGATGCCGGGTTCCTGGAACGCGGCACGGCAAAGGGGTGGACCAAGTACCCGCTGGGTGTCGTGTGGGCGCTCCAGCAGCGCGGGCTTCCCGTGCGCGGCCTGGAGCTGCTGCTGGACTCCGATGTTCCCCGCGGCGCCGGCCTGTCCTCGTCCCACGCGATCGAGTGCGCCGTCATCTCCGCGCTCAACGAGCTCACCGCAGCGGGCCTGGACGACCGGGACATGGTCCTGGCCACCCAGCGCGCCGAGAACGACTTTGTCGGCGCACCCACCGGCATCATGGACCAGTCCGCGTCCCTGCGCGGGGCGGCCGGGCACGCCCTGTTCCTCGACTGCCGCGACCAGAGCTCCCGGCTGGTCCCGTTCGACGCCGAAGCCGCCGGACTGGTGCTGCTCGTGATCGACACCAAGGTGTCGCACTCCCATGCCGGCGGCGGCTACGCCTCCCGGCGGGCCGCCTGCGAGCTGGGGGCCGAGGTGCTCGGGGTGAAGGCCCTGCGCGACGTCGGGCTCGACGACCTGGAGGAGGCCAGCGGCCTGCTGGATCCGGAGACGTTCCGCCGGGTGCGGCATGTGGTCACCGAGAACGACCGGGTCCTGCAGGTGGTCGAGCTTCTCGGCGGCGCCGGGCCGGCGGCGATCGGACCGCTGCTGGACGCGTCCCATGCCTCCATGCGGGACGACTTCGAGATCTCCTGCCCCGAACTGGACCTCGCCGTCGGGGCCGCCCGTGCTGCCGGCGCGGTCGGTGCCCGGATGACCGGGGGCGGCTTCGGCGGCTCCGCGATCGCGCTCACGCCGGTGGCGGCCGAGGAGCAGGTGCGCGCCGCCGTCGAACAGGCCTTCGCCAGGGCCGGGTTCGCAGCGCCGGAGATCTTCAGCGTGCGGCCCGCGGCAGGGGCGATGCGCCTGGCATAGCCGGAGCGTAGGCTGGGCGCATGCCAGATGCCGTCATAGTTTCCACTGCCAGGAGCCCGATCGGACGCGCCTTCAAAGGCTCGCTGAAGGACGAACGGCCTGACGACCTCGCGGCCGCCATGGTGGCCGCCGCGCTGGGCCAAATTCCGTCCTTCGACGCGGCGGACACCGCAGGCCGCGGACTGGACGACCTGTACCTGGGCTGCGCCGAACCCAGCGGCGAGGCCGGCTCGAACATGGCCAGGGTGGTCACCGTCCTGGCCGGGCTGGACAACGTGCCGGGCGCCACCATCAACCGTTTCTGCGCCTCCAGCCTGCAGACGCTCCGGATGGCCTTCCACGCCATCAAGGCCGGCGAAGGACACGCGTTTGTCTCGGCCGGGGTGGAAGCCGTGTCCCGGTACCGCGACTGGGCCGGTGCGGGAGAGACGGACGCCAGCACGCACAACCCGCTTTTTGACGCCGCCCGGCAGCGCACCGCCGCCAGGGCCGCGTCCAATAATCCATGGACGGACCCGCGGCTGGGTGGCCGGATGCCCGACATCTACATCGCGATGGGGCAGACCGCGGAAAACGTCGCGACCAGCTTCGGCATCAGCCGTGCCGACCAGGACGCCTGGGCAGTGCTCAGCCAGAACCGCGCCGAAGCAGCCATCACTTCCGGCTTCTACGCCCGCGAGATCACGCCCTACACCTGCCGGGACGGCGCCGTGATCGACCGGGACGACTCCCCGCGGGCCGGCGTCACCCTCGAGTCGGTCGGCGCCCTGCAGCCGGTTTTCCGCGCCGAGGGCACCGTCACGGCCGGCAACGCCTGCCCGCTGAACGACGGAGCGGCTGCCGTCGTCGTGATGAGCGGTACGCGGGCACGCGAACTCAGGCTGGAGCCGCTGGCGCGGATCGTCTCCACCGGAGTCAGCGCCCTCTCCCCCGAGCTCATGGGCATGGGTCCGGTCGAGGCGAGCCGGCGGGCACTGGCCCTTGCCGGGCTGGGGATGGCGGACATCGACCTTGTGGAACTCAACGAGGCCTTCGCGGTCCAGGTCGTCGCCAGCGCCAGGGAACTCGGCATCGACCAGGACAAGCTCAACGTCCACGGTGGCGCCATCGCGCTGGGGCATCCCTTCGGGATGACCGGCGCCCGGATGACCACCACCCTGCTCAACGGCCTCCGGGAGCGCGATGCGACGCTGGGGCTGGCGACGCTCTGCGTCGGCGGCGGCCAGGGCATGGCCGTGGTGCTGGAGCGGCTCAGCTGAGGTCCCACCGTCGCTGCCGGGCAGTCGAAGCCGGCGGTCACACAAAAAGGGGAGTCCCGCCATCCGGCGGGACTCCCCTTTTTAGTCTTGCGTTACCGGCATGACGCCGGCGCTGTTACTCGTCGCCGCGCAGGATCGCGAGGAGGCGGATGATCTCCACATAGAGCCACACCAGCGTCACCGTGAGGCCGAAGGCCGCGGTCCAGGAGAAGCGCTGCGGGGCGCCGCTGCGGACGCCGGCTTCGATGCTGGTGAAGTCCATGATCAGGGCGAAGGCCGCGAGGCCGATCGCCAGGACACCGATGAAGACGCCGAGCGGGATGCCGGCGATCTCCATTGACGTGCGCAGGCCGAACGGGGAATCGACGGCGCCGGTCCACATCATGACCATGTTGATGAGTGCGAAGACGGCGTAGCCGATTGTGGCGATCATAAAGAAGCGCATGGCCTTCGGGGTGGCCCGGACCTTGCCGTTCTTGAAGAGCACCAGCGTCACGGCGAACACGGAGAGCGTGCCGATCACGGCCTGCAGGCCGACACCCGGGAACATCCCGTCGAGGATCCGGGTAAGGCCGCCGAGGAAGAGACCCTCAAGGGCCGCGTAGGCCAGGATCAGGGCCGGCGAGGGCTGCTTCTTGAACGTGTTGACGAGGGCCAGGACGAAACCGCCCAGGGCACCGACGATCATCAGCAGGTAGGCCAGGCCTTCTGCCACCACGAGGGTGACGGCGGCACCGGCGACGACGGCGCCGAGGCAGGCCGCGGTCTTCATGATGACGTCGTCATAGGTCATGCGTCCCGTGTCGGCGGGGCCGGCTGCGGGCCGGTTGTACATGTCCTGGAGCTGGTCCTGGGTCATGCCCTGCTGGGCAGGGTTCCAGCCGGTCTGGGTCTGGCCGTACTGGGCCTGGCCGTAGCCGCCCTGGCCGTAGCCGTTCTGGCCGTAGGGGCCCTGTCCGTAAGCCTGCGGGGCAGGCGGTGCCTGGGTTGCTCCACGGAAGTTCTTTCCGTTGAAGACTGGGTTTCCGCCAAGTGCCATTGCGGGTGTCCTCCAAATAAGGGGGTGAATGATGATCCGGTAGTGAACTTCTAGTGCCTGGTTACAACACGCTACCAATTCCAACAGCCGACGGGCACTGTTAGTTCCCGGCAGGCCCTTGCCGCAACCCAACCGTGACCTGTGCGCCCCGATCCGGCGCCCCGTTTTCCGGCCGGGGAGATCAACTGTTTAGGCATACTCAGGATCAACAAAAGTTTACTTTAGGACAGGTAAACCCCACCACTCCCCCGGCTTCACGGTTGTTACCCGATCGCGACGTTAAGCCTGCTCGCGACGGCATTCATTGCCCCGCGCGGGCTGTAACATGGGCCAAACAGGGTGACGGATATCACAAGCCCTACCGCTCCACCGCATCGCACCAGGCACCACCCCGTCACCCTGACTGTTCGCAGCGGTTGCAAAGGCGCAACCCACACCACCCCCATGTGGAGGTTTCATTTTGAGAAGCACACCGAGAGGCCTGTCGCAGAGACGGCGCGGCAGACTGCTGAAAGTTGTGGGGGCTGTTTTTGCCGCCGTGGCCGCGCTACTGCTTATCGTCGCGCCAGCATCCCAGGCCACGAGCCCCTCGCCGACACCATCCCCGTCGGCAACCACGTTCCAGAACAGCATCAGCGGCTTCCTGCGCGGCGACGACCGCGCGCCGATCGCTGACGTCACCATCACAGCCAAGCAGGACGACTTCACCGGAACGGCCAAATCGGGCGCCAACGGCTCATGGACCATCGGGGTGCCCGCCCAGGGGACCTACGTCGTCGAGCTGGATGAATCCACGCTTCCGGAGGGCATCAAGCTCGCCGAGGGCCAGGAAAACCCCCGTGAGGTCACCTTCAGCCAGACCTCCAACCTTTCGGTGATCTTCGCCTTCGGTGAAGGCATTGTCGTCCAGCAGCAGGATTTCGGCCAGAACCTGATCAACCGCCTTGTGGCGGGCCTCAGCTTCGGCCTTCTGCTGGCCCTCGCGTCCGTGGGCCTCTCGCTGATCTTCGGCACCACCGGGCTGACCAACTTCGCGCACGGTGAGATGGTCACCCTCGGCGCCGTCCTGGTCTTCGCCTTCAACGCCATGAACCTCCCGTTCTGGCTGGCGATCGTGCTCGCCCTTCTCGGCGGCGGTCTCTTCGGCTACGTCCAGGATGCCGGGCTGTGGAAGCCGCTCCGGCGCCGCGGCACCGGCCTGGTGCCGATGATGATTGTCAGCATCGGTCTCGCCCTGGCCGTCCGCTACGTCATCCAGTTCTTCTTCGGCGGTGCCACCCAGCAGCTGCCGTACGCCCAGAGCGCGGAAATCCGGCTCGGCCCGATCTCCATATCCCCCAACAACCTCTGGTCCCTCGTGATCAGCGCGGTTGTCATTGCCATCCTCGGGATCGTCCTGCTCAAGACCCGCCTCGGCAAGGCCACCCGCGCCGTCGCCGACAACCCGGCGCTGGCCGCAGCCTCCGGCATCGACGTCGACTCCGTCATCCGGATTGTCTGGGTCACCGGCGGCATGCTTGCCTCCCTCGGCGGCATCCTGTGGGCGTACTACCGGCCCGGCGTCACCTTCGACATGGGTTCGCAGATCCTGCTGCTGATCTTCGCCGGCGTGACCCTGGGCGGCCTCGGCACCGTATGGGGTGCCCTGATCGGATCCATCATCGTCGGTATCTTCGTGGAGCTGACCACCGTGTTCGGCCTCGCTGCAGACCTCAAATACGTGGGAGCACTGTTCATCATGATTATTGTCCTTCTGATCCGGCCCCAAGGTATCTTGGGCCGGCGCGAGCGCGTGGGTTAGGAGACAGCCATGGACTTCGGATTCATATTTTCCAGCGCCGCCGGTGAGCTGTTCAGCCCCACGACGGCTGCCTACGCCCTGGCCACCCTCGGCCTCGCGGTTCACTTCGGCTACGCCGGCCTGCTGAACTTCGGCCAGGCCGGCTTCATGGCGGTGGGGGCCTACGGCTTCGCCATCTCCACCCTGACGTTCGGTGTTCCGTTCTTCGTCGGTCTGCTGATCGCCGTGGTCTGCTCGGCCATCTTCGCTTTGCTGCTGGGTATCCCCACCCTCCGGCTGCGGGCCGACTATCTGGCTATCGTCACGATCGCCGCGGCGGAAATCGTGCGCTACATCGTGACCACCAACCAGCTGACCTCGGTCACCGGTTCGGCCAACGGCCTGGCCGCCTTCGAAGGCTCGTTCTACGCGATGAACCCGTTCCCTCCCGGGTCCTACATGGGCATGAACAACCGCGACTTCTTCATCCGCGTGGTCGCCTGGGCAGTGGTGGCCTTGTTCTGCACCCTGGTCTGGCTGCTGATGCGCAGCCCCTGGGGCCGTGTCCTCAAGGGCATCCGCGAGGACGAAAACGCCGTCCGCTCGCTCGGCAAGAACGTGTACGCCTACAAGATGCAGGCCCTGATCATCGGTGGTGTGCTCGGCGCCCTGGCGGGCATGATCTTCACACTCCCCCGCGGCGCGGTCCAGCCGGCGAACTACGGCACCGAGCTGACGTTCTTCCTCTACACCTGCCTGCTGCTCGGCGGTCTGGGCACGGTGCTGGGGCCGGTCGTCGGCGCCATGATCTTCTGGGTCGTGCTGTCCCTCACACAAGGCATCCTCTACGGCCTCATCGAATCCGGCACCATCACCTGGCTGAACACTGTCCAGGCCGGCCAGTTGCGCTACATCCTGGTGGGTGTCGCGCTGATGCTGCTGATGATCTTCAGGCCCCAGGGTGTCCTCGGCAATAAGAAGGAGCTGGCGTTCGCATGAGCACGCAGAGCGAAGAACCCCGCACGGAAGATATTGACTACATGACGGACACGCGTCCGATTGCCGCCGGGGAGACTGCCCCCGGCTGCAAGAAGCGCGATCCGATCGTGGTGGCGGAAAACGTCACCCGCAGCTTCGGCGGCATCAACGCCGTCGACGTCGAGTACCTTGAGATCCCGCGGCACAAGATCACTGCGCTGATCGGCCCCAACGGCGCCGGCAAGACCACCCTGTTCAACCTGCTTACGGGCTTTGACACACCCAACACGGGCAAGTGGCAGTTCGAAGGCAACAGCCTGGCCGGGGTGTCCTCGTACAAGGTGGCCCGGATGGGCATGGTCCGCACTTTCCAGCTGACCAAGGTCATGGGCAAGCTCACCGTAATGGAGAACATGCGCCTCGGCGCCTCCCACCAGTCCGGCGAGCGGCTCTCCAAGGCCCTCTTTAAGGGCATCTGGGGCGGCCAGGAAAAGAAGATCACCGAGGAAGCCAACGTCCTGCTGGCGAAGTTCAAGCTGGACGCCAAGAAGGACGACTACGCGGCGTCCCTCTCGGGCGGCCAGCGGAAGCTGCTCGAAATGGCCCGCTCGCTCATGGTCCGGCCCAAACTCGTCATGCTCGACGAGCCGATGGCAGGCGTCAACCCGGCCCTGACGCAGTCGCTGCTGGACCACATCAAGAACCTCAAGGCCGAGGGCATGACCGTCTTGTTCGTCGAACACGACATGCACATGGTCCGGCACATCGCCGACTGGGTGGTGGTCATGGCCGAGGGCAAGATCGTCGCCGAGGGCCCGCCCGCCGAGGTCATGAAGAACCCTGCCGTGATCGACGCCTACCTGGGCGCCCACCACGACGTGGACCTCGGTGACTCGGAAGGCATCAAGGAGCTGGCCGCCGAACTGGTCGCCGACGAGGAATCGATTGTCGGCACCGAAAACGCCGGCATCATCTCGCTCGACGTCGTCGCCTCGGAGACCGATAAGCCGACGGGCCCGGACAGCGACGGTCCGGTGCGCGGCCGGCGCAGCGCCGAGGAGCCGAACCGTACAGAGAAGGACACAGAATGAGCGCCACCAGCGCGGCTCCCGCCGCAAAACCCGTGCACGACGAGGATTCGGTCGTCAAGGTCACCGATCTGGTGGCCGGCTACATCCCCGGCGTCAACATCCTCAACGGCTGCAGCATCGAGGCCCGCAAGGGCGAACTGATCGGCATCATCGGCCCCAACGGCGCCGGTAAGTCCACGCTGCTGAAGGCGATGTTCGGCCTGGTCAAGGTCCACTCGGGTTCCGTCGTGGTCCGCGGCCAGGACATCACCGGGCTCAAGGCGAACAAGCTGGTCAGCAAAGGCATCGGCTTTGTACCGCAGAACAACAACGTGTTCGCGGCGCTGACCATCGAGGAGAACCTCCAGATGGGCATGTTCCAGCGGCCCAAGGACTTCGCCGAGCGCTTCGACTTCGTCACGGGCCTGTTCCCGGAACTCGGCAAGCGGCGTGCCCAGCGCGCAGGCTCGCTCTCCGGAGGTGAACGCCAGATGGTGGCGATGGGACGGGCCCTCATGATGGACCCGGCCGTGCTGCTGCTCGACGAGCCTTCGGCGGGCCTCTCCCCTGTCAAGCAGGACGAGACCTTCCTCCGGGTCCACGAGATCAACCGCGCCGGCGTCTCGGTCATCATGGTGGAGCAGAACGCCCGACGCTGCCTGCAGATTTGTGACCGCGGCTATGTCCTGGACCAGGGCAAGGACGCGTACACCGGCACCGGCCGGGAGCTCATGAAGGATCCCAAGGTCATCCAGCTGTACCTAGGCACTCTCGCCGACACCGTCGAGTAGTCTCCCGGTAACACCGCACCATCAGCAGGGCCGTCACCAGCCGGTGGCGGCCCTTCTGCGCGCCCGGCGTACTTCGTTCCGGGCTCAGCCCCCTGTGGAGGCTCCGGGCGCCGGCAGCAGCCACTTGCTCGGCGCCTGCGCTCGTTCCTCCCCGGCGACCCCTCCCCTCGCACGCTCGGGCAGGGAACCCTGCCCCGTGGGCCCACCCGGCGACCCCTCCCCTCGCACGCTCCGGCAGGGAACCCTGCCCCGTGGGCCCACCCCCACACACACAAGAGACCCCCGTCCGGAGTGGACGGGGGCCTCCTGGTGGCTGGGGAAGGGCGGGCTTACAGCTTGCCGAACTCTTCCTTGGATGCCTTGTAGGTGTTGTCATCCTGGAACTCGTAGATGCCGACGTAGGCTTCCGTCGGGTCACCGGCTTCGGAGAACGTTACGGGGCCGGACTGGCCGTCGTAGTCGATGTCCTTGCCGTTGCGGAGCAGGGTGACGCAGGACGGGAAGTCGCTGCACTTTTCGCCGGTCTCAGAGACTGCCTTGAGCTGCGTGGCGATGTCGACGCCCTTGGTGCTCTTGGCGGCCTCGGAGGCCAGTGCGATGAGGTTCACGGCGTCGTAGGACTCGCCTGCGTAGCTGTAGTCCTTCAGCGCGGGATCGATGGCCAGGAGCTTCTTCTTGAAGTCTTCCTTGGCGAAGGTGCCCGGGATGGTGCCCTGGGCGCCCTTCAGGGTGCCGGCCTGGAAGTCCTTGCTGTAGTCGGACATGTTGCCGTCCACGAGGAACATCTGGGTGGGCTTGACGCCCTTGCCCGTCATCAGCGGAACGATGCTCTTGGCCTGGTCGAAAGTGATCAGGGCAATGGCATCCGGCTTCGCGGCGATGACCTTGTCAACCTGGCTGCTGAACTGGGAATCCCCTTCATTGAAGAGTTCCTCTGCAACAACCTTGCCGCCTGCTGCCTCAAACGCGGCCTTCACGTTCTTCGCAAGGCCGGTTCCGTAAGCGTCGTTCAGTACGATCATGCCAACGGTCTGGGCGCCACAGGTGGCCATGTAGTTGCCGAGGACCTTGCCCTGGAGCACGTCCGAGGGGGCGGTGCGCCAGTAGAGGCCCTTGTCGTCCCAGTCGGTGAAGTCCGGCGAGGTGTTGGCCGGGGAGAACTGGATGACGCCCGCGCCGGTGATCTGGTTGATGACGGTCTTGGACACGCCGGAGGATGCGGCACCGATGATGGCACCGACGCCCTGGCCCAGCAGCGCCGTTGTGGACTGCGTGGCAATGTCGGTCTTGGTGTCACCGGAGTCGCGGTGGATGACCTCTACAGGCTTGCCCAGCACGCCGCCGGCATCGTTGATCTCCTTGATGCCAAGGTTGACACCCGCGATTTCGGGCGGGCCGAGGAAGGCCAGCGACCCGGTGGTCGGCAGGAGCGAGCCGATCTTCAGGGCGGTGTCAGTGGTGCCGGTGGAGGCGGGAACCGTGCCGCCGTTGGTCGCGGCTGAGGTGCCGGCTCCAGCTCCAGCGCTGGGGGCCGGGCATGCGATGCCTGCGGCGTTAGCGGAAGCGGATCCGGTTCCGGTCGACGTCGGGGTGGACGTGCCACCACAAGCCGTAGCCAGAAGGGCGACGCCGATGCTAAGCGCTGTGAGCTTAGCGATGCGGGGCGCCACCTGGGGGAGTGAAGTCATTTACAATCTCCTCGATCTAAAGGTGCGAACGGCCTTTGATGCGAATGATCAGGTGTTCCTGATTTAACTTCAAGCTAGTGCAATTCCGGCCCGATCCAAAGTGACTACGGTCACATCCTTATAACACTCGTTGCATAGAGGAAATCTGCCGGCCCGAACGGCGGGCGCCACGACGTGTGCCCCAGGTGGGACTCGAACCCACAACACGCGGATTTTAAGTCCGCTGCCTCTGCCAATTGGGCTACTGGGGCGCCCGGTCCATGGTATCCCGTCCGGCAGCCGGCTAGTCGATGCCGAACGGCTTGGCGTAGCGGAATGTCCCGCTGACGCCGCCGGGCCAGACGGCCAGCGGAAGGAGCTGGAAGTGCCCGCCCCAGGCCGGGTCGGGGGCTTCGACGCCCAGGGAGGTCGAGGCCACGAAGCCGAAGCGCGAGTAGTACTCCGGGTCGCCCAGGAGCGCGATGCCGCGCTCCCCCGCGGCGTTGGCCCGGAGAATCGTTTCCTTCATGAGCGCGGTGCCGATGCCGTGGCGCTGCAGCCGCGGGACCACGCCGATGGGACCCAGGCCCAGGAGCTCCAGCTCCCCCACCCGGCCACGGGTGCTGATCGCGTGGCCGACGATCCCGCCGTCGAGCTCCGCGACGATACTGAACTCCGGCAGGTATTCCTCGCAGTCGAAGAGCGCCGCCAGGAGCTGCACCTCTTCGGGCTCGCCCTCGACGGGCAGCCCGGTGACCGGTGAGACGGCAAAGGCCGCGGCCGTGAGGGCAAGGATGGCAGGCCGGTCTGCGGGCTGCTCGCTGCGCAGCACCAGCTCCGGAGCGGGCCTGTGCTCCCCGCTGGCGTCGACCAGTTCGTGCAGCACCTCGAGCGCCCGGTCAGCGTCCGCGACCGGGACCAGGAGGTGGTCATGGTGGAAGCCGGCCAGGACATTACAGCTGATCCTGGCTTCGGTCAGGGCGGCGCTCACGGCGGCCGTCAGGCCGATGGCCTCCAGCGAGGAGTGCACCTGGAGCGTGATCCAGGCGCCGACGAAGTCGTAGGACAGGCCGAGGCTGTCCGCTTCGGCCCGCGGCAGGACCACCGTCAGGCCTTCCGCTTCACGGACGGCTGCGGCGATTGCCCCGGCGAGGGGACGGCCGTGCGGCCACAGGACGTAGACGAACTCGCCCTCCCGGAGTTCCGGGTGCATGGTGGCCAGCAGGGTGTGGAGGTCCTTTTCAGCGGTCATGAAGCCAGTCTAGGACGCCGCCCCGGCCGTCCCCCGGCAGGCTGCCGGGAACTGCGTCCGCGTTAACGACGACGGCGGCCGCTCCCCCGCAAGGGAACGGCCGCCGTCGAAGGCTGCTGCAGGCTACTTGGAGTCGGCCGAAACGGCTTCCTTGTTCGCAGTCTTGCCGGCTTCTGCCGCCGGCTTCTCCGCGGCGGGGGCGGCGGGTGCCGCGGCCGGCTTGGGAGCCGGTGCCGCCGCGGCAACGAAGGCGCCGCGCGGGTTGTCCAGGTCGATCAGCTGGGTGGTGTCGCGGCCCATGAAGAAGGCCAGGATCCAGCCGAAGATGACCCGGATCTTGCGTTCCACGGTCGGCATGGCCAGGCCGTGGTAGCCGCGGTGTGCCAGCCAGGCCAGCGGGCCCTTGAGGCCGATGCGGCCCAGCAGGTTGATGTTGGCCACACCCTTCCACTCGCCGAAACCGGCCACGGCGCCCAGGTTTTTGTGCTTGTAGTCCTTGAGCGGCTTGTCCCAGCGGGAGGCCCACAGGTTCTTGGCGAGGAGCTTGGCCTGGCGCAGCGCGTGCTGGGCGTTCGGGACGCAGGTGCCGTCCGGCAGGCCGTTGCCCGTGAGGTCCGGGACCGCCGCGACGTCGCCGGCAGACCAGGCGTTGTCGATGATGCCTTCGTCGCCGGAGATGCGCAGGTCCGCGAGGACACGGACGCGGCCGCGCGGCTCGAGCGGGAAATCGGTGGAACGGACCATCGGGTTCGCCTGCACGCCGGCAGTCCAGACCAGGGTGTCGGCCTGGAATTCCTGGGCCGCGCTCTTGTCCGGGAGGTTGATGAGCTTCAGGGAGCCTTCGGCGCTGTCCAGCGAGGTGTTGAGCAGGACCTCGATGCCGCGGCTGCGCAGGTGCTCGACGACCCACTCAGCCTGGCTGGCGGTCACCTCGGGCATGATGCGTCCCATGGCCTCTACCAGGACGAAGCGGACTTCCTCCTGCTTGACGCGGGGGTTGTTCTTGACCGCGGCGCGGGCGAGATCTTCCATTTCGGTGATGCACTCGATGCCGGCGAAGCCGCCGCCGACCACAACGAAGGTCAGGGCGCGGGCGCGTTCGGCCGGATCCGTCATGAGCGAGCCGGCTTCGATCCGGTCGAGGACCTTGTTGCGCAGGGCCACGGCTTCCTCGATGGTCTTGAGGCCGATGCCCTTGTCCGCGAGGCCCTTGATCGGGAAGGTGCGGGTGATAGCGCCTGCGGCCACGACGACGTCGAAGTACGGGACCTCGAAGTTCTCGCCGCCGTCGGCCGGGGCCACCACAGCGGTGCGGTTGGCGTGGTCGATCGACGTGACGCGGCCCTGGATGAGCTCGGTCTGCTTGAGGTGCTGGCGGTGCGAGACGACGGCGTGGCGTGCCTCGATGTTGCCGCCGGCAACCTCGGGGAGGAAGGGCTGGTAGGTCATGTAGGGCAGAGGATCAACGACGGTGACGATGCCACCGGCATTCGCGATCTTCTTCTGCAGTTTAAGGGCTACGTACAGGCCGACGTACCCGCCGCCGACGACGAGTACCCTGGGACGGTCCTGGAGCTGAGGGGAGGATGCCATTCCCCAAGAATACCGTAGTTTGTGAAAAACTTCACTAACTAGGGTTTCCCGCTGGAATCCGCCGAATCCAGGGCTCCGGTGTCCGTCGCTGCCGGGCCGCCGGGGCCTCCCGGCGGGGCCGGCCGTACGGCGCGCCGGAGCTGGAAGACGGCGGCCCCCACGATGCACAGGAACAGTCCGCCGAAACCCAGCACGACCAGGGCCGGCACGGCGGCGTCCAGCCCGGACGGGGGCTCTGCGACCGGAACGGTGGCCTCCGGCAGGGTGGGGGCCGCGCTGGAGGGGACCGCTGAGGGGGCGGCCGGCGACGTGGCCAGGTTGCCCCGCCGGTGGACCCTGATCCAGTCGGAGATCGAACCCAGCGGATTGGTCCGGGTTTCCGGAACGTCGGCCTTCAGGGCCGCCTCGGCGTCGAGGATCCCGAAACCGTACAGCGGGTCCTTCCCCGCGGCGCCGGCGTCCCTGGCGGTGCTGACGATTCTGTTGATGACCTGGCTGGCCGTCATTTCCGGCCATTTGGAGCGGATCAGGGCCGCGACGCCGGCCACGATGGGGGTGGCGCCCGAGGTGCCGGCCCACTCCGCGTAGCCGCCGCCGGGCAGGCCCCCGAGCAGGTTCTCCGCGGGGGCCGCGACACCGATGCTGATGCCCTGGGATGAGGAATCGATGCTGGCGGTTCCCCTGCGGTCGAGCCCGGCGACGGTCAGGACCCCGGGAATGGTGGCCGGGGCCCCGACCTGGACGTTCCCTCCCCCGCGGTTGCCCGCGGCGGCGACGATCACCACGTCCTTCTGTTCGGCGTACAGGAAGGCCGCATCCCAGCTTTGCGGCCATTCCGGCGAGGTGCTGCCCAGCGAAATGTTGATGACGCGGGCGCCGTTGTCGACAGCCCAGCGGACGGCCTGGGGTATCTGGTCCTGATCGCTTTTGCCGCCGGGGTTCACGGATCCGAGCCAGGTGGACACGGACAACAGCTGCGCCTCGGGGGCTACCCCGACAATTCCGTCCGGCGCCGCGGACGGGCCCGCGCTGGGGCTGGGCTTGGCCGTTGAATCGGCGGGCTGGTGGCCGCGGCCTGCCAGCATGGTGGCTACCAGGGTCCCGTGCTCGGGCTTCGCGCCGATGCTCTCTTGTCCGTCCGCGCTCCCGGCGCCGGAGACGTCGACGCCGCCAGCCAACACGCCGGCCAGGTCAGGGTGCTGGCCGTCCACGCCGCTGTCGATCACAGCAACCTTGACGTTGGCGCCCTTGGAGACCTCCCAGGCCTTGGTGATTCCGGATTCCTCGAGCCAGTATTCCCTGTCGCGCCAGGTGTCGGCGTGCGCGGCGGGGGCGGCGGTAAGGGGCGCCGCAAAAGTGATGCCCGCAAGGGCGAAGGCCACCAACGCGGAGGCGGTCCGGCGGCGCCGGGCTGTTGCTCTGGTCATTCGGGTCCTATCGGCGGGACAGCTGATGGCGCTGTGGCTCTGGTGGCGCTGGGGACGGCCGGGCGGGCTCTGTGCGGGGAAGTGCGGATCGGGCCGCGGCTGACGGAGCGTCCGGCAGGCACGCAGCCCGGCCGGCCTGCGTGCCCAGCTGATGTCCTGCGGCCTAACTGATGCTCAGGGCAATTCCGTCAAGAATATCGTGTTCGCTGGTGACCGCCGACGCGACCCTGCCGCCTGTCACCCCGGCCAGCCTTTCGAGGACGCGCCGCCAGACGAGGGCGCCTGCTCCGATCACGTCCACCCGGCCCGGGTGCATGTAGGGCAGGGCGGCACGTTCGGCGTGGGACATCTCCAGCAGTTCCGTGCAGGCGCGGCGCACGGCGTCGAGCGGCAGTTCAGTGCCGTGGATTGCCGCGGCGGAGTACTCCGGCAGCGCGAGCGCGTGGGCCGTGATGGTGGTGATGGAACCGGCGACCCCGACGACGGCGGCGCTGCGGTCCAGCGGAACCGTCCGGGCCGCCAGCTCGAGGGCGGCGTCGACGTCGGCCTCCGCGGCGGCGATCTGGTCTGGCGTGGGAGGGTCGCTGCGCAGGTGGCGTTCGGTCATCCGGACACAGCCAATGTCGACGGATTTGGCGGCGATGACGCCGTCGGCGTCGCCCAGCACGAACTCCGTGCTGCCGCCGCCGAGGTCCACCACGAGGACGGGGTCCGCGCCGCGGGAGGGCAGTACGCTGCTGGCGCCGGCGAAGGACAGGGCAGCTTCCTCGTCCCCGGTGATGACCTCGGGTTCGACGCCGAGGAGCTCGCGGATGCCGTCCACGAAGACCTGCCTGTTGCGGGCGTCGCGCGTGGCCGAGGTCGCGACGAAACGCACCTTGGTGGCCCCGTGTCCGTGAATTTGCCCGGCGTAGTCCGCCGCGGCGGCAAAGGTCCGGTCCAGGGCCTCCTGGGCGAGCTCGCCGGTGGCGTCCACGCCCTGGCCGAGCCGGACGACCCGCATTTCGCGCACCACGTCCTTCAGCCGGGGCGCCGCGCCGTCCGTAGCCGAGTCGGCGATGAGCAGGCGGATTGAGTTGGTGCCGCAGTCGACGGCGGCCACGCGGGTCACTGGCCGGCCCCGCTGGCGTCGGGATTCCCGGTGCGCGGTTTCCGGACCGGGGCCTGCCGTCCCACGATCGCCGGAAGTCCCTGTGGTCCGTGCCTGCTGAGGTCTTGAGAGGGCGCTTCGCCGCCGGTGTCCCAGGCGCCGTCGCAGTAGCAGCGGTCCGTGGTCCACCAGTCGCCGATGGCTGCGATGGCCTCGTCGCCGAGCGGGTTCACACCCGGTCCGGCCGCGAGTGAATGGCCCACCAGCACGTGCAGGCACTTGACGCGGGTGGGCATTCCGCCGGCGGAAATGCCGTCGATTTCGGGCACCGCGCCGATCCCGGACCTGGCGCCGATCTCCGCGCGCGACGCCAGATAGGCCTCGTGGGCGGCGCGGTAGTCCGCGGCCAGGGCCTCGTCCCCGCCGAGCCGCTCGTTCATCTCGTTCATCAGGCCGGCCGCCTCGAGCCGCGACACCGCGGACGTGATGACCGGGTGCGTGAGGTAGAAAGTCGTGGGGAAGGGCGTTCCATTGCTCAGCCGCGGGGAGGTGGCCGCCACCAGCGGGTTGCCGCAGACGCAGCGGGCGGGGATTTCAACGACGTCACGCACCGGCCGCCCCAGCTGCCGGCTCAGGACATCGAGGTCGCGCGGCGAGGGCCGGCGGGACTCCGCCACGGAGCGGGCCGGCTCCGGCGTCTCTGCGCTCGGCTTCACTGCCGCGGGGGTCTCGTCCACTCGGTTCTGGTCCACGGGGCGGCACCTTCCTGCCCTGTCTGGTTTGTCCGGCGGACAATCCTGCGGCGGGCGCCGCTTCTAGTCTGTTGCCGAGCGCCGGATGGAGTCCCAGAGGGAGTCAACCCAGGGCAGCTCGGCCGGGTCTTGCGCTGATCCTGCACCGGCCGCGCCACTGGCGGAACCGGCAGGAAGATCGCTGCCGAAGACCCAGTAGCCCGTCTCGCCGGGCATAACCATGTTAATGCGGTCCCGGGCCTGTTGTTTCACGTAGTTCGGATCCTGCCACCGGGAGACCTGCCGCCTGAGCTCGTCCTGCTGGGCCTGCTTGTCGGAAATATCCGCCTGGAGCGCGGCGATTTCGGCCCGCTTTTCGAAGAAAATCTTGACCGTGGGCGCCAGCATGATGGTGATGGCAATCATGACGACGAACAGCGCCAGCATGCGGCCGGAGAAGGCCTTGGCAGGGACCGGGTCGAGGTTCTCCGCCGCGGGCGCGGTGCCCTCCGTGGACTGTTTTGCTCTGCCCGGCCTGGCCTGTGTGGCGGCACCCTTTGCGGCGGTGCGTGACTTTCCGGGCTCCGGCGGGGCTGTGTACTTCGCGGTGCCGGACTTGACGGCCGCCGACGGGGCCGGGCTCTTCGGAGTTGCGGCCGGCGGGGATCCGGCCGGCCGTGCCGCGCCGGTGTTGCCGGCGTGCTGGCCGGTTGCCCTGCCGGGGGTCCGTGCGCCGCTGCCGGGCGTGTGCGTCTGGGACCCGCGGGAACCGAAATCAGCCTGGATGACGTCGCCGCCGTCGCCGGTCTCCGGAGACTTCGGGGCCGCAGGCGTGGCCCGGGGAACCTTGGGTCGGCGGGTAGCCATGTCACTCCTGTAATGCCCGGTTCCCACCGGGCTGGCTTGCGGCTTGCTGTTCAGTGCTGGTCCCCGTGGCCAGGACCGGCAACGACACGGAGCCGGCTGCGCGGCGCCACTGGCGAAGCCAAAAGAGACGTGCCAAAAAGGAACCGGTGGCCATGGTCTTTCCACCATAGCCACCGGTTCCCGGTTCGTGCGGTTACTAGCCCTTGAAACGCGGGAAGGCGCTCCTGCCGGCGTAGCGTGCGGCGTCGTCGAGTTCCTCTTCGATGCGCAGCAGCTGGTTGTACTTGGCAACGCGCTCGGAGCGGGCCGGGGCACCGGTCTTGATCTGGCCCGCGTTGGTGGCAACGGCGATGTCAGCGATCGTGGTGTCCTCGGTTTCGCCGGAGCGGTGCGAGGTGATGGTGGTGTACCCCGCGCGCTGGGCGAGGGAGACGGCGTCCAGGGTTTCGGTCAGGGAACCGATCTGGTTGACCTTCACCAGCAGCGAGTTGGCGGTCCGCGAATCGATGCCGGTCTGCAGGCGCTCCGGGTTCGTGACAAAGAGGTCGTCGCCGACGATCTGAACCTTGTCGCCGATGGCGTCGGTGAGGGTCTTCCAGCCCTCCCAGTCGTTTTCGTCCAGCGGGTCCTCGATGGAAACCAGCGGGTAGTCGGCGACGAGCTCGGCGTAGTAGGCGCTCATCTCGGTGGAGCTGAGGGACTTGCCTTCGAACTGGTAGGCGCCGTCCTTGAAGAACTCGGAGGAGGCCACGTCCAGGGCGAGGGCGATGTCCTGGCCCGGGGTGTAGCCGGCGTTCCGGATGGCTTCCTGGATGAGGTCCAGGGCTGCGCGGTTGGACGGCAGGTTCGGTGCGAAGCCGCCTTCGTCGCCCAGTCCGGTGGACAGGCCCTTGGCCTGCAGGACGGCCTTGAGCGCGTGGTAGACCTCGACGCCCCAGCGCAGGCCTTCGGAGAAGGTCTCGGCACCGAGCGGGACAACCATGAATTCCTGGATGTCGACGTCGGAGTCGGCGTGCGAGCCGCCATTGAGGATGTTCATGAGCGGCACGGGCAGCACGTGGGCGTTCGGTCCGCCGAGGTACTTGTACAGGGGCAGGTCGGCGGAGGCCGCGGCCGCGTTGGCGACGGCCAGGGACACACCCAGGATGGCGTTGGCGCCGAGCTTGCTCTTGTTGGCGGTGCCGTCCAGGTCGATCATCGACTGGTCGATGCTGCGCTGGTCGGTGGCGTCGAAGCCGATCAGGGCCGGGGCGATCTGGTCGATGACCGCGTCGACGGCCTTCTGGACGCCCTTGCCGAGGTAGCGGCCCTTGTCGCCGTCTCGGAGTTCAACGGCCTCGTGCTCGCCGGTGGAGGCTCCGGAGGGAACTGCTGCACGGCCGATCTGGCCGTCCGAGAGCAGGACTTCAACTTCTACGGTGGGGTTGCCACGGGAATCGAGGATCTCGCGGGCGTGGATGGCATCGATAAGCGCCATGGATAGGCTCCTTTGGGTGAAGCGATCTGCTGGGAATCTGATGGGAAATCAAGCTGGGAAGCAAGCTGAAAAACCGACGTCCTCGTCGCCCCCCAGCCTAGTCGAGAGTGGGATAAGTTACAGAAACCTATCCAGTCCCCGGACGTCATTTTGGCCGATCACGGCGACGGCGGCGCGGGCGGGCCGTCCTGGAAGCGGCGGTTCGCGCCGCGGAGGGCCCGTTCGGCGTCGAGCCCTCGGGCCCGGGCGGCGGCGGCGATGGCGAAGAGCAGCTCCCCGAGGTCCTCTTCCGAGGAGGGTACGCCAACCGGCTCAGTGAGTGCCGGCAGGCCGGCCCGTTCGGCGCGGTCGAGGAGCTTTTGAGCCCGGGCCAGCGCCGGAAGGGCGGCGGGGACGCCCCCGAGGGCCCCCAGCCGGGAAGGATCAGCGCGGGAGGGTTCGGAGCCGGAGTCGGCGGCCCCGGAGTGCAGGACCTGCTCCGAGCGTTTGACGGCGTCCCACGTCTGGACAATTTCCTCCACCGTGGCCGGGAAGGACTCCTGCAGTGAGCCGTCCGGACGGAACACGTGCGGGTTGCGCCGGACCATTTTGGCGGTCAGGCCGCGGGCGACGTCGTCGAGGTCGAAGGCGCCGCGCTCCTGGGCGAGCCGGGCATGCAGGACCACCTGGAGCAGGACGTCGCCGAGCTCGGCCTTCAGCTCGGCGTCGCCGCCGTCTGTCTCGATGGTTTCCGCCACCTCATAGGCCTCCTCGAGGAGGTATTCCACGAGGGACTCATGGGTGAGGGCACCCATCCAGGGGCAGTGGGCGCGCAGCTCGGCAATCGTCCGCACCAGCTCCCTGACCTCGCAAGCTCGGCCGGGGACCCCGGCTGCCGTGGGCCCCCCGCCCAGCGCATTGGAGTCCTTGTTAGCCAAGATCGGCGTAGGCCTCATTGATGTATTCGACGAGGGCTTCCTTCTCCTCAAGCGGGAGGAAGGCGGCCTCGGCTGCGTTCAGCGTGAGCTCCAGCAGGTCGTCGAGGTCGTAGTCGAACGTCTCGACCAGCAGTTCGAACTCATCCGTGAGGGTCACGCCGCTCATGAGCCGGTTGTCCGTGTTGATGGTGACGTTGAAGCCCAGCTGGTAGAGCATGTCCAGCGGGTGGCTTTCGATGCCCTCGCCGAAGCCGGAAACGGCGCCGGTCTGCAGGTTGGAGGAGGGGCAGATCTCCAGGGCGATGCCGCGGTCACGGACCCAGCTGGCGAGCTCGCCCAGGGTGACCATGCCGATGTTGTCGTCGGCCTCACCGCTGTCGCCGTCGGCATCTTCGTCCGCCTCGAATTCAACGGTGATGTCCTCGGCGATCCGGACGCCGTGGCCCAGGCGCAGGGCGCGGCCGTCGACCAGGGCGGACTGGATGCTTTCGAGTCCGGCAGCTTCCCCGGCGTGGACCGTGGCCGGGAAGTTGTGCTGGGCCAGGTAGGTGAAGGCGTCCTTGAACCGGGACGGCAGGAAGCCGTCTTCGGCACCGGCAATGTCGAAGCCGACAGCGCCGTTGTTGCGGTGGCGGACCGCCAGTTCGGCGATTTCCTGGCCGCGGTCTGCGTGCCGCATGGCCGTGATCAGCTGGCCGACCTGGATATCGCGGCCGGTCTCGGCCACCGCGTCGACGCCGGCCTCGAGGCCCGCCTGCACGGCCTCGACCGCGTCGTCCAGGCTCAGGCCCTGCTGGAGGTGCTGTTCGGGGGCCCAGCGCACTTCACCGTAGACGACGCCGTCGTCGGCAAGGTCTTCGACGAATTCCTTGGCGACGCGGAAGAGGCCTTCCTTGGTCTGCATCACGGCGATGGTGTGGTCGAAGGTCTCGAGGTAGCGGACCAGCGAGCCGGAGTCGGCGGATTCGCGGAACCACTCCCCCAGGGCGACGGGGTCGGTGGAGGGCAGCGTGTGCCCCGCGGCTTCGGCAAGTTCAATAATGGTGGCCGGACGGAGTCCGCCGTCCAGGTGGTCGTGAAGGGAAACCTTGGGGAGGCCCTTCAGGTCGAAGTCGAGGTCAGGGGTAGCGTCAAGAATTATCTCAGTCACCTTCCAACCTTAGGGTTGGCGGCCCGGCAATACCAGCCGGTCAGCCGCCGGGCGGCCCCGGACTGCGGAATCAGGCCTCGACGTCGGCCGGTGCCGACAACTGTGCCGGCAGCGGTGCTGTCCCGGCGGCCTGCCGGGGCGCGGACGCAGCAGGTGCGGCGTGCGTGGTCTGAGCGTGCGCTGTCTTCGCCTCGGCAGCCATGGTCGCGGCCCGGGTGGCCGCCGCGGCGGCGCCCCGGGTGTCGCGCCAGCGGTGCAGCCAGGTCAGCAGGTGGTCGATCACGATGCCGAGCACGATGGCGAACGCGATGGCGATGCCGACGCCGAGCAGCGGGTGCTCGTGGACCCAGTTGCCGGCGATGATGCCGACTCCGGCCGAGTAAGCGACCCAGGTGATGGAGGCGAAGATGTCGAGGATGACGAAGCGGCGCCGCGGGTACGCCGTAGTGCCGGCAATCCAGTTGACGGCCACGCGTCCCACCGGGATGTACCGGGCCGTGAAGATCAGCATGGCGCCGCGCTTGTCGAGTTCATAGCGCGCCCAGGTCAAGGCACGATGGACCTTGGGTTTGCGCATCCAGCGGAAGCGCTCGACGCCGACGTGGCGGCCCAGCAGGTAGGCCATGTTGTCACCGGCGATGGCCCCGATGGCGGCGGCGAGCATGACGAACCACATGTTCGGCTGGCCGGACGTGACGGACAGGGCACCCAACGCGACGATCAGCGTTTCACTCGGCAGAATCGGGACGAAACCGTCGATGAAACAGAAGATCGTGAGAATCGGGTAAATCCACCATTGTCCCGCGGCATGGAGTATAGCCTCATTGATGAATTCCACGCGGGCGTTGCTCCTAGGAAAGTGACGAAAAGCGCTCTTCAGTGTCCCATGACCGGCAAGGATGCGCTACGTTCCGACCCGATAAATCTGACGCAATGCAGGCTCCGGTTTCAGGAAGCCTCCGACGGCGGGACCGGCTGTTCGGCGTCCTCGGGAAGGGTGCCCCGCAGCTTGCTGATGGCGAGGTCCACGAGGATCCCCAGCCCGATCGCACAGATGATGGCGACGGTGACGCCCAGCAGGCGGTTCTCTTCGAACCACTGGCCGAAGAAGAGCCCGATCGCCACGGAATACGCCGCCCACAGCAGCGCCGAGAGCACCGTCATCCCCACGAAACGTGACCGCGGGAAGTGGGTGGCACCCGCCGTCAGGTTGACCGCCACCCGGCCGATCGGGACGAAACGCGCCACGAGAATCAGTGACGCCGGCCGTTTGCGCAGCTCAGTGCCGGCCCAGCGGAACGCCCGCTGCATGCGGTGGCCGCGCATCCAGGCCCAGCGATGGGTTCCGGTGCGGCGGCCGATCAGGTAGGCGATGTTGTCGCCCAGGAATGCGCCCGCGGCGGCGACCGCCGCCAGGGACACCGGGTTGGGAATGTCGGCGGTGGCGGCCACGGCGGCAAGTCCGACGACCACCGACTCGCTCGGAATGGGCGGGAAGAAGCCGTCAATCACGCAGCACACGAACACGAGGATGAGCACCCAGGGTTGCCCCGCGGCGGCCAGGATGAAGTCGTTGATTGCCTGCACGGTTTCCTAACAACAACGGGAGGACGGCTGTCGTGCCAGTGTACTGCGGCCCCCCTGCGGTTTGCCCTGTCACTTGTGGTCGCTAACCCGCGGGTTTAGCGACCACAAGTGACAGAGCAACGGGCAGTTAAGCGATGCGGTCGATGATGAGCCGCTGCGCCGGGCGGGAGCCTTCCGGGGCAATGACCACGGCGTGCTCCAGCGCTTCCCTGGCCCGGTCGAACTTCTCCGGGGTGTCCGTCAGGAGCGTCATCAGCGGCTCGCCGGCCTTGACCAAGGCGCCAGGCTTGGCGTGCATCCGCACCCCGGCGCCCGCCTGGACCTGGTCCTCCTTGCGGGCCCGCCCGGCGCCGAGGCGCCAGGCGGCGACGCCGACGGCCATCGCGTCGAGTTCCACCAACACACCGTCGGCCGGGGCGTAGATGACCTCGGACTCCCGCGCGACGGGGAGCTTGGCGCGCGGGTCCCCGCCCTGCGCCTCGATCATTCGGTTCCAAACGTCCATGGCCCGGCCGTCCCGGAGCGCGGCACGGGGGTCGGCGTCGTGGACGCCTGCGCAGGCGAGCATTTCCGCTGCGAGCCGGACGGTGAGTTCGACGACGTCTTCCGGGCCTCCCCCGGCCAGCACCTCCACCGATTCCTCGACCTCGATCGCGTTGCCCGCGGTGAGGCCCAGCGGCGTGTTCATGTTGGTCAGCAGTGCCACCGTGTTGACGCCGGCGTCCTTGCCCAGTGCCACCATGGTCTCGGCGAGTTCGCGGGCCCGGGCCTCGTCCTTCATGAAGGCGCCGCTGCCGACCTTGACGTCCAGCACCAGCGAACCGGTGCCTTCGGCGATCTTCTTGCTCATGATCGAGGAGGCGATCAGCGGGATGGCCTCGACCGTGCCGGTGACGTCCCGCAGGGCGTAGAGCTTCTTGTCGGCCGGGGCCAGTCCGGCGCCGGCGGCGCAGATGACCGCGCCGACGTCCTGCAGCTGGGCCAGCATTTCCTCGTTGCTCAGCGCGGCGCGCCAGCCCGGGATCGCTTCGAGCTTGTCCAGGGTGCCGCCGGTGTGGCCGAGGCCGCGGCCGGAGAGCTGCGGCACGGCAACGCCGAAGACCGCGACCAGCGGTGCCAGCGGCAGGGTGATCTTGTCCCCCACGCCGCCGGTCGAGTGCTTGTCGGATGTGGGCTTCACGCTGCCGTCGGCGCGGCGCAGGCTGGAGAAGTCCATCCGCTCACCGGAGGCGATCATGGCCGCCGTCCAGCGCGAGATTTCGGCCCGGTCCATGCCGTTGAGCAGGATGGCCATGTTCAGGGCGGCCATCTGCTCGTCGGCGATCGCGCCGCGGGTGTACGCGTCGATCGTCCAGTCGATCTGGGCGGGGCTGAGCACGCCCTTGTCCCGCTTGATGCGGATGATGTCGACGGCGTCAAACGCTTCGGTCAGCTTGGGGGTTTGAGTCGGTTGGGTCATTGGGCTTGCTCCAGGTGTTGGGGGCCAAAGGCATCGGGAAGGACCTGGTCCATGGTCTTGATTCCCTGCGTGGTCATAAGCTCCATGTCGGGAGCGCGGAATTCGTAGAGCAGCTGCCGGCAGCGTCCGCAGGGCATGAGGACGTTGCCGGCGGCATCGACGCAGTAGAAGGCCCGGAGCAGGCCGCCTCCGGTCATGTGCAGATTGCCGACGAGCGCGCACTCGGCGCACAGGGTCAGCCCGTAGCTGGCGTTTTCGACATTGCAGCCGCTCACAATCCGGCCGTCCGCGGTGAGGGCTGCTGCCCCCACCGCGAACTTCGAGTACGGCGCGTAGGCGTTTTTCATGGCGGCGACCGCCGCGGCTTCGAGTGCTGCCCAGTCGACGTTGATGCTGTCCATGGTCAACCCTTGACGTACGGTATGCCGTCGGCGGCCGGCGGCCGGGAGCGGCCAACGAGTCCGGCCACGGCAAATACGGTGACGACGTACGGCAGCATGGCCATGAACTGGCTGGGCACGGGGGTGCCGATGATCGTCACGATGCTTTGCAGGTTGTCGGCGAAGCCGAACAGCAGCGCGGCGAAGAACGCCCCGATCGGATTCCAGCGGCCCAGGATCATGGCGGCGAGGGCAATGAAGCCACGGCCGCCGGAGATTTCCTTGGTGAAGCTGTCGATCGCCACGAGGGTGAAGAACGATCCGCCGATTCCAGCGACGGCGCCGCCGAGGGTGACGTTCCAGAACCGGGTCGCGTTGACCTTGATGCCCAGGGTGTCGGCGGCCTGCGGGTGTTCGCCCACCGCACGGACACGCAGGCCCCACTTCGTCTTGAACAGCGCGATCCAGATCACAGCCACGGCCACATACATCAGGTAGCCCACCACGGACTGCTTGAACAGGATGGGCCCGATTACCGGGATGCTGGACAGGACCGGAATTTCGATGATGGGAAGCCGGCCCGGCGAGTTGAACATTTCCTTGTTCGCCTGCATCACGGTGCTGAAGAGGAAGCCGGTGAGGCCCGAGATCAGGACGTTGAGGACCACACCGACGATGATCTGGTTGACCACGTACTTGATGCTGAAGACTGCCAGCACCATCGAGACGAGGGCGCCGGCGACGGCCGCCGCGAGCAGGCCCAGGTAGGGGTTGTCGGTCATGCTGGCGACGATCGCGGCCGTGAAGGCACCGCCCAGGAGCTGGCCTTCGATGGCGATGTTCACGACGCCGGCGCGTTCGCACAGGACGCCGGACAGGGAGCCGAAGACGATCGGCACGGCGAGGGTCACGGACCCGGCGATGAGTCCGGCCAGAGAAATGCTCGGGGTCCGGGCTCCGCCGACGACCCAGATCAGGAAGGCCACCACGAAGAGGACCGTGAAGACGGCCGGCAGCCAGCGCGGGGGCCGGGTGTTCTTCGTCTTCAGGAACATGGCGTAGCCGGCGAGGCCCAGCAGGGCCACGGAGAGCACAATTCCGGTCAGGAAGGCGGGCACCTCGATCGCGGGGAGCTGGAAGAAGTCACCGCCGGAGGAAATCCCGAACTTGGCTGTCGCCTGCGGGCCCATCAGTCCAAAGAAGATGAACGCGACGACGGCCAGCGCCATCAGCGTAACCGGCAGCTTCCAGGTCACCGGCTTGGCGGACACCGTCTGTTTGCGGTTCTTGTCCGCGTGCGGGGTGCCCGGCTGCGGCTTGAAGGGTTTTCCCGGGACGGGCGAGGTTGCTGTTGTGCTCATGCTGCACCTCCGGTGGCTGCTGCCTGCTGGGACTTGCCGGCGGGTGCGGCTTTCTTCTTGCGCGGGTTGAGTCCGAAGATCGCCCGGACCAGCGGCGGGGCCGCGATGAACAGCACGATGAGGGACTGGACCACCAGCACAATGTCGATCGGGGTTCCGGTCTGGATCTGCATCTGGACCGCACCGGCGCGGAAGGCGCCGAACAGCACGCCGGCGGCGAAGGTGCCCCACGGCGTCGAACGTCCCAGCAGTGCGACGGTGATGGCGTCAAAGCCGTAGGTTGCCGCGACACCGTCGGTCAGGACCTTTTCGGTACCGGCCACCTGCGCGACGCCGGCCAGCCCGGCCAAGCCGCCGGCGATGGTCATCACCAGGATGGTGGCACGCGGAACGTTGATCCCGGCGGTGAGGGCCGCCTTGGGGTTGGCGCCCACGGCGCGGAACTCGAATCCGATGGTCGAGCGGTTCAGCAGCCACGAGACAAACACCGTCGCCGCGATGGCCAGCAGGAAGCCGATGTGCAGCCGGTACTGGCTTCCGAACATCTGCGGGTACACGGCGGACGCGTCCAGGATCGGGGAAATCGGGGTCGTCTCCCCCGGCCGCTGGAACGCCGGGGTGTCCAAGAGGTAGCGCACGAGGTAAAGGGCGATGTAGTTGAACATGATGGTCACGATGACCTCATGGGCGCCGGTTTTCGCCTTGAGCAAGCCCACCAGGCCGCCCCAGACGGCGCCGCCGATGATGCCGGCGAGCAGGACGAGCAACAGGTGGAGCCCCATCGGCAGGTCCAGCGCGAAGCCCACCCAGGCGGCCAGGATGCCGGCCATGATGATCTGGCCCTGCGCACCGATGTTGAACAGACCCGCACGGAAGGCCAGGGCGACGCCGAGGCCGGCGGTAATCAGCGGGGTGGCGATGGTGAGGGTCTCCATCAACGGCGCGAACTGGCCGCCCACTCCGCTGCCGCGCGGGTTGAAGACCGAGCCCTGGAAGAGCGCGACGTAGGAACCCGTGGCCGCTGACCAGACCGCGGCGAGGAAGTCGGTCGGCCGGGCGAAGAAGTAGCTCGAAGTGGCGGCGACCACCTTGTCCGTGCTGGCAATGAGCAGTCCGCCCAGGATCAGTGCGAGGAGCACGGCCAGGATGGTGACGATGCCGTTGCCGGTGAAGATCTTGCGCAGCACCGAGTCCGTGTCCTCGGCGCCGGGGAGGGTTCCGCTCTGCGCCGAGACGGGAACCGCCGACGGCCTCATCGCCCCGCCGGCGGTGTCCAGCGAGGTGACATAGGCGACGTCGTCCTCCTCGGGCGTCTCAATATCCGCGTCCACATCCCGGGATTTCGGGGACTGCGGGGCCGGTATGCGGTCCGGATCCGGTTCGGCCGAGCGTCGCGGCTCGTTATTTTCACTCATGGTCGTCTCCTACGGCGCCGGAGCGGGGCTCCTGCACGGGGTGGGCGGCGGGCGCCGGGTTCGTTGCGGGGGGTTCGGCGGGGTTGTTGGCGGGGCTGCCCGTGGAGCTGTCCGCAGGGTGCGGTGCCGGGATCTTGCCCGCGGTGTCGGCGTGCGCGTCCTGCGGGGACAGCCCCGCCATCATCAGGCCCAGGACGTCGCGCCCGGTGCCGGCCGGGACAATCCCGACCAGCTTGCCCTTGTAGAGCACAGCGATCCGGTCGGCGAGCTCGATCACCTCGTCCAGTTCGGTGGAGACGATCATCACGGGGGTGCCGTGGTCGCGCTCGGCCACGATGCGCTTGTGCAGGAACTCGATGGATCCGACGTCCACGCCGCGGGTGGGCTGGGAGGCGATGAAGAGCCGCAGCGGACGGGACAGCTCCCGGGCCATCACGACCTTCTGCTGGTTGCCGCCGGACAGGGTGCCGGCCGCGAGCGAACCCGACGGGGTGCGCACGTCGAACTCGTCGATCCGGGTCTGCGCGTTTTCCAGGACCTTGGCCGGGCTCATGCTGATGCCCTTGGCGAACGGAGCCTGGTCGTAGCGGTCCAGAACGAGGTTTTCGGCGATCGAGAACGTGCCGATCAGGCCGTCGACCGAGCGGTCCTCGGGTACGAAGCCGACGCCGGAGTTCAGGACCTCCTTGACGCTGCGGCCGACGAGTTCCTCGCCGTCGAGCAGGATGGAGCCGTGGACGCGGTCCTGGAGGCCCAGGATGGCCTCGGTCAGTTCCGTCTGGCCGTTGCCCTGGACCCCGGCGACGGCGAGGATCTCGCCGCGGGCGATGTCGAAGCTGATGCCGTCCACCACGTGCTGGCCGCTGGGCGCGATCACGGTGAGGTCCTTGACCTGGAAGGTTGTCTCCTGGGGCTTGGCCGGGGCCTTGTCCAGGGTCAGGTTCACGGCCCGGCCCACCATCATGGACGCCAGTTCCGTCGTTGAGGCACCCGGGTCGGCGGTGCCGACCACCTTGCCGCGCCGGATTACCGTGATGGTGTCCGAGACGGCCTTGACCTCGCGGAGCTTGTGCGAAATGAAGACGATCGAGGTGCCGTGGCTCTTGAGCTGGCGCATGATGTCCAGCAGCTCGTCGGTGTCCTGCGGGGTCAGCACGGCCGTGGGTTCATCGAGGATGAGCACCTTGGCGTCGCGGACGAGCGCCTTGATGATTTCCACCCGCTGCTGCACACCGACCGGAAGGTCCTCGATCATCGCGTCGGGATCGACGTCGAAGCCGTACCGGTCCGAAATTTCCTGGATCTTCCGCCGGGTGTCGTCCAGGTTCAGGAATCCCCCGGCCTTGGTGGTTTCCGCACCCAGGGCTACGTTTTCGGCGACCGTGAAGACCGGGACCAGCATGAAGTGCTGGTGCACCATGCCGATGCCGGCGGCCATGGCGTCCCCCGGGCCGCGGAAGGTGACGGGTTTGTCGTCGATGAGGATCTGGCCCTCGGTGGGCTCGTACAGTCCGTAGAGGACATTCATCAGCGTGGACTTACCCGCGCCGTTCTCGCCGAGCAGACAGTGAATCTGCCCGGGTTCAACAACCACATCGATGTGATCGTTGGCTACCAGGGAGCCGAAGCGTTTGGTGATCCCCTTGAGTTCAAGTTTCAAAACTCTGACCAATCTCGAAGTGTCCGGTAGCCGTGGCCCGGACGGATGATGGGGCTGCAGCATCAGCCTAGTGCCTGCAGCCGGAGGCGGAGCCGGTCCGCTCAACGAAAAGCGCCACAGCCCGTGCGGTGGATGACCGGACGGGCCGTGGCGCTTAGCGGAGGGAGTTAGACCTTCGGGCTGGCTGCGGATTCAACCTTCAGCTTGCCGTCGGCGATGTCCTTCTTGATCTGGTCCAGCTCGGACTTCAGCTCGGCAGAAACCGCGGAGTCCAGGTCGTGGAACGGAGCCAGCTGCACGCCGTCGTTCGCGAGGGTGCCAACGTACGGCGTGTTGCTGAACTGGCCCTCCGTGTCCTGCTTCACCACGGTTTCAACAGCCTCGCCCATCAGCTTCATGACGGAGGAGAGCATGATGTCCTTGTAGTCCGGTGCCGTGAGGAAGCCGTCGGAGTCAACCCAGATGAGCTTGACGTCCTTGCCTGCTGCCTTGGCTTCCTTCAGGGCCGCGCCCGCACCCTTGCCGACTGGACCGGCCACGGGCATCACGATGTCCGCGCCCTGGTCCAGGAAGTTCTGGGTGAACTGCTTGCCCTTGTCCTGCTTTTCGAAGTCACCGGTGAAGGAACCGTCCTGCTTGGCCTTGTCCCAGCCAAGGACCTTGACGTCCGTTCCCTTCTGCTCGTTGTAGTACTTGACGCCGTCGGCGTAGCCGTCCATGAAGATGGTGACCGTGGGGATCTTGATGCCGCCGAAGGTGGCAACCGTTCCGGTCTTGGTGGTGCCGGCGGCGAGGTAGCCGGCCAGGAAGGCGGCCTGGGCCGTGTCGTAGATGATCGGCTTGACGTTGCTGATCGGGGTCTCGTAGCCGAAGTCGATGATGGCGAAGTGGCTGTTCGGGTTGGCCTCGGCCTGGGCCTTGGTGGCGTCGCCGAGGAGGAATCCGACCGTGACGGTCAGGTCGCAGCCGGCGGTGACCATCGCGCGCAGGTTGGGCTCGAAGTCGTTGTTGGTCTTGGACTCGGCCTGGTTGACCTTGATGCCGAGATCCTGCTCAGCCTTCTTCAGCCCCTCGTAGGAGGACTGGTTGAATGACTGGTCGTCGAATCCACCCGAGTCGGACACGATGCAGCCGGTGTAGTCGCTGGCCGTGGCGGTGACCGTGCTGCTGGCCGTCGGGGCTGCCCCGCAACCGGTCAGCAGGAGGGCAGCCGCACCGGCGGTGGCGACTCCGGCCATTGAACCGCGCTTGAACGTTGCACGCAGAGAGTTCTTCAATTTTCCTCCAGGAAGAAAGAGATAGGCGCTACGACGGAGCTCAATGAGTGTCTGTTGGCGGGGTTGCCGCTGAAACGCTGTTTTCACTGATGGATTTCGCAGCACTGCGCCGAGGCGCACTGATGGAAGCCACTTTAGTGTCCTGTGACACGTCCAAGTAGCACAGTTCACAGCGATTCCACAGATTGTTGAGAACTTGTTACCAAGCGGTAGGCACGGAACGCCCCGCACCGGGCGGTTCCGGTGCGGGGCGTTCAGCGTGCGGGCGGGAGGCGCGGGCGGGCCTAGAGCCGGACCAGCATCTTGCCGGTGTTGGCGCCGTCCAGCAGGTCCATGAAGGCCTGCGGTGCGTTCTCCAGTCCGTCCACGATGGTCTCGTCGTAGCGCACGGTGCCGTCGGCGAGCCAGCCGGACATGGCCTCGACGAACTCGGGCATGTGCTGCCAGTAGCCGCTGACCAGGAAGCCCTGGAGGGTCAGTTGCTTGCCGATCGCCTGCATCAGGTTCCGCGGGGCCGGCGTCGGCTCGGTGGAGTTGTACTGCGAAATCGCGCCGCACATGGCTACCCGGCCGCCGACGGTGAGCGCCGACAGGGCCGCTTCCAGGTGCTCCCCGCCGACGTTGTCGAAGTACACGTCGATTCCGCGGTCGCCGGCGGCAGCGGCGAGCTGCTCGGCAACCGGGCCGTCGTGGTAATTGAACGCCGCGTCGAAGCCGAGCTCCAAGAGCCGTGCCACCTTTTCCGGGGATCCCGCACTGCCAATGACACGGGACGCGCCCACTGCCTTGGCGATCTGGCCCACCAGGGAGCCGACAGCCCCTGCGGCGCCGGAGACGAAGACAACTTCGCCGGCTTTGAATCCGGCGACCTTGAGCAGTCCTGCATAGGCCGTCAGTCCGGTCATGCCGAGCGCGCCGAGGAACGCCGGTGCGGGGGCCAGATCGGTGCGGGCGGGGGTGGTGGCGCCGGCGTCGAGCACCGCATATTCCCGCCAGCCCAGGGAATGGACGACGGCGTCGCCCACCTGGCGGTCGGCTGCCCGGGAGGCGATGACCTCGCCGACGGCGCCGCCGTCGAGCGCGGTGTCCAGCGCAAACGGCGCCGAGTAGGACTTGACGTCGTTCATCCGGCCGCGCATGTAGGGGTCCACCGAGATGAAGAGGTTGCGGACCAGGACCTGTCCGTCCTGGAGTTCAGGCAGGGCCGTTTCGGCCAGGCGGAAGTTCTCCGGCGCGGGACGGCCGTGCGGGCGGGATGCCAGCTGGATCTCGCGGGTGGCGGCGGGCAGGGTGGTGGTGTGGGTGCTCATGCGGCGACCTCCAGAATGGTGATGTCGACAGTGATGTTGCCACGGGTGGCATTGGAATAAGGGCAGACCTCATGCGCCTTGGCCACGAGGGCCTCGGCCGTTTCCCGGTCCACGGCGGGCAGGGCGATTTCGAGTTCCGCGGCGATGCCGTAGCCGGGTCCGTCCCCGAGGGCGCCCAGGTGGATCCTGGCCGCGACGGCGGAATCCGTCAGGTCGGCCTTCTGCTGGCGCCCGACAAGGCGCAGGGCGGAATGGAAGCAGGCCGCGTAGCCGGCGGCGAAGAGCTGTTCCGGGTTGGTGCCTTCGCCGCTGCCGCCGAGTTCCACCGGGCTGGCCAGGGCGACGCTGAGCTTGCCGTCCTTGGTGACGGCGGTGCCGTCGCGGCCTTCGCCGGAGGCCAGGGCCTCGGCCGTGTAGAGGGTCTTCATGGGGGTATCCAATCTGTTGCGAAAATCTGGTGGCCGGTGGCGAATTCGCCGGAAGCCTGCGCAGTCGCCGTAAGTTTCCGGCGAGCGGGCGCGCTTCCCGCGATTTCGACGTCGGAGGGCAAGTCAGCGGGAGCCGAGAAGTGCGGCGGTGAGCCGGGCCAAAGTCTCGCGGAGCTGGTCAAGTTCGGCGGACGAAAGCCCGGCGGCGTCCGCGAGGCGCTGCGGGATGCCGGTGGCCCGGGCGCTGAGCGCGGTGCCGGCGTCGGTCAGGAAGACCTCAACCCGGCGCTCGTCCGCGGCGGACCGGCGGCGTTCCACGAGGCCCAGGGTCTCGAGCCGCTTGAGCAGCGGGGAGAGTGTGCCGGAGTCGAGCCCGAGCTCCTCCCCCAGTTCGCGGACGCTGCGCGGTTCGTCCTCCCAAAGCACCAGCATCACGAGGTACTGCGGGTAGGTCAGGCCGAGCTCGTCGAGCATCGGCCGGTACGCCGCCGTGGCGGCCCGGGAGGCCGAGTACATGGCGAAGCACAGCTGCCGGTTGAGGCGGGGGGCGTTGTCGCGGGGCGCATCGGTCATATAAATACGATAGTGCACAATTAGATTGTGCACAACTCAAGTAGCCCCAGGACGCCCCGCGAGGTCAGAGTCCGTCAAGCGGCCAACGACGGGCGCGAAGTTTCACCTCGGCGGCGCCAGGGTGCGCAGGATGGCGCGGCCCGGCGTCCGGCTAGAGGTCGCGGAGGGTGCGCAGGATGGCGCGGCCCGGCGTCCGGCTAGAGGTCGCGGAGGGTGCGCAGGGCTGCGGCGGTGAGGACCTTGATGCCCAGGCCCAGGGCGCGTTCGTCCAGGATGTAGTCGCCGCGGTGCAGGTCGTATTCCTCGCCGCCGGGGGTCTTGGTGCCCAGGCGCATCATGGCGCCGGGGAGGTCCGCGAGGAACCAGGCGAAATCCTCGCCGCCCATGGACTGCGGGGTCAGGACGACGGCCCCCTCGCCGATCTCGGCGCGGGCCGCGGCTTCGATCAGGGCGGTCTCGTGTTCGGAGTTCACGACGGGAGGCACGCCGCGGGTGTGTTCCAAATGGACGTCGACGCCGTACGGTGCGGCGATCTGCTGGATGACCTCGTCGAGGATCTCGCCGGCGCTGTGCCAGGCGTCCCGGTCCAGGCAGCGCATGGTGCCCGCCATGTAGCCGCTGGCCGGGATCGCGTTGGGCGCGGATCCGGCGGAGATGTGGCCCCAGACGACGGACACGCCGCTGCGGACATCAACCCGGCGGGACAGTACGGCGGGGACGTTGACCGCGATCTGCGCCAGGGCGAAGACGAGTTCTTCGGTCAGGTGCGGGCGTGAGGTGTGGCCGCCGCGGCCGGTGAGTTCGATCTTGATCGTGTCCGAGGCGGAGGTGATGGCGCCGATCCGGGTGCCGATCTTGCCCACTTCGATCCGGGGGTCGCAGTGCAGGGCGAAGATCCGCGGAACGCCGTCGAGGACGCCCTGCTCGATGCAGCTCTGGGCGCCGCCGGGCATGGTTTCCTCGGCGGGCTGGAAGATGATCCGGACGGTACCGCGCAGCGGCGACTCCTCGTGCATGCGCTGCAGGACCAGTGCCGCGCCGAGCATGGTCGCGGTGTGGACGTCGTGCCCGCAGGCGTGGGTGACGCCGTGGTTCTTCGAGGCGAACGGCAGGCCTGTCTCCTCGATGATCGGGAGGGCATCGATGTCGCCGCGCAGGGCGGTGGCGATCGGACCGTCCCCGATGTCCACCGTCAGGCCGGTTCCCTCGAGGCGCCGGGGCTTCAGCCCGGCTTCCTGGAGGCGCTTTGCGAGCTTGTCCGTGGTGCGGAACTCCTTGAAGGAGAGCTCCGGGTGCGCGTGCAGGTCCCGGCGGAACGCGATCAGCTCCGGCAGCAGGGGCTCGAGCCACGGCCCGACCAAGGTGGTGGGCTCAGCTTCAGTAGAGTAGTTACGCACGGAATAACTCTAGCGAGCGCACAAAGAATAGCGGCATCGCGTACGGCGCGTTACGGTTCGGCGAACATTTCGCGGCCGGCCCGGCAGGGGCGGAAGACCCTGAAGAACGCCGCAAGCTACAGAACGTCGGTGTCGCCGCTGGCCTTGAGGGCGTCGACAGCCTGCTTCACGCGCTGCGAGTGCTCCTTGTGCATCACGAGCAACGCGTCAGGGGTGTCCACCACCACGACGTCCTTGATCCCGATCAGCGCGATGACGCGTTTGGTATCGGAGACCACCACGCCGCTCGCGTCCTCCGTGAAGACGCGGGCGCCCTCACCAATCACGGTGACGTCTTTGACTTCCTTGGCGCTGTTGAGCCGGCCCACCGAGGCGAAGTCCCCGACGTCGTCCCACCGGAACGTACCGGGAACGACGGCGACGTCGCCCGCGACGGCTGCCGGTTCCGCCACGGCGTAGTCAATGGCGATCTTGGGCAGGGTGGGCCAGATGCGGGCCTGGACTTCGTCGCGCTGCGGGGTGTCCCAGGCCTTGGCGATCTCCTGCACCCCAGCGAAGAGTTCGGGCTGGTTGGCTTCGAGGTGCTTGAGCATGAGCGACACGGGAGCCACGAACATCCCGGCGTTCCAGACATATTCGCCGCTGTCGAGGTACTCCTGGGCGACCTCTTCGCTGGGCTTTTCCACGAATTCGACGACGGTCTGGGCGCTGGGTGCCCCGGACACGCCGAGGTTCTTCCCGGCGCGGATGTAACCGAAACCGGTGGAAGGATGCGTGGGCTTGATGCCGATCGTGACGATCTTCCCGGCCGCGGCCGCGTGGATGGCCTCCCTGACGGCGTCATGGAATAACTCGTCGGGGCTGATCACCTGGTCCGCGGCGAAGGAGCCCATGATCGTGTCCGGGTTGCGCTCGTGCAGGATGGCCGCGGCGAGGCCGATGGCGGCCCCGGAGTCCTTGGGCTCGCTCTCCAGCACCAGGTCCGCGTCGTCAATCTCCGGCAGTTGGTGGCAGACCGCATCGCGGTGGGCCTTGCCGGTCACCACGAGCATGTGCTTGCCGGCGAGAGGTTCCAGCCGGTCGTACGTGGACCGCAGCAGGGTACTGCCCGAACCCGTGAGGTCGTGAAGGAATTTGGGGGCTGCTGCCCGCGACAGGGGCCAGAGGCGGGTCCCCACACCGCCTGCCGGAATCACCGCAATAAACCGGCCCAGGGCCGAATTGTTGAGTGAATCCTGGCTTGTCGCTTTGTCTGTAGTCATCACGGCTACTTTAGCCGAACGCCATGGGCCCGTCCTTTATCTGATGGAGGACACGGCCCCGCACCGGCCTCCCGGGGCCAGCCATGAGGCCGTACGGGTACTCCCCGGCAGACAATCGAATGTGGCGTTTGTCTCAAAACCGGACGAAAACCCCGCCGGGGCGCCGTCACCAACGGGTGGCTGAATTGAATAAGCTGTAAGCGAAGCCTAGATTTAGGCTTGAGCTTACGAGTGCTCTCGCAGCAGGCGTTCCCCCCGCGTGGATCCCATGCCAGCGCCGCTGTGTTGCAGGGAGGTTTATTCAGTGCCGACAAAACCAGCTGGCACCTTGTACCGCGGCCGTGAAGGCATGTGGTCCTGGGTCGGACATCGCATTACCGGTGTAGTGATCTTTTTCTTCTTGTTGGTCCACGTCCTGGACACCTCATTGGTGCGTGTGTCCCCGGAGGCCTACACCGCCGTGATCGGTGCCTACAAGAACCCCCTGATGGCCCTGGGTGAAACGGGCCTTGTCGCAGCGATCGTGTTCCACGCCTTCAACGGCCTGCGGATCATCGCCGTCGACTTCTGGAAGAAGGGCGCCAAGTACCAGCGCCAGATGCTGTGGACGGTGCTCATTCTCTGGGCAGTCGTCATGGTGGGCTTCTCCATCCGCCACCTTTCCCTCGCCCTTGGAGGTCACTAGCCATGAGTGCAACTCAGATTGAGAGCCCGCGCAGCCCCAAGGCGCCCGCTGCAAAGGTCGGCAGCAACCGGATTGCGCCGCAGTACCGCCGCAACGGCAGTTCCAAGGGGAACTTCGAAATGCTCGCATGGCTCTTCATGCGGCTTTCGGGCGTGGTGCTGGTTGTCCTGATCTTCGGGCACCTGACCGTCAACCTGCTGGTGGGCGAGGGCATCCACGCGATCGACTTCGGTTTTGTGGCAGGCAAGTGGGCCGATCCGTTCTGGCAGATCTGGGACCTCGCCATGCTGTGGCTCGCCATGCTGCACGGCACCAACGGTGTGCGCACCATCATCAACGACTACGCCGAAAAGGACGCCACGCGCCTGTGGCTGAAGATCGTGCTGTACGCGGCCACCACCGCCATCATCATCCTGGGCACCCTGGTCATCTTCACCTTTGACCCGTGCCCCGTGGTCAACGGTGTCCAGCTGCCCGGCGGGTTCTGCCCCGCGCCGTAGCGGCGCAGCCCCAGCGGCACCCGATCCCTTGCCTGCCCGGTGCGGGCAAGGGATTTCCACGAGGTTTCACCGGTCTGGCTCCGCCGGCCGGTGCTGTTAGCGAATTTTGAGAGAAAGAGCGTCTGGTATGCAGGTCCATAAGTACGACGTCGTCATCGTCGGTGCCGGTGGCGCCGGGATGCGCGCGGCGATCGAATCAGGTCAGCGCGCCCGAACAGCAGTACTGACCAAGCTGTACCCCACCCGCTCCCACACCGGCGCGGCGCAGGGCGGCATGTGCGCGGCCCTGGCCAACGTCGAGGAAGACAACTGGGAGTGGCACACCTTCGACACCATCAAGGGCGGCGACTACCTGGTTGACCAGGACGCCGCCGAGGTCATGGCGAAGGAAGCGATCGACGCCGTCCTGGACCTGGAAAAGATGGGCCTGCCGTTCAACCGCACGCCCGAGGGCCGGATTGACCAGCGCCGTTTCGGCGGCCACACCCGCGACCACGGCAAGGCACCGGTCCGCCGTGCCTGCTACGCCGCCGACCGCACCGGCCACATGATCCTGCAGACCCTGTACCAAAACTGCGTCAAGCACAACGTCGAGTTCTACAACGAGTACTACGTCCTTGACCTGCTCACGGTCGAGGAAGACGCTGTCCGCGAGGACGGCACGCCGTACAAGCAGAAGCGCACGGCCGGCGTCGTGTCCTACGACCTCGCCTCCGGCGAGCTGCACGTCTTCCAGGCCAAGTCCGTGGTGTTCGCCACCGGCGGCGCCGGCAAGGTCTTCAAGACCACGTCCAACGCCCACACCCTCACCGGCGACGGCATGGGCATCGCGTTCCGCCGCGGCATCCCGCTGGAGGACATGGAGTTCTACCAGTTCCACCCGACAGGCCTCGCCGGCCTGGGCATCCTCCTCTCCGAGGCCGCCCGCGGCGAAGGCGCGATCCTGCGCAACTCCGAGGGTGAGCGCTTCATGGAGCGCTACGCCCCGACCATCAAGGACCTCGCCCCCCGCGACATCGTGGCCCGTTCCATGGCCAACGAGGTCCGTGAGGGACGCGGCTGCGGCCCGAACAAGGACTACGTCCTCCTGGACCTGACGCACCTTGAGCCGGCGCACATCGACGCCAAACTGCCGGACATCACCGAGTTCGCGCGCACCTACCTCGGTGTGGAACCGTACACGGAGCCGGTTCCGGTCTTCCCGACGGCGCACTACGCCATGGGCGGCATCCCCACGAACATCACCGCCGAGGTCCTCCAGGACAACGACACCGTCGTTCCGGGCCTCTACGCCGCCGGTGAGGTTGCCTGCGTCTCCGTTCACGGCTCCAACCGCCTGGGCACCAACTCGCTGCTGGACATCAACGTCTTCGGCAAGCGCGCCGGCATTGCCGCCGCGGAGTACGCCAAGACCGCCGACTTCGTGGATCTCCCCGTTGACCCGGAGGCGTACACCCTGGACCTGCTGAACCACGTCCGCACCTCCGACGGCACCGAGAAGGTCGCTGCGATCCGCAAGGAACTGCAGGACACCATGGACGCCAACATGCAGGTGTTCCGCACCGCCGAGACGCTGAACCAGGTCCTGAGCGACATCGCGTCCTTCGAGGAGCGGTACCAGCGCATCAGCGTCCAGGACAAGGGCAAGCGCTTCAACCTGGACCTGCTCGAGGCCGTGGAGCTGGGCTTCCTGCTGGAGCTCGCCAAGGTCATGACCGTGGCGGCCCTGCACCGCGAGGAATCCCGCGGCGGCCACTTCCGCGAGGACTTCCCCGAGCGCGACGACGACAAATTCATGAAGCACTCCATGGCGTATAAGGATGAGCATGCTCCGGCGGATGGTTCCGCTGAGGCGATCGCGGGCATCCGGCTTGCCACCAAACCGGTGGTCTTTACGCGCTACGAGCCGATGGTGAGGAAGTACTAAGATGACCGCTGAACTCGCTGAGCCAGCCTCCAAGATCGAACTGCCCGCCCACATCGGTGGCGGCGGGGACATCCCGTCCTTCGACGTCCACCTGCGCGTGCGCCGCTACAACCCGGAGGTCTCCGACGAGTCCACCTGGGATGACTTCCACGTGACCATGTACGGCACGGACCGCGTCCTCGACGCCCTGCACAAAGTCAAGTGGGAAATCGACGGCAGCGTCTCCTTCCGCCGTTCCTGTGCGCACGGTGTCTGCGGTTCCGATGCCATGCGCATCAACGGCCGCAACCGCCTCGCCTGCAAGACCCTGCTGAAGGACCTGGACACGTCCAAGCCCATCACGGTCGAGCCGATCAAGGGCCTCCCGGTGGAGAAGGACCTGATCGTGGACATGGAGCCGTTCTTCCAGTCCTTCCGCGAGGTCATGCCGTTCCTGATCAACCGCGGCCACGAGCCCACCAAGGAACGCCTGCAGTCCGCCGAGGACCGCGAACGGTTCGACGACACCACCAAGTGCATCCTGTGCGCCGCGTGCACCTCGTCCTGCCCGGTGTTCTGGACCGACGGCCAGTACTTCGGTCCGGCGGCGATCGTCAACGCGCACCGCTTCATCTTCGATTCCCGTGATGATGCGGGCGACATGCGCCTGGAGATCCTCAACGACAAGGAAGGCGTGTGGCGCTGCCGCACCACCTTCAACTGCACCGAGGCATGCCCCCGCGGCATCCAAGTCACGCAGGCAATCGCAGAGGTCAAGCAGGCCATCCTGTCCCGCAAGATCTAGCGTTAGCTCCACAAGAATCACGACGACGGCGCCTCTCACCTTCCGGGTGGGGGCGCCGTCGTCGTTTTACCGCATGAAACGAAAGGTCCACGTGTCCCGCTCCGAAAAAGTCTCCTTCCAGGGTTCCACCGGCGAGCTTCTCTCCGGCATCGTCGACGTCCCCGAGGGGCCGGTGAAGGGCTGGGGCGTGTTCTCGCACGGCTTCACGCTGGGCAAGGACAGCCCCTCGGCCTCGCGGCTGTGCAAGGCGCTGGCGGACAACGGCGTGGGCATGCTCCGCTTCGACAACCTGGGCCTCGGCGAATCCGCCGGCCTGTGGTCGGAGGGCTCCTTCAGCCACAAGGTGGCGGACACCGTGAAGGCCGCCGAATTCATGCGGGACTCCGGCCGGCCGGTCTCGCTGCTCGTGGGCCACTCCTTTGGCGGAGCCGCCGTGCTGGCGGCCGCGCGGGAGATCCCGGAGCTCGACGCCGTGGCCACCGTGGGCGCGCCGTTCTCCCCCAAGCATGTGGCCCATGTCTTTGACGCCGCCCTGGACCGGATCCTCAGCGAGGGCAGCGCCGAGGTGGACCTGGGCGGCAAACGGGTGGAGATCCGCCGGCACTTCGTGGAGGACCTGGAAAACGCCGACCTAACGGACTGCATCCGGCGGCTGGGGAAGCCGCTGCTGGTGCTGCACTCCCCCACCGACAACACCGTCGGCATCGAGAATGCCAGCACCATCTTCCAGACGGCACGGCATCCGCGCAGCTTCGTGTCGCTGGAGGGCAGCGATCACCTGTTGACGGCCAAAGGCCAGGCGGCCCGCGCCGGGAAGATTATTTCAGCCTGGGCCGACCAGTACCTCGACGCCACCTCGTAGCCGCTGCCGGGCGGTGGCTCTCCCCGGACTCCACGGGAGTCTTGCCCGGCTGGACCCGGCGGGCACCCCACCCGGTCGTTTTGTTGGCGGGCGCCAGGCTGAGGTCCTGCTCTCGGATCGCCACCCACGCGGCGCAGATGACATAGACCTGGCTGACCAGGTTGAACCAGATCAGCAGGCCGATGATGATGGCGAAGGGCGCCAGGATAGGGTTCTTGCCCGCACTGGCCAGCAGCTGCGTGCTGAAGATCTGCAGCACTGTGGTGCCCACCGCGGCGAGGATCGTCCCTTCCAGCAGTGAGCGCCGGGCCGGCTTCAGCCCCGCAGCCACCCGGAACATGATCAGGGCGGTACCCCAGCCGAGCAACAGCGGCACGAGGATCGTGACGGAGGTGGTCAGGGGCCCGGCCAGCAGCGGATCGAGGTCCAGCTGCGCGGCCACCCAGTCCGCCGCGGTGCCGAACACCAGCGAAACGGCCGCGCTGGTCACCAGGGCCACCCCCAGCAGGAGCAGGGTGCCGACGTCGCGCAGGATCTGCAGGACCGGATTCATGCCCCGCGGGCCGAGCTGCATCATGCCCCGCACGCCGTCGCGGACGCCGCTGATCCAGCCCAGGGAGGTAAACACCGTCACCGCGGCGGCGATCACGGCCGCCCAGCCCAGGCTGGCGGGGTTCAGCAGCGCGTACGGGTCAACCAGCCCCTCGCTGCCGTCGACCTGCAACAGGCCGGGCGCGGTCAGGGCCACGCTCTTGATGATCTGGTCCAGCAACGCAGGCTGTCCGCTCAGGAAAAGGCCAGCCAGGGACAACCCGGTGGCCAACAGGCCCGTGACGGAGAAAAACATCCTGAACCCGATGCCGGCGCTCATCAGCGGCCCGTGCTGGCGTCCGTAGTGCTGGAACGCGCGCAGCGGCAGGATCGTGTTGAGCCGGGCCAGCAGCCACGCCACCATTGCCATCAGCGACGCCATGCCCCCGCCGCCGGAACGTCGAACCTTGCCCCAGTCGACCCTCTTCCGGATGACTTCCAGTTTCAGCCCGGCCAGATCGGTGGGAAGGGGCGGTTCAGCGGGCGCCCCGGGCACCGTCCTCGCCTCGGTCGTTGTCACGTTCGGTCCCAAAGTCAAGCTCTTCCCGTAGCTGCCAGATGCCGTTGTCATCGTGCTCGTAAAGTCCCATGCTAGCCACCGGGAACGTGGCCCTGTAATCCTTAAGCGCCGTTTCGGCCTCATCGAGACTCTCGGGGGCGACGTCGTGGGCGACGGTGACGTGCGGGTGGTACGCAAACGGCAGTTCCCGCTCCAGCGGTCCGGCCTGCAGCTGCTGGTGCAGGCTGACGCAGTCCCCGAAGCCGTCCTCCACGTTGAGGAAGACCACCGGAGACACCGGCCGGAAGGACCCGGTCCCGGCGATGGTCACGTTGAAGGGCTCCTGCCTGCTCGCCACGTTGCGCACATGGTTGCGCGTCGCTTCCCAGTCCTGGGTCATGGTGGTGGTCACCAGCGTGATGTGGGCGGGGATGACGCCCGCCATGGGGTCACCGAAGGACGCCCGCCAGCGCTGGAGCTCTTCGGTGATCTCCGTCGGGAACCCCAGGATCACGCCGATGCTGATGCCTTCGGTGCGCTGTCCGTTGCCCGCGGCGTCCTGGATCTCTGCAGCCGCGCTGCCGCCGGCCCGCGCGGTGGTGCGTGCCGGCTTGTTAGCGGTGACTTTGCTGACGGAGGACATTGCGCTAGCGGACTCCCTGGGTTCCGGCGTAGGGCAGGAACCCCACCTTGGCGTAGACGTCGCGGAGGGTGACCGAGGCGATTTCGCGGGCCTTGTCGGCGCCGAGCGCCAGCAGCCGGTCCAGCTCCGCGGGGTCATCCAGCAGTTCGTTGGCCCGGTCCCGGATGGGGGTCAGGCGCTCCGCGACGACCTCGGCGAGGTCGACCTTGAGGTGGCCATACATTTTGCCCTGGTAGGCCGCGACAAGGGACTCCACGCTCTGCCCGGTGATCGCCGAGTAGATGGTGAGGAGGTTGGAGACCCCGGGCTTCGCCTCGCGGTCGAAGCGGATCTCCGTCTCCGCGTCCGTCACCGCGGACTTGATCCGCTTGGCGATGACCTTGGGGTCGTCCAGGAGGTTGATCAGCCCCGCCGGCGACTCCGCCGACTTGGACATCTTGGCGGTGGGGTTCTGCAGGTCGTAGATCTTGGCGGATTCCTTCTGGATGAAGGGCGCGGGCACGTTGAAGGTCTCGCCGAAGCGGGTGTTGAACCGATGGGCCAGGTCGCGGCTGAGCTCCACGTGCTGCCGCTGGTCCTCTCCCACCGGCACGCCGTGCGGCTGGTAGAGGAGGATGTCCGCGGCCTGCAGGACCGGGTAGGTGAACAGGCCAACGCTGGCCTGGTCCGAGCCGTGCCGGGAGGCCTTGTCCTTGAACTGGGTCATCCGGGAGGCCTCGCCGAAGCCGGTGATGCAGTTCAGGACCCAGGCCAGCTGCGCGTGCTCGGGCACCTGGGACTGGACAAAGAGCGTGCACTTGTCCACGTCCACGCCGCCGGCAATATACTGTGCGGCCGTGACCCGGGTGCGGTGGGCCAGTTCGGCGGGATCCTGCGGAACCGTGATCGCGTGCAGGTCCGGGATGAAGAAGATGGCGTCAAACTCATCCTGCATCCGGACCCAGTTCACCAGGGCGCCGAGGTAGTTGCCCAGGTGCAGGGAATCCGCCGAGGGCTGCATGCCGGAGAGGATGCGCTGCCGCGTCCCGGAGGGGGCAGCGGCGGAGGCGGGGGCTGCGGCGGCGGAGGCAGCGGCGGTTTCGGCGGCAGCGTCGCTGACCGGGGTCACGGTGGAAGGAGAAGTCATTCGTGGGAGCCTTAAGACTAGAGCCGGTAGTCCACTACCAGCGGGGCATGGTCGGAGAAGCGGGTGTCCCAGGACGGTGCCCGGTCAACAACGGCTGACACTGCGGCAGCAGCGAGAGCGGGCGTGGCCATGTGGTAATCAATGCGCCAGCCGGTGTCGTTGTCGAAGGCCTGTCCCCGTTGCGACCACCAAGTGTAGGGGCCGTCGACGTTACCCGCCAGGCCCCTGTGAACATCCTTCCAGCCGATATCCTCGCCAAAGAAGCGGTCGAAGTAGGCCCGCTCCTCCGGCAGGAAGCCGGCACGTTTGACGTTGCCCTTCCAGTTCCTGATGTCCAGTTCCGTGTGGCCGACGTTGAGGTCGCCCACCACGAGGGCATGGTCGCTGTGTTTGGCCAGTTCGGGAAGCCGGTCGACCATGACGTCGAGGAAGCGGAACTTGTCGTCCTGCTTCGGGGTGCCCGCCTCGCCGGAGTGCACATAGGCGCTGGCGACGGTCAGCTGCGAGGCCTCCCCCGCCGCGTTGCGGACGGTGTAGTCGGCTTCGACCCAGCGGCCGGCGGTGGCGAAGTAGTCCTCGCCGATGCCCACGCGGGTCTGCAGGGGTTCGGTCCGGGAGGCGATGGCGACGCCCGCGCGGCCCTTGGCCTCGGCTTCCGCGTGCAGGATGTACCAACCCTCGCCGAGCAGTTCGTGGACGATCGCGTCGGGTGCGCGGACCTCCTGCAGGCAGAGGATGTCCACTTCGCGGGGCTCAAGCCATTCCGCCATGCCCTTCTTGTAGGCGGCACGGAGGCCATTGACGTTGACTGATGCGATGCGAAGGTTGTCCTTCTTCAATGCCGAACTCACCCGATCCACTCTAGTCGACAATGGTTCCGGCGACGGGTTCGTCAGCGCCGCCGGAGGACTTGATCATGTCCCGGGCGTTGGTGGCGGTGATCTCGATGGTCTCGAGCGCCCGGCGGATGGTGTCCTGGTCCGAGGCGGCGCCCTTCGCCCGCTCCTGCTCGACAACGCGGACCTGCACCTGCACGATCTTGAAGGAGTGGTCGAGTTTCAGGTCCCGGACCTCGTCGGCTTCGCGGCGGACCTCCACGAGGCGGGTGCTGCCGTGGTCAACACTGCCCGACGACGGCGCCCGGCCGGCGGCCGCGTTGAAGGCGTTCTGCGCCTCGGTGAGCCTGGCGCCGGCCTTCCTGGCTGCCTTCTGGATGCTGAAGACGACGAAGGAGGCCAGGGCGAGCCAGAACCCGGCAATGATCGCCACGATCCAGCCGACGACGTCATTCTGGTTCGCGGCGAAGATGACCGCGACGACGAAGGCGATGATAAACACCATCATCCCGGGACCGCTGATGCGGAACATGGAGAACTTGCCCGTGGCGGTGTTGTACGCGGACGGCTTGGAAGACTCGGAGTTGCCCAGAGATTGCATGAGCCTATTATCGCAAACCCCCGCTGCGCCCCGGCGCGCTTCCACCCGGGGCGAACAGGCGCCCCGCCACGCCCCGGGCCCGGCCGGGACCGCATGCTCCTGTGCCGAAGGACGGCTACTTGAGGAACAGCTTGCGCAGGCGGCTCGTGGTGAGCAGGACGCCGAGGGCAATCATGACGAGGTAGTAGCCGATGTGCACGGCCGTGGCCGGGGTGAAGACCCCCACGCTGATCTGCCGGAGCAGCTCCACGCCGTGCCACAGCGGCATGGCCTGGATGAGCCACTGGATGTACTGCGGGTACACGGTCAGCGGGTAGAAAGTGGCGCTGAACAGGAACATCGGCAGCATCACGAAGTTGATCCAGTCCATTTGCTGGAACGTCTTCATGAAGCTGGTGATGCCCATACCGAAACTCGCGAATCCAAAGGCGATGAGCACCGACGCCGGGATCATCAGGATGGCCCAGGGCGTGGTGATGAGGCCCATGACGCCCATGACGGCCGTGAATCCGGTGGCGTACATGGCCCCGCGCAGCAGGGCCAGGAAGATCTCCCCCATCGCGACGTCCAGCGGCCCCAGGGAGGTGTAGAGCATGCCCTGGTACAGCTTGGCGAAGTTCATCTTGAAGAAGACGTTCCAGGTGGAGTCATAGACGGCGCCGTTCATGGCGGAGACGGCCAGCAGCGCCGGGGCGATGTAGGCGGCGTAGGAGATCTCCCCGCCGCCGGGCCCCTGCACCGTGCCGACGATCGCGCCCAGGCCCACGCCCATCGCGATCAGGTAAAGCACGGGCTCGAAGAAGCCGGAGAGCATGACCATCCAGTTGCTGCTCTTGGTGGCCATGAGCCCGCGGGCGACGACGGCGCGGACGTTGCGGGAGTACAGCGGCCCGAAGCGCCGGCGGCGTGCGGCGTCCGTGACGCTGCGGTCCCCCGCATTGAAACTTCCGGTCAGCACGCTCATGATGCCATCCTTCTGGCGAACCGGCGTTTGGTCAGGACCCAGCCGGCAGCCGCCAGGCCCAGCAGGAAGACGAGGTGGACGATGGTGAGCCATGGCTCTTCCTCGTACCCGTAGCTGACCACGCGGCCGAGTTCCGTTCCGTGCCAGATCGGGGAGATCCAGCCGATCCAGCGTACGGCGAGGGGCAGGGTGTCCAGCGGGAAGAAGGTGCCGGAGAACAGGAACAGCGGCATCACGATGAAGCGCATGACCATGGCGAACTGGCCCTTGTCCTCCCTGATCGAGGCGGCGTAGGCCATCAGCGGCAGGCCGAAGGACAGCCCGGCGAGCGTGGCGATGAGGATCGAAACCCAGGCCCAGGCGCCGGGTGCGGCCCCGAACAGCGCGACGACGGCAAAGTAGATGGCCGACTGCAGCAGGAAGCGGATGCTCACGGCGATGACCTGGCCGCCGGCAATCTGCTCCGGAGTCAGCGGCGAGGCGTGCGGGCCGTAGTAGACCCGGCGCCATTTGAAGCCGTCCATCACCGGGAACGTGAACTCATTGGCGGCCGTCATGACGGCCGCCGAGATCAGCAGGGCCGGCGCGATGAAGGTCAGGTAGCTGACCCCGCCGAAGACGCCCGCGCCGTTGGCCTCGACCAGCGTGGCCAGCCCCACGCCCATCGCGAAGAGGTAGGCCACCGGCTGCCCCACTCCGTACATGACGATGGTCCAGCCGTAGCCCTTCATGACCCGCAGGACCTGTTCGGCGTAGTAGAAGGCGCCCCAGCGCCGGGCCCGGGCGGCCGAGACTTCCGGCGGGTGCGCGCGCAAGCCCGGCGGCGCCGTCGTGCCCGCCGTCGCCTGTGGTGCCGACGCCGGTGTCGCCGACGCCGGTGTCGCCGACGCCGCTTCTCCCTTAGTCAACGAGGCTCCTGCCCGTCAGGCGCAGGAAGACGTCCTCGAGCGAGGACCGGCGCACCAGCGAGGTCACTGGGCGCAGTCCGCGGGCGGAGACCTCTTCGAGGGCGGCCTCGCCGTCGTGAGCGTAGATCAGGACGCGGTCCGGGAGGGTTTCCAGCCGTTCGCCGATGCCTTCGAGTTCGGCGCCGATGGTGGCGTTGCGTTCCGAGCCGAAGCGCAGCTCGAGGACCTCGCGGGTGGAGTATTCGCGGATCAGGCTGGCGGGCGAGCCCTCGGCCATGATCCTGCCCTTGTCCACCACGATCAGGCGGTCGCAGAGCTGCTCGGCCTCGTCCATGTAGTGGGTGGTGAGGATCAGGGTGACGCCCTGCTCCTTGAGCCGGAACAGCCGGTCCCAGAGGATGTGCCGGGCCTGCGGGTCCAGCCCGGTGGTGGGTTCGTCCAGGAGCAGGATCCGGGGTTCGTTAATGAGGGACCGCGCGATCGTGAGGCGGCGCTTCATGCCGCCGGAGAGCGCGTCGACCTTGGACTTGGCCTTGTCCGTGAGCTGCGCGAATTCCAGCAGCTCGTCCGCCTTGGGCCTGAGGTAGCTCATGGGCAGCCCGAAGTAGCGCCCGTAGACCAGGAGGTTGTCCCGGACCTTGAGTTCCTCGTCCAGGTTGTCCTGCTGCGGGACGACGCCCAGGTGCGCGCGGACCTCGGGCCCGTTCTGGTCCGGGTCCAGGCCCATGATGCTCAGGCTCCCGGAGGTCCGCTGGGACACCCCGCCGATCATCTTCATGGTGGTGGACTTGCCGGCGCCGTTGGGGCCCAGCAGGCCGAAGGCCTCGCCGGCGGGCACGGAGAACGAGATACCGTCGACGGCGACGACGTCGCCGTAGCGTTTGGTCAGGTTCTCGGCGGTGATCACATACTGCGGCGGGCCGGTTTCGGCGGGGCTGCTCACTGGCGCGTCCTTTTGGGAGGCTTCCTTGGCTGAGGATTCTCTCGAGACTAGTTCAGGCACCCGAATCACGGTAGTGGATCCCGCCGAACTATGAAAGGGTCTCTTCGTAAAAAATCCAGACGTTTGCCATTCCGTGATGTCCGGGGGCTTAAACGGCGACTTAAACGGCACAGGGCGCCGCCTCCGGGACGGAAGCGGCGCCCGTGGACAGGCGGGCTCAGACGGTGCCGGAAGGGCCCGCCTCCGCCAGGTGGCGTTCGGCGGTTTCCACCACGTTGGCCAGCAGCATGGCGCGGGTCATCGGGCCCACTCCCCCGGGATTCGGGGACAGCCAAGCGGCGACGTCGGCAGCGGCGGGGTCCACGTCCCCGGTGACCACAGCCTTGCCCGAGCCGTCATCGACACGGCTGACGCCGACGTCGAGCACGATAGCGCCCGGTTTGAGGTCCGCCGCCTTGATCATGTGCGGCTGGCCGGCCGCGGCAATCACGACGTCGGCCTGCCGGAGTTCGGCGGGCAGGTCGACCGTGCCGGTGTGGGCCAGGATGACCGTGGCGTTGACGTCCTTGCGGGTGAGCAGCAGTCCCACCGGGCGGCCGATGGTGACCCCGCGGCCCACCACCAGCACGCGCTTTCCGTTGAGGCTGATGCCGTGCCGGGTGAGCAGCTCCACGCAGCCCTTGGGGGTGCACGGCAGCGGGGACTTCATGGGGCCGCTGACGTTGGCCACGAGCCGGCCCAGGTTCATCGGGTGGAGGCCGTCGGCGTCCTTGTCGGGGTCCATGGCCTCCAGGATGACGTCCTGGTCGATGTGCTTGGGCAGCGGGAGCTGGACGATGTAGCCGGTGCATTCCGGGTTGTCGTTGAGCTCCCGGACCACGGCCAGCAGTTCCTCCTGGGTGGTCTCCTCCGGCAGGTCGCGGCGGATGGACGTGATGCCCACCTCGGCGCAGTCCTTGTGCTTGCCGCCGACGTACCAGGTGCTGCCCGGGTCGGAGCCGACCAGGATGGTGCCCAGGCCCGGGACGATCCCGCGGGTCTTGAGCGCGGCCACGCGTTCGGTCAGTTCGGCCTTGATGGTGGCGGCGGTGGCCTTGCCGTCGAGGATGCGGGCCTTTTCAGCCGTGTGTGCAGTCTCTGCAGAGGTCATGGCCTACCACTGCTCGTGCTGCGGGTACAGCGGGAAGTCGGCGGCGAGCTTGTCCACGCGGGACTGGAGCGCCTCGATGTCGGTGGCGGCACCCGCCTTCAGCGCGGTGGCGATGATCTCGGCGACCTCGGTGAACTCCTCGGCGCCGAAGCCGCGGGTGGCCAGCGCCGGGGTGCCGATCCGCAGGCCGGAGGTGACCATCGGCGGGCGCGGGTCGAACGGCACGGCGTTGCGGTTGACCGTGATGCCCACCGAGTGCAGGAGGTCTTCGGCCTGCTGGCCGTCGAGCTGGGAGTTGCGCAGGTCCACCAGGACCAGGTGCACGTCCGTGCCGCCGGTCAGGACGGAGACGCCGGCGTCGGACACGTCGGACTGGTTGAGGCGGTCGGCGATGATCCGGGCGCCCTCGAGGACGCGCTCCTGGCGCTCCTTGAATTCTTCGGTGCCGGCGATCTTGAACGCGACGGCCTTCGCGGCGATCACGTGCATGAGCGGTCCGCCCTGCTGGCCCGGGAAGACGTTGGAGTTGATCTTCTTGGCCCACTCCTTCTTGGCCAGGATCACGCCGGAGCGGGGCCCGGCGAGGGTCTTGTGGACGGTGGAGGTGACGACGTCGGAGTACGGGACCGGGCTCGGGTGCAGGCCGGCGGCCACGAGTCCGGCGAAGTGCGCCATGTCGGTCCAGAGGAGGGCGCCGACTTCGTCGGCGATCGAGCGGAAGGCCTCGAAGTCGAGGTGGCGCGGGTAGGCGGACCAGCCGGCGATGATCACCTGGGGCTTCTCGGCGATGGCCTGCGCGCGGAGCTTGTCCATGTCGAGGCGGAAGTTGTCCTGCTCGACCTGGTACGCGGCGACCTCGTAGAGCTTGCCGGAAAAGTTGAGCTTCATGCCATGGGTCAGGTGGCCGCCGTGGGCCAGGGACAGGCCCAGGATCTTGTCACCCGGGGTGATCATCGCGGAGAGTGCCGCGGCGTTGGCCTGGGCGCCGGAGTGCGGCTGGACGTTGGCGTATTCGGCGCCGAAGAGCTCCTTGACCCGGTCGATCGCGAGCTGCTCGGCGATGTCGACGTACTCGCAGCCGCCGTAGTAGCGGCGGCCGGGGTAGCCCTCGGCGTACTTGTTGGTCAGGACCGAGCCCTGGGCTTCCATCACAGCGCGCGGGGCGAAGTTCTCGGAGGCGATCATTTCCAGGGTGCCGCGCTGGCGGCCAAGCTCCTGGGCAAGGACTGCGGCGATTTCGGGGTCAAGGTCGGCCAGCGGCTGGTTGCTCACGGCGGCTGAGGAAAGGCTAAGAGAGGTGGTCACGGGGAACTCCTGGCTAGGCAACGGGCACTGCTTAAGGTCAGGTTACCGGCTGGCCCGCGGCGGCGCCCCTAGATTACGGCCCCGGACAGCGGGTACGCGACAAGGCGCCGGCACCCGTGCGGGGTGCCGATGCGGGCCGGCAGCTGGTCGCTGCCAACCGGAAAAACATGACCCTCGGCCCAGGCGTACGATCCGTGGTCTTCGTGAGTGCCGCTCCCTGGTGGTTAGCCACCCAACGCCAGTTGCGACCGTTCCAGAGTACCCCAGACCCGCGGCCCGGACCGAGCCCCCGGTGGACCGCGGGTAGGCTTGTCTTCCGTGACTGACGACCAGCTGACTGCTTCCTATATCCTGACCCTCTCCTGCCCGGACCGCCAAGGCATCGTGCACGCCGTGGCGGGCGCCCTGCTCGTCGCGGGCTGCAATATTACGGACTCGCAGCAGTACGGCAGCCAGAGCACCGGCACCTTCTTTATGCGCGTCGAGGCCACGACGGCGTCCTCCCAGCTGGAGCTTCAGGCCGCCCTGGAGCCGGTGGCCCAAGCCTTCGGCATGCAGTGGAGCCTGAACCCGGCCGGGCGGAAGGTCCGCACCCTGCTGATGGCCAGCACGTCGGCGCACTGCCTCAATGACCTGCTGTTCCTGCAGCGCTCCGGCACCCTGCCCATCGAGATCCCGGCCATCGTGTCCAACCACCGTGACCTGGCGGGCCTGGCCGAGTTCTACGGCATCCCCTTCCACCACATCCCGGTCACCGCGGACACCAAGGTCCAGGCCGAGGACGAGCTGCGGAAGCTGATGGCCGAGCATGACATCGAGCTCACCGTCCTTGCCCGCTACATGCAGATCATCTCCGACGACCTGTGCCAGCAGCTGACCGGCAAGGCCATCAACATCCACCATTCCTTCCTGCCGTCCTTCAAGGGCGCCAAGCCCTACCACCAGGCGCACGCCCGGGGCGTGAAGCTCATCGGCGCCACGGCGCACTACGTCACCGCCGCCCTGGACGAGGGTCCGATCATCGAACAGGAAGTCATCCGGGTCGACCACCGCCGCACGGCCGAGCAGTTCGTCCAGATGGGCCGCGATGTGGAGGCCCGCACGCTGGCCCAGGCCGTGCAGTGGCATGCCGAGCACCGGGTCCTGCTGGACGGGAACCGGACGGTTGTTTTCAACTGAGCCCGGTTGGATTTTCCCGGTTGTATTCAGCTGACGCCGGTCATTGAATAGGGGTATGGCACATTCCCCGGAAGACCCGCTGACCGAGTTCGTGGCCCTGCTCAAGGCAGAGGGCCGCAGGGGTGTCCTCGGCCTGGACTGCGGGCAGGGCTCGGACGGGCTGCGCTTTGTCCAGTCCGGCATCCACTTCACCGGCGTCGACCCCTCCGAGGAGAACATCCACACGGCACGGGCCCGGGGCCTGGAAGCCTCGGTCGCGGCGGCCGGCTCCCTGCCCTTTGCCGACTCGGTGTTCCCATCGGTGTGGGCGGTCGACGCCTTCGCGGCGCTGCCCCCCGAGGCATGGGACGACGTCGTCCGGGAACTGGAGCGGGTGGCCGCGCCCGGGGCTCCGATCGCCGTCGTCCTCCCCGAAGACCGCCATCCCGCCCAGGACCCCGAGCAGGACTTTCCAAAACAGGGCCCCGGCGTCACGGTGCTCCGTTCCCCCGCCTGAAAACACCCGTTGCCCTATCACTTTTGGTCGTTCCCAGCGCTCAGAGTGACCATATGTGATAGCGCATCGGGCTCAGGGGCGGCGCACGCTGCGCATGTACCCGCCCAGGAAGCCTCCGACGATCAGCAGGACGCCGCCCAGCCGGGCCAGCTGCACGCCCAGGTCGTGCCGGCCGCGGGAACGTGCGGCCCACGAGGCCAGGAAGACCAGCGTCGCCGTGCCGTTCGCAGCGGCGTGGACGACGCCGACGCGCCGCGTGGCGTGGTCCGCCCGGGCCCATTCGGCCCAGCCGCTGAGTCCGGTGGGGGCGGCCGCGGCGACGCCGAGGGCCACGAGCCGGGTTGCTGCCCGCCGGGTTCCTTCGTCCGGGAAGAGGTCCAGGAAGATCGCCATGAACCAGGCCCCGAACGGCACATCGGTGGCGATCGTGTGCGGCGGGATGCCGGTGGCGTCGCCCCGGAAGAAGCGGCGCAGCCTGGCGTTCGCCACCAGCCGGCCGGCGAGCGGCTCCGCCACCCGGACGGCCGGGTCGAGGCGGTCCGACTGCTCCAGCCGCCGCATCATTCGCAGGAACATCCCGTCTTCCGTCACCACGGACCCACCTTCCGGACAACGCCGTTGATGGCCCCGATCCTACTCAGCCCCGGCGCCCGTTCAACCCCCGTTGACCTATCACTTGTGGTGGTTCTCAGCCCTGAGAACCACCACAAGTGATAGCGCAACGGGCTGGGGGTGTGTCCTAGGGTGGAGGCATGGCTCCCATTTACGCTTTCGCCGGGGACACTCCGGCCGTCCACGAATCCGTCTTCATCGCACCGAGCGCGTCGGTGATTGGCAAGGCAACGCTCGCCGAGAACTCCAGCGCCTTCTACGGCGTCTCCGTCCGGGCCGACACCGCCGCGATCAGCGTGGGCGCCGGCAGCAACCTGCAGGACAACGTGGTGCTGCACGCCGACCCGGGCTTCCCCTGCACGGTCGGCGCCCGGGTCAGCGTCGGGCACAGCGCCGTCGTGCACGGCTGCACGGTCGAGGACGACTGCCTGATCGGCATGAGCGCCACCATCCTCAACGGCGCCGTCATCGGGGCCGGCTCGCTCGTGGCCGCCGGCGCCGTCGTGCTGGAAGGCACCGTGGTTCCGCCCCGCTCGCTGGTCGCCGGGGTGCCGGCCAAGGTCCGCCGCGAACTCAGCGACGAGGAGTTCGCGGGCGTGCAGCAGAACGCGGCGCACTACCAGGAGCTGGCCCGGGCGCACCGCGAACTGCACGGCTGAGCACGCCGGGAAACTCAGTCGAGCGGGATCGGGCCCAGTTCGTCCAGCACGTCGCCCGGACCCGGGTTCCCGGGCGCCGATGACCCGCCCAGGTGGTTGACGACGCCCCAGACGGCGTTCAGTCCGGTGGTCACGGCGCCTTCGGCCCACCCTGCGGTGAAGGACACGTCGTCGCCGGCCAGGAAGATCCCGCGCTGCGCCTCCGGGAGCCGGTCCTGTTTGAAGTGGCTGAAGAGGCGCTGCTGGTAGCGGTAGTGTCCCGGCAGATTGGCTTTGAAGGCCCCCATGAAGTTGGGGTCCGCTTCCCACGAGACGGTGATGGGCTGGCCGACGATGTGGCTGGCGATGTCCACGTCCGGGTAGATCTGCGCGAGCGAGTGCAGCATCAGCTCGACCCGCTGGTCCGCGTCCAGGGACAGCCATTTCAGCGCGTCGTCGTTCCAGGTGTAGGAGAGCAGGATCACCGCGGGCTGGTCCGGCCCGTTGTCCAGCAGGTAGGTGGCACGGTTGAGCCGGTCGGTCAGCGTCATGGACATGACCTCGCGGCCCGTCGCCGGATCGATGTCCTTCCAGAAGGGCCGGTCGACCATCACGAAGGTCTTGGACGACTGCATGTAGTGGGAGCGTTCGATCGCGGTCCACAGTTCTGCCGGGAACAGCGTTTCCTCGGTGTGGATCCGCGTCGACAGCAGCCATGACTGGCAGGTGGTGACGACGGCGGGATAGGCCGCCTCCCGGCCCCATCGTTCCCGGATGCGGAAGTCGCCGCTGCCGTCCCGGGCTATCCGGTCCACGGCGCCCCGCGGGGCGCCGGCGTGCAGTGATGCCAGCGATGTCCCCTCGGGCCAGTGGACCATGCCCGACGGCGCGTGCTCCCAGAGCGCCTCCGGGAGCCGCTGCGCGCCGCCGGCAATGAACCGGTGCGCGTCGTCGGCGTCGGTGTAGACGACGCGCAGGATTTCGAGGATGGAGTTGGGGAAGTCCGTGTCCCAGCCGCCCGTGCCGAAGCCCACCTGCCCGAACGCCTCGCGGTGCGCGAACCCGGCCTGCCTGAACGAGTCGCTGCCGGCGATGAAGCCGTAGAAGGTCTGTTCATCCAGCAGGGGCAGCAGCGCGTTCCACAGCTCTTTGATCCGGGCGGTGTCCCGCGCGCGGATGGCGTCCTGCATCTCGGTGAACTTGGCGCCGTCGTTGACGGCGGCCTTCCAGGCCTCCGCGACTTCCCGGAAGAACGGCGGGAGGTCCGCCGGGGTGCGGGCGTAGTGCTTCTGCCCGGCGAGTTCGATCACCGTGCTGGAGGTCGCCGCCGCCAGCGGGTTGGGGAACTCCCGGGTTTCCAGCCCGAGCAGCTCGACGTAGTGGTAGAAGGCCTTGCCCGAGACGGGGAAGCGCATCCCGCCGAGGTCGGCGACGACGCCGGCGGCGGAGGGGAAGCTCGCGGTCCGCAGCCGGCCGCCGATCCGGTCCGCCTCGTAGAGGACCGGGCGCAGGCCCAGTTTCATCAGCTCGTAGGCCGCCACCAGCCCGGAGAGCCCGGCGCCGACCACGGCCACTTCGGTTCCGTACAGCCGGGGCGGGACGGCGCCCAGGCCGTCCGGATGGGCCAGGTAGTGGTCGTAGCTGAACGGGAAGTCGGGATTGAGCATGGTGATGGGGGCCTGGCCGCCGGAGCCGGGCGCTGCCGGTCCGGGGGCCGGGAGTTCTGTGGCGGTTGTCATGAGTGGTGTGCTTTCATCGGGTCGGGTGTGGGCGGGGTGTCGGAGGGGGCTGCGCCGGATAGTTCACGGTATTCCTCGTGGCTGAGCGCCGCTACCCGGGAGTGCCGGCGGCCGTAGCCGAAGTAGACGGCCAGTCCCACCAGCATCCACAGTCCAAAGACCACCCACGTGTCGGCGCCCAGGTTGAGCATGAGGTAGCCGCACATGGCGGCGCCGAGGATGGGGGTCAGCGGGAACAGCGGGACGCGGAAGCTGCGGGTGAGTTCGGGCCGGTGGCGCCGCAGGTAGATGACGGCGACGTTGACCAGGGCGAAGGCGAAGAGCGTGCCGATGCTGGTGGCGTCCGCCAGCGCTCCGAGCGGGACGAGGCCGGCGGTGAGGGCGACGGCGGTGCCGACAATCAGGGTTCCGGCAACCGGGGTGCCGGTGCGGGGCGAGACGCGGCCGAAGATTCTGGGCACCATGCCGTCCCGTGCCATCGACAGCAGGATGCGGGTCTGGCCGTAGAGGACCGTCAGCACGATGCTGATGATGGCCAGCACGGCCCCGACGGCGAAGACCAGCGCGATCCAGGGCTGCCCGGTGGTCTCCTCCAGGATTTTCACGAGGGCGGCTTCGGTGCCGTCGAACCAGCCCCAGGGCCGCGCGCCGATCGCGGCGACCGCGACGAGCACGTAGATGGTGGTGACGATCAGCATGGACAGCAGGATGGCCCGGGGCAGATCGCGCTTCGGGTTGCGGGCCTCCTCGCCGGCCGTGGAGGCTGCGTCGAACCCGATGTAGGAGAAGAACACCCGGGAGGCGGCGGCGGAGACGCCGGCGGCGCCCATCGGCAGCAGCGGCTCGAAGTGTGCGGCGTTGAAGGCGGTGAAGGCCACGGCGCAGAAGAACACCAGGATGCCGACCTTGACCACCACAATGGCTGTGTTGATCCAGGCGCTTTCCCTGGCGCCGCGGACCAGCAGCGCCGTGGCCAGGACGACAATCACGATCGCCGGCACGTTCAGGACCCCGCCGTCGCCGGGCGGCTGCGAGATGGCGTCCGGCAGCGACAGTCCGAAGACGGCGAGGGCTTCGTTGACGTACTGGCCGGCGCCGACGGCAACGGCGGCCACGGAGACGGCGTATTCCAGCACCAGGCACCAGCCGCAGATCCAGGCCATGCCTTCGCCCATGGTCGCGTACGTGTAGGAGTAGCTCGAGCCGGCCGCCGGCACCATCCCGGCCATTTCGGCGTACGAGACGGCGGAGAGCAGCGCGGCGAGCCCGGCGATTGCGAAGGAGATCCAGATGGCCGGGCCCGCCAGCGGCACGGATTCACCCAGGATCACCAGGATGCCGGTGCCGAGGGTGGCGCCGACGCTGATCATCGTCAGCTGCAGCACCCCGAAGCTGCGGACCAGCCGCGTGCCGCCGTGGCCGGTTTCGGCTTCGCTGACGAGCTGGGCGATCGGCTTGCGGCGAAGCAGCTGCGCGGTCAGTCCGGGACGGCCCGTGGTGGCCGGTGGCCGTTCTCCAATAAGAGTTGGCACAGTCATCGTTGACGTCCGTTCTTCAGTAGTGGTCTTTTTCCCCGCGTCCAGCCTAGGCTTGTGAGCCAGCTCTCACGGTTGTGCAAAATGCCCTATAGTCTTCAGCCATGAGACTTAATGCACCGAAGCACTCGGCCCTGGACCCCCGCGGCAACCCTGCTGACGGTGCCGAGCGGCTGGGTTTTGTCACCCTGGCGCAGTTCCTGCGCCAGCTGCCGCCGGAGCTGTCGGTCCTGCACGACGGTGGCAACGGGGCGGAGCGGCTGCGCTGGGTGGAGCCGAGCGAGCTGGAGGATCCCACCCCGTACCTGCTCGACGGCGAGTTCCTGCTCACCGCCGGCCTCCCGTTCCTGGGCGGGGGCGGCGCCGGTGACCTGGTGGACGCCTATGTCCGGCGGCTGGTCGGTGCGCGCGTCTCCGCCCTAGGCTTCGGCCTGGAACCGTACTTCGACGCGGTGCCCGATGCCGTGGTGCAGGCCTGCCGGCGGCACAACCTGACGCTCGTGGCCGTCCCGAAGACCGTTCCCTTCGCCGCCGTCGGCCTGGAATTCTCGCGGCTGCTGGAATCGGACAACGCCACGACGTTCCGGCAGCTGGCCGACACGAACCGGCAGCTCATGCGCGCCGTGCTGTCGGCGCGGCCGGAACACGAACTCCTGGCCGCCCTCGTGCAGCGGGTTCCGGTCTGGGCGGTGCTGGCGGGCGCCGACGGGCGGGTGCGTGCCCGCGGGACCGCCGGCGCGGAGGGAGCCCCCGCGACGCCGGCGGGACCCCCCAGTACCCCTGACGCGGCAGCGCTGCAGCCCCTGCTGGCGAGGCTGCTCTCCGGCAGCGGCCCGCGCGTGGAGCTGGATTCGTTTGGGACGGCAGGTTCGGCGCTGGTGTTCGGGTATCCCCTGCGCAGCACCCGGGACGCCAACCTGGGCGCGCTGGTCCTGGGCACCGATGCCCCGCTGACCCCGGCCCAGAACAGCGTTGTCTCCACCGCCGTCGGGCTGCTGGAACTGCTCGTGCGCCAGCGCACCAGCGGCTCACTGGCCCCCAGCCAGCTGGCCACCGCGCTGCTGCTGCATCCGGACAGCCTGGCCTCCGGGAGCACCCGCCACGTCAACGGGATCAAGGACCTGCTGGCGCAGAGCGTCTCCTCCACCCGGTCCGGGCAGCTGCGGGTGATCCTCGGCATCCGCCCGGAGGCGGCGGGGACCCCCGCCGGCCGTGCCGGCACCACTGCGCCGGCCGGCGCGGCTGAGCCGGCAGCCACTTCCGAGCCGGCCGGCCCCGCGGGCCCCGCCACACCGGGCCGCGCCGGCCGTGCCGGCGACAGTCCCGTCCGGGAGCTGCTGGAGTGGCGCCGGATGTTCGACACCAAGCTGGTGGAGATCACCGACGACGGTTTTGCCGCCATCACCCGGCTGAAGGTCGACGACGCCCTGCTGGCCGGTGTGGAGCGGCTCGGCTGGCGCCTCGTGGTCGGCAGCGCCACCGAGCTTCCCGGGCTGGCGGAGGCCTACCAGCGGGCGTGGTCCCTTCGCGGCCGCGTCGGGACCACCGGACGCAGCGTCCGGGTTGATGACGTCACGTGGTCCGTGGCCGGGCTGCTCGGCAAGGAGGCGGGTGCCATGCTCGCCGCCCGGCTGCTGGCGCCCGTGCTGGCGCTGGCGCCGGAGCGGCGGGACGCCCTGCTCGGCGTCCTCCGCGCCTGGCTCGGCGAGAACGGCAGCTGGGACGCCACGGCCAAAGCCACCGGCCTGCACCGCAACAGCATCCGGCGGCAGATCGGCATGCTCGCGGAGCTGCTGGAGCTGGATCTCAACCGGGCGCAGGCCCGGGCCGAGCTCTGGATTGCCCTGCAGTACACGGACGAGCTGCCCGGGGTGCCGGCCGGGTCGGCCGCCCCGGATGCGGGTGCCGCTCAGCTGCCCCAGGACCGGTAGATCTCTGGCCGGCGATCAGCCAGGTACGCCACCTCATGCCCGGTCCCGCCGGGCTCCGGCAGTTCGGCGAACAGCAGTTCGGCCCCGGTTCCTGCCGCGGCCAGCAGCCCGCCGTCCGGGGCTGCGATGACGCTGCCGCCCAGGAAGCCGCAGCCGTCCTCGGTCCCGGAGTGGTTGGCATAGGCCACAGTCAGGTGGTTCTCCAGTGCCCGGGCCCTGATCAGCACCTGCGGCACGGCGTCGAATCCCTCCGCGAGGGCCGTCGGCACCAGCAGCAGTTCGGCGCCGCGCACCGCGGCGGCACGGACCGCCTCGGGAAACTCCACGTCGTAGCAGATCACCAGCGAGGTGCTGATCCCGTGGAAGTCCACGACGCCGGGACTGGCCGTGGCGGGGACAAACGCCTGGCGCTCCTCCGGACCGAACAGGTGCACCTTGGCGTAGCTGAGGAGCTCGTCGCCGTGCTCGTCGACGAGGGTGGCGGTGATGTGCCATTCCCCCGCTGCGGTGACGGCGGGGAGGCTGTAGACCAGTGCTATGCCATGCCGGCGGGCCACGTCCGCCAGGGCCTGCCGGAGCGCGGGCAGCACCGCCGGGTCAAGCTCCGCCCGCAGCCGGAGGGGCGCGTACCCCACCGGGAACAGCTCGGGGGTGAGGAGCAGCCGGGCGCCGGCCGCGGCGGCCTTGCCGGCGGCGGCATCCACCGCGGCGCAGTTGGCGTCAACGTCCAGCACGGCGGCGTTCGCCTGCATCAGGGCCAGTAGCACCATTACCACCTCAGCATCCTCCGGGCCCGCCCTGTCGGCGGACTCTCGCTCCTCCAGCGTAGCCATCCGCCGGCACCGCCGTCCCGGTGCATTTCCGCCCGCCCGTGCGGGAAGCAGGGCGGAATGCCCCACGGGCACCGGCCGGCGTCCCGGCGGACGCGGCACCAGCCTGCGCATCGGCCCTGCCAGCCGGCTTCCGGACCTACCATGCGTTAACTTCTTGACTACAAGGCGCGGATGGGGCACTCTTCATTGCATGCCCTCACCAACGCGCTCAACGAGGAGCCGAACCAAAAACCCCGGATCGCAGTCCGCACTCCGGCATCTGAACCAACAGCGGATCATTGAATGCCTTCTCGCCGGGCCCTCCACGCAGGCGGAACTGGCACGGCAGACCGGCCTCTCCACGGCCACGGTCTCGAACATCGTCAAGATCATGCAGGACGCCGGACTGGCCTCCACCGAACCGATCACCAGCTCCGGCCGCCGGGCCCTGAACGTCAGGCTCAACAGCAACGGCGCCGTCGCCGTCGGGATCGATTTCGGCCGCCGGCACCTGCGCGTCGTCCTCGCCTCGCTGAGCTACCACGTGATCGCCGAGGAATCGGTCCTGCTCCCCCTGGGCCACCACGCCGAGGAGGGCATCACCGCCGCCGTCGGGCTGCTGGACCGGCTCCTGGCCAACAGCGGGGTGGAACGCAGCGCGGTGGTGGGCGCCGGCGTCGGCATCCCGGGCCCCATCGACCGCCGCACGGGGACCGTGGCCCAGGGCGCCATCCTGCCCGAATGGGTGGGCATCAACATCCTGCAACGCCTCGAGGAGGCGCTGGATCTCCCGGTTTTCCTCGATAACGACGCCAACCTCGGGGCCCTGTCGGAGGTGACCTGGGGGCCGCACACCGGCATCAGCAACCTGCTGTTCCTCAAGATCGGCTCCGGTATCGGCGCGGGGCTGATCCTGAACGGGATGCCCTACTACGGCAACGTGGGGATCACCGGCGAAATCGGCCACGCGACCATTCACGAGCACGGGCTGGTCTGCCGCTGCGGGAACCGCGGCTGCCTGGAAACCATCGCCTCCACCACCACCATGATCGAGCTCCTGGGCCGCGGCGAGGACGCGCCGCTCACGCCGGAGGACATCGTCCGCAAGGCCCTCGCCCGGGACTCCGCGACCCTGCGCGTGGTGGACGACGCCGGGCTCGCCGTCGGCCGCGCCCTGGGCAATGTGGCCAACCTGATCAACCCCGAAGTGATCGTGGTGGGCGGCCCGCTGGCGGGGCTCGGCGAACTGCTGCTGGACCCGATCCGGCGGGGCCTGGTCCGGCATGCCGTGCCCGTCATCGGCGAGACGACGACGCTTACGATGTCCTCCCTGGGGGACCGCGCCGAGGCCCTGGGCGCCACGGCTTTGGTCTTCCAGCACGCCGGAATCCGGCGCAGCTGAGTCTTTCGTTATCGGGCCGTTGCGTTAAAGACTTGACGACAAGGCCTGTGATCCAGTTTACTTTTCCATCAGACGGCCCTGCGGTTTGCAGGGGCGGACAACGAAGTCATGCATTGGAGGCGTAAGGGCAGATGACGTCCCTCAACACGCACAGCGATCCGATAATTCTCGAGATGCGCTCCATCACCAAAGAGTTCCCCGGCGTTAAAGCATTGTCCGAGGTGAACCTGCGGGTAAAGGCCGGCGAGATCCACGCGATCTGCGGGGAGAACGGCGCCGGCAAGTCCACCCTCATGAAGGTGCTCTCGGGGGTTTACCCTTTCGGCAGCTACGACGGCGACATCGTCTACCAGAGCGAAGTCCAGCAGTTCAAGGACATCCGGGCCAGCGAGCACGCCGGCATCGTGATCATCCACCAGGAGCTCGCGCTGATCCCCGAACTGTCCATCATGGAGAACATCTTCCTGGGCAACGAACCCACGAAGCGCGGGGTGATCGACTGGGCCGAGGCCCGGATCCGCTCCACCGAGCTGCTGGCACGGGTCGGGCTCCGGGAGGACCCGGAAACCCCCATCAAGGAAATCGGCGTCGGCAAGCAGCAGCTCGTCGAAATCGCCAAGGCCCTGAACAAGTCGGTGAAGCTGCTCATCCTCGACGAGCCCACGGCCGCCCTGAACGAATCCGACTCCCAGCACCTGCTGGACCTGATGCTCGGCCTGAAGGGCCGCGGCATCACGTCCATCATCATTTCCCACAAGCTGAACGAGATCGAGCAGATCGCGGACTCCATCACCATCATCCGTGACGGCAAGTCGATCGAGACGCTGGACGTCAAGGCCGACGGCGTCGACGAGGACCGCATCATCAAAGGCATGGTGGGCCGGACCCTGGAATCCCGATTCCCGGACCACGAGCCGAAGATCGGCGAGACCTTCTTCGAGGTCAAGAACTGGAACGTGGGCCACCCGCAGGTGCAGGACCGCATGGTCTGCAAGAACTCCAACTTCTTCGTCCGCCGCGGCGAGATCGTCGGCTTCGCCGGGCTGATGGGCGCCGGGCGCACCGAGCTCGCCCGCTCCGTCTTCGGCCGGTCCTACGGCCGGTTCCTCTCCGGACAGATCTACATGCACGGCAAGGAGGTCGAACTCAAGAGCGTCAAGCAGGCGATCGACGCCGGACTGGGCTACGTCACCGAGGACCGCAAGTCCCTGGGGCTGAACCTGCTGGATGACATCAAAGCCACCACGGTCTCGGCCAACCTCCGCAAAGTCAGCAAACACAACGTCATCGACGCCAACAAGGTCTTCACCGTCGCCGAGCAGTACCGCAAGTCCCTGCGGACCAAGGCGCCGTCGGTGGAGGAGGGCGTGGCCAAGCTCTCCGGCGGCAACCAGCAGAAGGTGGTGCTGGCGAAGTGGATGTTCACCGACCCCGAGCTGCTGATCCTGGACGAGCCCACCCGCGGCATCGACGTCGGCGCAAAGTACGAGATCTACGGCATCATCCAGCAGCTGGCCAACCAGGGGAAGGGCGTCATCGTCATTTCCTCGGAGCTGCCCGAGCTGCTGGGCCTCTCGGACCGCATCTACACCATCTTCGAAGGCGCCATCACCGGCGTGCTCAACAAGGACGAAGCGAGCCAGGAAACCCTCATGAAACTCATGACGTCGGCCCGCAAGACCGCCTGACCGCTGTGGCAAACCGCTCCGATAACTGACGGAAACAAGGACTGAAATAATGAACGCGCTCAAGAAGCTCTTTGGCGGCAACACCCGCCAATTCGGCATGATCTTCGCCCTGGTGGCCCTGATCATCTTCTTCCAGATTGCAACTGACGGCCGCACGCTCACCCCGGGCAACGTCATCAACCTCTTCAACGGCAACTCCTACATCCTGATCCTCGCCATTGGCATGGTCCTGGTCATCATCGCCGGCCACATCGACCTCTCCGTCGGCTCGGTGGCGGCGTTCGTGGGCGTCTGTGTGGCCCTCTTCATCCGGGACTGGGGCATCCCCTGGTACCTGGGCATCCTGATGGGGCTGGGGCTGGGCGTGCTGATCGGCGCCTGGCAGGGGTTCTGGACGGCGTACGTCGGCATCCCGGCGTTCATTGTCACGCTGGCCGGCATGCTTATCTTCCGCGGCGCCAACCAGTACGTCGGCAAGTCGAACACCATCCCGGTGCCCGCCGACTTCCAGAAGATCGGTTCCGGTTACCTGCCCGAGGTCGGGCCGGACACCAGCTATAACAACCTCACGCTGCTGCTGGGCCTGCTGGGCGTCGCGTTTGTGATTTTCAGTGAGATCCGTTCCCGCCGCAACGCCAAGGCCCTCGGCGCCGAGGTGCCCGAAGCCTGGGTCAGCGTCGTCAAGCTGGTCCTGATCTGCGGCGCCATCCTCTACGCGACGTACCTGTTCGCCACCGGCCGGCCGGGCACGTCCTTCCCGATCCCGGGCCTGATCCTGGCGGCGCTGGTGCTCATCTACGGCTTCATCTCCTCCAAGACCGTCATCGGCCGCCACATCTACGCGGTCGGCGGCAACCGGCACGCCGCCGAGCTCTCCGGCGTGCAGTCCAAGAAGGTCAACTTCCTGGTGATGATGAACATGTCCGTCCTGGCCGGCCTCGCCGGCATGATCTTCGTCGGCCGTTCCACCGCCTCGGGCCCGTTCGACGGCGTCGGCTGGGAACTGGATGCCATCGCGGCCGTGTTCATCGGCGGCGCCGCGGTGACCGGCGGCGTCGGCACCGTGATCGGCTCGATCGTCGGTGGCCTGGTCATGGCCGTCCTGAACAACGGCCTGCAGCTCCTCGGCGTCGGCGCCGACCTCACGCAGATCATCAAGGGCCTTGTGCTCCTGATCGCCGTCGCGTTCGACGTCTACAACAAGTCCCAGGGCAAGAAATCCATCATCGGCATGCTGATGAAGAACTTCGGCCGCAGCAGCGAGATCAAGGCCGACGAGACCACGTCCACCAAAGAGGTCATCTCACGGGGCATCTAATCCGCTCCCCTGATCCGCTCCACTTCGATTCTCCGCACACCATCTAAAGAAAGTGAACCAAACAATGCGACTGATTGGTAAAGCAGGAAAGGCAGCAGCAATCGCTGCTATTGCGGCACTGGCGCTGACAGCCTGCGGCCGCGCCGACACCGGGACCACCGGCGGTTCCACCACCGGCGGGGAAGCATTCCCGAAAGACTCCCTGATCGGCGTCGCGCTCCCCCAGAAGACCAGCGAAAACTGGGTCCTGGCGGAGACGCTCTTCAACGACGGCCTCACCGCCGCCGGCTTCAAGCCGGACGTGCAGTTCGCCAACGGCGGCGTGTCGGAACAGCAGAACCAGATCAGTGCCATGATCACCAAGGGCGCCAAGGTCATCATCGTCGGTGCCATCGACGGTGCACAGCTGGGCACCCAGCTCCAGCAGGCCAAGGAATCCGGCGCCACGATCATTGCCTACGACCGTCTGCTCCTGAACACGGCCAACGTGGACTACTACGTCGCCTACGACAACTTCAAGGTCGGTGAACTCCAGGGCCAGGCGCTGCTGGAGGGCATGAAGGCCAAGAAGCCGGAAGGCCCGTACAACATCGAGCTCTTCGCCGGCTCCCCGGATGACGCCAACGCGAAGGTCTTCTTCGACGGCGCCATGAGCGTCCTGAAGCCGAAGATGGACGACGGCACCCTGAAGGTGCTGTCCGGCCAGACCACCTTCGAGCAGGCCGTGACCCAGGGCTGGAAGGCAGAGAACGCCCAGCGGCGCATGGACACCCTGCTCGCCGGCACCTACACCACTGAAACGCTCGACGGTGTGCTGTCCCCGAACGACACGCTCGCCCGCGCGATCATCACCTCGGTGAAGGCCGCCGGCAAGCCGATCCCGGTCGTCACCGGCCAGGACTCCGAAGTTGAGTCCGTGAAGTCCATCATGGCCGGGGAGCAGTACTCCACCATCAACAAGGACACCAGCAAGCTCGTCGAGCATGCCATCACCATGGTCAAGGACCTCCAGGCCGGCAAGACGCCTGAGATCAACGATGACAAGTCGTACAACAACACGGTCAAGGTGGTTCCGGCGTACCTGCTGGAGCCGGTTATCGTGACCGCGGAGAACGTCAAGACGGCCTACGTCAACGATCCGGTACTCGGACCGCTGACCCAGTAGTTCCTGTTTAGGCAGCACCACGAAGAGCCCCGGCTCCGCCTCCCGGCGGGCCGGGGCTCTTTGCTGCCCGGCTTTTCCGCGCGGCCCTTCACAGCGGATCCACAGCTCCGGGTGGCGGTCCGCACAGCAGCCCGTACCACTGTGGGATCAGCCGCCGGCCATTCCGGCCGGCCCAAGATCCCTAGGAGTCACGTGAGCGTCCTTGCCCGGAGTATAGGCAACGCCTTTCGAAACAAGGTCCGGACAGCGGCCGTGGTGGCCGTGCTGGCGGTTGCCATCGGCCTCGCGCTGGCCATGCTGGTGGCCAACAAGGCCGTCGCGGGGAAGGTCGCGGAGCTGAACGCCTCAGTGGGCACCGTGCTGACCGTCAATCCCGCCGGCGGCCAGGGCTTCGAAGGCGGCGGCGAGCCGCTGACCGGCGAACAGGCCGCGACGGCGGCCGCGGTGCCCAACGTGAGCACCGTCGTCGGCACCAAGGCGCTGCGGCTCCGCAACGCCGCTGCCGCCGCCCAGACCGGGACAGGAGGTCCCGGCGGCCAGGGAGGTCCCGGCGGCCAGTCCGCCACCACCGTAACCACGAGCCTCACGGCCGCCGTCGACGCCGGGACACTCGGCACCCGCAACCAGGCCGCGGAGGGCACGACGGGAACGTCCGGCACCGCCACCGCCGCGCCGGCGTTCTCCGTGCCCGTCACGGCCACCGGCATCGGGGCCGAAGTGGACGCCACCGGCAAGGCCCTGGAACTGACGCAGGGCACGGGCCTGGGCGACTACACGGCGGCCTCCACCGGCGCCCTGCTGGGCACCACCCTGGCCGAGAAGAACGGGCTCAGCGTCGGCTCAACGTTCACCGTCAACGACCAGACCTTCACCGTGGCGGGCCTGTTCGACGCCGGCACGGCCTTCGGCAACAACGCCCTCTACCTCACGCTCCCCACGGCCCAGACGCTCGCGGAACTCCCCGGGGAACTGTCCACGATGATAGTCACGGTGAATTCCCTGGAGAACGTCGACGCCGCCAAGACTGCTTTGCAGGCCGCGCTCGGCACCGACGCGGCGGACGTCAGCCAGGGCGAGCGCAACCTCGAAAACGCTGTCAGTTCGCTCGGCAGCGTCAAGAACATCTCCTTCATCGCCTTCGTGGCGGCCCTGGCCACCGCCGGGCTGATCATCCTCCTGATCATGGTCATGCTGGTCCGCGAGCGCCGCCGGGAAATCGGGGTGCTGAAGGCAATCGGCGCCCCGAACCGCACCATCGGCCTGCAGTTCGTGCTGGAGGCGCTGGTCCTCGTGGCCCTGGGCAGCGTGGTGGGTGCCGCCGTCGCGTCCTTCGCCAGCGGCGGCATCGCCTCCGCGCTCATCAGCTCCAACACTGCCACGGCCACCGCCATGCCCGGCCAGCGCGGGGGGCAGGGTCTTCCCGGTGGGATCCCCGGCGGGATTCCTGGCGGGATTCCCGGCGGGAACCCCCTCGGCGGGGCCAGCCAGCTGCTGACCTCCGTCACGGCGAGCGCCTCCCCCGGCGTCATCGCCGCGGGCATTGCCGCCGTGTTTGGCGTCGCCATCATCGGGGCGCTGGTGCCGGCCCTGCTCACCGCCCGCATCCGTCCCATCGAAGTCCTCCGAGGAGAGTAGCCATGATCGAAGTCAAGAACCTGGTCCGCACGTTCAAGTCCGGCGACCGCACCATCAAACCGGTCAACGACGTCAGCTTCATGCTCGAGCAGGGCACTCTGGCCTCGATCGTGGGCAAGAGCGGCAGCGGCAAGAGCACCCTGCTGTCCCTGCTCGGCGCCCTCGACAAACCCACCAGCGGGAATGTGCTCGTCAACGGCGTGAGCCTGGCCGGCATGCCGGACGGCAAACTCACCGAGTACCGCCGGCGGGACATCGGCTTTGTGTTCCAGCAGTTCAACCTGATTCCCAACCTCTCCGCGGTGGACAACGTCATGCTGCCGATGGAGTTCGCCGGGATCCGGAAGGCCGCCCGCCTGGAGCGTGCCCGCGGGTTGCTGGAGCAGGTGCAGCTCGACCCGGACAAGCATGTGCGCCGCATCAACCGGCTCTCCGGCGGCGAACAGCAGCGGGTGGCGATTGCCCGTGCGCTGGCCAACTCCCCCAAACTGATCCTCGCGGACGAGCCCACGGGCAACCTGGACGAGCAGACCGGCGAGCACATCATCGAGCTCCTCAGCTCGCTCAGCCGGGACCACAACACCACCATCCTCGTGGTCACCCATGACCGCTCGCTGGCCAACAAGACCGACCGGCGGTTCCGGCTCCAGCAGGGCAAGCTGACCGAGGAGGCTGCGCGCAGCCGGCCGGCCGGGGCTCCCGCGTAACGACCCCCAGAGTACGGGCGCACGGCCGCCGCGGCCTCGGCGGCCCACACCCCCGACGCTCCCTCAGCTTCGGCGGCCCACACCCCCGACGCTCCCTCAGCTTCGGCGGCCCACACCCCCGACGCTCCCTCAGCTTCGGCGGCCAACGCCGCGACGCTCCCCGTACGGGTGAGAAGATGGCTCCATGACTGCCCACATCGCCACACCCTGGCTGTTCAGCCAGCCGGACCCCGATCCCCGCACGGCAACCGGCGCGAGGCTGCGCTGGGGCGTTATCGCCACGGGTGGCATCGCGGCGTCCGTGACGCGCGACCTGGAACTCCTGGCCGACGCTGAGCTCTACGCAGTCAGTTCGCGCACCCAGGCTGCAGCGGAAGCCTTCGCCGCGGATTTCGGCTTCGCCCGGGCATATGGGGACCTCAACGGGCAGACCGGCTACGAACGCCTTCTCGCAAATGACAACGTCGATGTCGTGTACGTCGCCACGCCGCACGCCCACCACCACGAAATCGCGCTGGCGGCCCTGAACGCCGGCAAGCACGTGCTGTGCGAGAAGGCGCTCACGGTCAACGCGCGGGAGGCCTCCGAGCTGGTCGCCCTGGCGCGGGCCAAGGGCCTGTTCCTGATGGAAGCCATGTGGAGCCGCTTCCTGCCGAGCATGCAGCGAGCCTTCGAGATCGCCTCCTCCGGCGAGATCGGCGAGGTCAAGTGGGTGGGGGCGGATTTGGGCTTCCCGGCACCGTATTCGCCCGCGTCACGCCTCTGGGCCCCGAAGGATGGCGGCGGTGCGTTGCTGGACCTCACCGTGTACCCGCTGCTCTGGGCTCTTGGCACCCTGGGCTTCCCGCAAACCGTCAGTGCCACCGGCTGGCTGAACGACGACGGCGTGGACGCCCAGAATGCCCTGACGCTCGGCTACCACCACGGCGCCCAGGCGCAGCTGACGTCGTCCCTGCTGGCGCACGGCCCGCGGACTGCCAACGTGGCCGGCAGCGAAGGGTTCCTGCAGTCCATCGGGTCGATCAACAACCCCAAGGAACTCCTGGTCCGGGTCGGCTTCGACGATCCCCGCAGCGAGACGTTCGACGTCGTGGGGCGCGGCTACAGCTACGAACTGCGCGAGGTAACCCGCTGCATCCAGCACGGGCTCACGGAGAGCCCCGTGATGCCGCTCGAGGACTCCCTGAACACCATGCGGCTGTTCGATGGCGTGCGTGCCCAGTTGGGTGTCAGCTACCCAAATGACGCGCGGTGACGCCGTTTACGGCTCCTGAGGCCGCCGGGTTTACGGCGTACTCTGGACTCGCTCCGCGCGCGGACTTACCCTATAGGGACCGTGGGGCTTTCGGGGAAATGGGGTGCGCGCGTGGATCCAGCATCAGTCCCGTTACGCCCGCGCCGTCCACTCCGGCGGGTAATCCTGGGCGGCGCGGCCGGACTCACCTGGCTGGCTCTCTCTGCGGCAGCTGCCAGCGCGGACAACCATGCGACTCCCGCTCCCACGATCGGTGCCACTGTCTCGGGGACCAGCCCTTTCACTGCGGCCGCCGTCCCCGCGCCCACACTTGCAGTGCCACTAGCCCCAGCGGTTGTCGACGCCCCGGCTGAGGCCGGACTCGCGCCCGGGGGAACGCCCTGGGCGACTGTTCCGCATCTCTCCCCTATCGGGGAGCCGACGCCGGATCCAGCCGTCCCGGCGCCCACGGTCGCCCCGACCGAGCCCGCTGTGCCCGCCCCGGTTTCGGAGCCGGCCCCCCCACCCACTGCCCTGCCGACGACCCCGCAGTCGCCCCCACCGCCAGCTCAGCCGACCACGCCGCCGACACCCGAGCCCGTGACCGAACCGGTCCCCGAACCGGTCCCCGAACCAGTCACCGAACCAGTCACCGAACCAGTCACCGAACCAGTCACCGAACCGGTCCCCGAACCAGTCACCGAACCGGTATCGACCCCCGTTAACTCCGGCCGGACGCCCTCGCCTGCTCCGGACCCGGCCGTGTCGTATCCGGCTCCCGCACCCGATCCAGCCGCCCCCGTCGTCGGTCCCGGGCCGACACGGCCCGTCACTCAGCCGGTAATCGACCCCAAGCTGCCTGGAACCGACCCAGTGATGAAGGAGCCGGCGACAAAGGACCCAGCCGCGAAGGACCGGGGGGCGAAGGACCGGGGGGCGAAGGACCCCGCCACCAAGGACCGTGGCGCCAAGGATACGAAGGACCGAACGGCCAAAGACCCGTCAACAAACGACCGGAACGCGAAGGACCCGAAGACCAAAGACCCGGCAACCAAGGACCGTACAACCAAGGACCCGGCAACCAAGGACCCGGCAACCAAGGACCCGGCAACCAAGGACCCGGCAACCAAGGACCCGAAGACCAAGGACCCGGCAACCAAGAACCCGAAGACCAAGGACCCGGCAACCAAGGACCCGGCGACCAAGGAAGGGCTGCCCGCGGAGCCTGCCGTCACGGACGGGGCAACACCGGCAGAGCCCGGGGCTTCAGATCAGGCCTTCGTTGACGCAGCACTCCCGGGCGGGTTGGCCCCGGCTCCCGTTCCCCCGGACCCGGCTGCCGCCGCAGACTCCGGCGTCCTTCCGGACTGCGACGTTGCCGGCGATCTTTTGACTGACCTGAAGAAACCTGCGCCCGCCAGCGTCAAGGTCTTCCGAGCCGCCTTGTACATCCCTGCCCTGAACACCGCTGTCCGGCCGGGAACGGACAGCCAGCAAGCGGAAAGCGTTCCCCCGGCAGGCGCCACGCCGGCGGGCACCGTACCGCCAGCACCAGCCGGCAAGGACGGCCCCACGCCCTGGCCCAACGGAACGGGCCTGCCCGCTCCGGATGCTCTGCCCGCGGCTCCCGGCGCTGGATCGGGAAGCACCGCCTCGTCGGGCGGAACCGGCGCTGGAGCTGCCTGGTTGCCCAGCCCGTACCTCGTAATTCCCACCGCCAGCGCTGATCCAATCCGTGGTCCGCTGCAGCACGTACACTCCGTCGACGCCGCCGACCCCGGTTCATCTCCTGACTAGTTAGCCGTCTCTGCCCTCCACAGAGCACGGCCAATCGGGCTGCCCTGGGCGCCCGCCAACAGTCATTCAGGAGATCCCCCAATGGACGGCACCGTCCGCCGGTATTCCGGCGCCCCATCTTGCCCTCTCGCATCCCCCGCCAAGGACCAGACTTCTTCAGCGCTTGCGGCAATTCACGCTGCACAGGCCCTCCCCGCCGGATTACCACTCCGCCGCAAACCGTCCCCGCACCATGAGGAACGCCCACCCTAGGAGCGATCTCGCTTGCGCCAAGGTCTTGTGAGGCCGGAGTGAAGTCGTTGGGTCCGCTGGGGGACTCAACGGCATCGCAGGCTCCGGCAAGGCACTCCGTCGTTGGGTCCGCTGGGGGACTCAACGGCATCGCAGGCTCCGGCAAAGCACTCCGTCGTTGGGTCCGCTGGGGGACCCAACGGCATCGCAGATGCGCCAGCATAAACTCGCACTGCGGTCGTCGGTCGGCGGCCGCAGTGCGAGGAGCCGATACCCGTCCCGGTATCATTCTTGAGGGGCGCCGCCGTGGCGCACGGGGAAGAAACGGGGACAGCGTGGACAGCAGTTCGCCCAATAGCGTCACGGCAGAACTCTTGAGCGGCCGCTACCGGCTGGGGGAAGTGATCGGCCGGGGCGGAATGGCGTCCGTCTATAGCGCCAAGGACCTGAACCTCGGCCGCGACGTGGCGCTCAAGCTCTTTGCCCCGCAGTCCGCCGATCCTGACGAACTCCGGCGTCAGGAAGCCGAGATTGAGCTCCTGGCCACCCTGAACCATCCGAGCCTGGTGACCCTCTTCGATGCCGGCACGGACACCCGTGTCCCCGAGGAACCCCGGCCGTTCCTGACCATGGAACTGGTCGACGGACAAGATCTCCGGTCCCGCATCCGGCACAGCCCGCTGCCGCTGGCTGAGATCGCCGTCATCGGAGCCGGCGTGTCCGACGCCTTGGCCTATGTGCACTCTCTCGGGATCGTCCACCGGGACATCAAGCCCGCAAACATCCTGCTCGTTCCGGTCCGCCCCGGCGAGCCCCTGCGTCCGAAACTCACCGACTTCGGGATCGCCCGGATGGTGGATGGCACCCGACTGACCGCCACCGGCACCATGGTGGGGACCGCCGCATACCTCAGCCCGGAACAGTCCCGCGGTGCAGACCTGGGTCCGGCAAGCGACATTTACTCCCTGGGGCTGGTCCTGCTTGAGTGCATTAAGGGTGAGCTCGAGTACCCCGGCGGCGCCGTGGAATCCGCCGTCGCGAGACTGCACCGGGCCCCGGCCATCCCGGATTCCGTGCCAGCTGAATGGGCCCGGCTGATCCGGGCCATGACAGCCCTGGAGCCCTTGGACCGTCCTTCCGCCGCGGACCTCGAAGTGTCGCTGCGGCATGCCCTGGTCTCCCCCGAGGCGCTCCCCGGGCTCCTCGCCGAAGAGCGCACCCGCGTTCTACCGGCCCCGCCCGCCCGGCCCCCGCGGCTGACCTCGGCCGGAGCGGGCGCCGTCCCCGGGACGCTTGCCACCCTGGTAAATGACCCTGACGCCGGCACCACCGCGCCGCAAAGCCGCGGCTCCGTGCAGTCCCGGACCGCCTCGCGCTTCCGGCTGGCCCGCCGCCGCACCCAGATCCTGCTGTCCCTCGCGCTCCTGGCGCTCGTGACGGGTGCCGTCACGGCCGCCGTCGTCCTCGCGGCACCCGAACCGCCCGCCGTCGTCCCCTATCCGGCCGTGCCCGGGGACCTGGGGCAGCACTTGCAGGAGCTGCAGAAGAGTGTGGAACCATGAACCTGACAACCCATCCGACCCAGCATGCCCCGCGCCGCTCGCGGCCCCTCCGCACCCGTCCGCTCCTCGCGGGTTGTCTCCTCGGCACGGCGCTGCTCACCGGCACCTTGGCCGGCTGCGCCGCGGCGCCGGAGCTGGACCGCAATGCCGCCGGGCAACTGCAATCCCAGGTCCTTGCCGCGACCGAGGCCGCCGCGGCCAATGATCATGCAGGGTCGCTGAAGCACCTCGACGAGCTCGTGCTGGCATTGGACGAGGCGGCCGCCCGAGGCGAGGTGTCCTTCAAACGGCACCGGAGCATCCGGAAGTCCGTCGACACAGTCCGCGCGGACCTCAACGCCCGTCAGGCCGAAGCCGAAGCCGCCCGGCTCGCCGCCGAGCAGGAAGCGGCAGCGCAGGCCGCTGCAGCCGCAGCCGCCGCCCAGGCCGCAGCTGCGGCAGCAGCTGCGGCAGCAGCAGCGGCTCCCCCGCCCGCCGTCGCCCCCGCGCCGCCATCCGACGGTGGCAAGGGTAAAGGCAAGGGCAAGGACGACGACTAGGGACGCGCCGGCCCTCAACCGACGCTGAGGAGGGAGGAGTCCGCGGGCTCCTCCCTCCTTCCGTGTCCGGCCGTAGGCCCTGGCCGCCGGCCGGGTCGACAGGGGTGCTAGACCCCGGCCGGCGGGAAGCGTTCCCAGGCCCGGTGCGCGGCGAGCAGTCCGGTAAGCTGCGCCACGACGTCGTCGGGCCCCTCCCCGAGTGCCACGCCGGCTGCGTCCGGCGGGATGCTCGCCCCGTCGAGGCACGTGACGGCCGGGCCCCAGCCGCCGATGGCCTTGGCGTGCCGGAACATCTCCGACAGGAGCAACACAACGCGCGGATCCAGCGACGCCCCCGGCTCGCCGGCCTTGGCGTCCCGTCCCTGGGCGGCGTCCGCCGCCGGTGCGCCCGAAGCGGCAACCAGGACGGCGTCGAACTCGGTCGAGCGGGCAGTGAGGTAGGTCCGCTGGACCGGGATGCCGCCGTCGTCTCCGCCGAGGAAGCCTCCGGCCGGTGCAATCACCAGCGGCACGATCCCGGCGGCATCGAGGGCGGTCCGGGCGGCCCGGACGGAGTCCAGGTCGCTGTCCCCGTCTGCGATGATGCCGACCACCCGGCCGGCCACCGGCCAGGACCCTCCCAGTTGGGAGACCGCCGGGCTCGGGGCAGCGTCTTCCACGGCCTCGCCGGCCTGCGGGGCGGGCATTCCGAGCCCCGCAGCCACCGCTGCGCAGAGGGCGGCGTCGATGTTGGCCAGCGCCAGCAGCTGGCGCTGGCGGACGGCCTCCTCGCGGCACTTCCCGAGTTCGAAGGTGTACGCCTGGATCACGTGGTCCTGTTCCACCGGTGTGAGGCTGCGGAAGAACAGCCGCGCCTGGCTGTAGTGGTCATCGAAGGATGCCGGTGACTTCCGCTCCTTCACCGCGGCCGCGAGTTCCTCGGGGACGTCGATGAACGTCCCGAGGTCGGCGCCGGCCAGGAACGGACAGCCGCCGTCGAGCGAGTTCGGGTGGTACGGGGCCGCTCCCCCGTGCACCGCCGTCTGGTGCATGCCGTCCCGCAGCATGTCGTTGACGGGGGCGTGCGGCCGGTTGATCGGGAGCTGGCTGAAGTTGGGGCCGCCCAGACGGCTGATCTGGGTGTCGATGTAGGAGAACAGCCGGACCTGCAGCAGCGGATCGTTGGTGCCGTCGATGCCGGGGACGAGGTGGCCGGGGTGGAAGGCGACCTGCTCGGTTTCGGCGAAGTAGTTCACCGGGTTGGCGTTGAGGGTCATGATGCCGATGGGCTGCACGGGCGCTAGCTCCTCGGGGACGAACTTGGTGGGGTCGAGCAGATCGATCCCTTGGAAGAATTCCTCCTCGGTGTCCGGAAAGACCTGCACGCCGAGTTCCCACTGCGGGAAGGCGCCGGCCTCGATCGCGTCCGCGAGGTCCCGCCGGTGGAAGTCCGGGTCCATGCCGTTGATGAGCTGGGCTTCCTCCCAGAGCAGTGAGTGGACGCCCTGCTTCGGCTTCCAGTGGAATTTCACCAGGCTGGTCGCGCCATCGTTGTTGACGAAGCGGAAGGTGTGGACGCCGAAGCCCTCCATGGTCCGGTAGGAGCGCGGGAGGGCCCGGTCGGACATGTTCCACATGGTGTGGGCCTGGGCTTCGGTGTGCAGCGAAACGAAGTCCCAGAAGGTGTCGTGGGCGCTCTGGGCCTGCGGAATTTCGCGGTCCGGGTGCGGTTTTCCGGCGTGGATGATGTCCGGGAACTTGATGCCGTCCTGGATGAAGAAGACCGGGATGTTGTTTCCGACCAGGTCGAACGTGCCCTCGTCGGTGTAGAACTTGGTTGCGAAGCCCCTGGTGTCCCGGACGGTGTCCGCCGAACCGCGGGAGCCCAGGACGGTTGAGAAGCGGACGAAGACAGGGGTCTCGACGTCTTTGGCCAGGAATCCGGCGCGCGTGATGTTCGACGCCGAACCGTAGGACCGGAAGACGCCGTGAGCTCCGGCACCGCGGGCGTGGACAACGCGTTCCGGGATGCGCTCGTGGTCGAAGTGGGTGATCTTCTCGCGCAGGTGGTGGTCCTGGAGCAGCACCGGGCCGCGCCGGCCGGCCTTCAGCGAGTGGTCCGTGTCGGAGAGCCGAAGCCCCTGGGCCGTGGTGAGGTACGCACCGGACTGCGCCCGCGAGTTCACCGGGGCGCCGGTGGGGGTACCGGTCGGCGAAACGGCTTCGGGTCCCTGCTGGTCAGGCTTGGGCGGAAGCGGTTCCCGCGGAGCGGTGGGCTCCTCGAGCGCGGGCGCTTCCACGGCCACTGCACCGGGGATCTGGATGTTGCTGTCTGCTGGCATGCGACGACTCCTCAGGGTAGGCAACCTTGGCCCCGCACCGGCGGCCCTGGGGGCGCCAGCCGAAACTAAGCGTGCTTAGTACCCTAAGTGACGGCGTCGGCCCAGGCAACAGTAATCCGGTGGCCGGCCCCGGAAACGCCGAACGGCGCACCGGGAATCTCCGGTGCGCCGTTCGGGGTGGAACGCTGTGCGGGGTCAAGCAATACCGGCAGGACGCCGGCCCGTGGACCTAGCCCAGCATGGACAGGACGTCGCTGAACTTCGCCGAGGGCCGCATGGCCGCGGTGACCTTGGCCTCGTCCGGGTGGTAGTACCCGCCGAGGTCCACCGGGGAGCCCTGGACGGCGAGGAGCTCGCCGAGGATGGTCTCTTCGGAGGAATCCAGCGCTCCGGAGACAGCAGCGAACGCCGCGGCCAGCTCGGCGTCGTCGGTCTGGCGGGACAGTTCCTGGGCCCAGAACTTGGCCAGGTAGAAGTGGCTGCCGCGGTTGTCGAGCTCGCCGGCCTTGCGCTTCGGGGACTTGTCCTCCAGCAGGAAGGTCCCGGTGGCGCGGTCCAGCGTGTCGGCAAGGATCTGCGCGCGGGCGTTGCCCGTGGACGTGGCCAGGTGCTCGAAGCTGACGGCGAGGGCCAGGAACTCACCCAGGCTGTCCCAGCGCAGGTGGTTTTCCTTGAGCAGCTGCTGCACGTGCTTCGGGGCCGAGCCGCCGGCGCCGGTCTCGAAGAGGCCGCCGCCGTTGATCAGCGGAACCACCGAGAGCATCTTGGCGCTGGTGCCCAGTTCCAGGATCGGGAAAAGGTCGGTGAGGTAGTCGCGCAGCACGTTGCCGGTCACCGAGATGGTGTCCTCACCCTTGCGGATGCGCTCCAGGGTGAAGGCCGTGGCCTCCTCCGGGGACATGATGCCGATCTGCAGGCCCTCGGTGTCGTGCTCCTTGAGGTACTCCTCAACCTTCGCGATCATCTGGGCGTCGTGGGCGCGGCCCTTGTCCAGCCAGAAGATGGCCGGCATGGCGGAGGCGCGGGCGCGGGTGACGGCCAGCTTGACCCAGTCGCGGACCGGGACATCCTTGGTCTGGCAGGCGCGCCAGATGTCGCCCGGGGCGACCTTGTGCTCGATCAGCACGGTGCCGGCGTCGTCGACCAGCTGGACGGTGCCGGCGGACTGGATCTCGAAGGTCTTGTCGTGGCTGCCGTATTCCTCGGCGGCCTGCGCCATCAGGCCGACGTTCGGGACGGTGCCCATGGTGGTCGGGTCGAAGGCGCCGTGGGCGCGGCAGTCGTCGATGACGACCTGGTAGATGCTGGCGTAGCTGCTGTCCGGGAGGACGGCGAGCGTGTCGGCTTCCTGGCCGTCGCGGCCCCACATGTGGCCGGAGCTGCGGATCATGGCCGGCATGGAGGCGTCCACAATCACGTCGGAGGGGACGTGCAGGTTGGTGATGCCCTTGTCGGAATCGACCATGGCCAGCTCGGGGCCGTCGTTCAGGCCCTTCTTGATGGCCGCCTCGACGTCGCCGCGGATTTCCTCGGGGAGGTCCTCGAGGCCGTTGAGGATGGAGGCCAGGCCGTTGTTCGGGCTCAGGCCGGCGGCGGCGATCTGGGCGCCGTAGGTGTCGAAGAGCTCGGCGAAGTACGCCTTGACGACGTGACCGAAGATGATCGGGTCGGAGACCTTCATCATGGTCGCCTTGAGGTGGGCGGAGAACAGCACGCCCTCTTCCTTGGCGCGGGCCACCTGGGCTGCGAGGAAGCTGTCCAGGGCGGCGGCGCGCATCACGGTGCCGTCGATGATCTCGCCGGCGAGGACGGGGAAGGCCCGCTTGAGGACCTTGACCGTGCCGTCTTCCTTGACCAGCTGGATCTTGACGTTTCCGTCAGCCTTGATGACCACGGACTTCTCGTTGGAGCGGAAGTCATCGGTGTCCATGGTGGCGACGTTGGTCTTGGACTCGGCGGTCCAGGCCCCCATGCTGTGCGGGTTCTGGCGGGCGTAGGCCTTGACCGAGAGCGGTGCGCGGCGGTCGGAGTTGCCTTCACGCAGCACCGGGTTGACGGCGGAGCCCTTGATCTTGTCGTAGCGGGAGCGGATGTCCGTCTCTTCGTCCGAGGAGGGGTTGTCCGGGTAGTCCGGGAGGGCGTAGCCCTGGCCCTGGAGCTCCGCAATGGCGGCCTTCAGCTGCGGCGTCGAGGCGCTGATGTTGGGCAGCTTGATGATGTTGGCTTCGGGCTTCTTGACGAGGCCGCCAAGTTCGGCCAGGGCGTCACTGACGCGCTGCTCTTCGGTGAGGTAGTCGCCGAACGCGGCGATGATACGGCCGGCCAGCGAGATGTCGCGGGTCTCCACTTCCACACCGGCCGTCGAAGCGAAGGCTTCAACAATCGGCAAGAACGAATAGGTGGCCAGCATCGGCGCTTCGTCGGTGTGGGTATAGATAATCTTTGCCATTGCTCGGGCGTCTCCCTGAAGGTCTGGGTATTTCCGGAAATTTTGTGCCAATTCAACACCCCTAACTTACCCGAGGGAGTAGGGTGGCCGCCTACCGGCGTCGCACGCCCCGGACTCCGTGACGCCGGCAACATGCCGTGACAAGAATTGACAGGAAGCTTTACACCCTGGTCAAAGTCCCGTAGTTTCGTTCCCATCACAGCGGCCACCACCGGAGGCCGCACCGCACTCCACCGGTTAGGACAACCATGAGAACACCCAAGACTCTGGCCACCAGCCTCCTCAGCCTCTCGGCAGCGGCACTGTTGGCTCTGAGCGCTGCGGGCGCAGCGAGCGCAGCCCCGGCACCCGGCAACACGCCGGCGGAAACGTCCGGGGTCAGCAGCCACACCGTCGTCGAGACCGGCGGAGCGGAGTACTGGACGGAAGAACGGATGCGCAGCGCCATCCCCGGTGACGTGCTGGCCGAGCGGGCCATGCAGAAGAGCGCCAACTCCAAGGTCGCTGTGAACCGCCCGGCTGAAGCGGGATCGCCCAGCACCGTCGAGTCCCAGGCACCGAGCCTGCAGGCGAAGGAAGTCCAGAGCAAGGCGAACGCGAGCGAGACCCCGGTCAAGCACATCGGCAAGGTCTTCTTCACCCTGGGCGGCTCCAACTACGTCTGCTCCGGCAACTCGGTGTCCTCCACGAACAAGAGCACCGTCTCCACCGCCGGGCACTGCCTCAACGAGGGCCCCGGCGCCTTCGCCACCAAGTTCACCTTTGTCCCGGCCTACCTCGACGGCGCCGCACCCTACGGCATGTGGACGGCCAAGTCCCTCCACGCCCCGACTCAGTGGAGCTCCGGCGGCGACATGACGTACGACACCGGCTTCGCGGTCATGAACACGCTCAACGGGCAGACCCTCTCGGACGTTGTGGGGGCCTCGGGCGTGCAGTTCAACGCGGCCCGCGGCCTCACCTACAAGGCGTTCGGCTACCCCGCGGCCCGGCCCTTCACCGGCGAGTCCCTGAAGAGCTGCAGCGGCACCGCCACGAACGATCCCTACAACCCGCAGTTCAACTCCCAGGGCATCCCCTGCAACATGACCGGCGGATCCTCGGGCGGCCCGTGGTTCATCGGCACCAGCTCCACCGGCTACCAGAACTCGGTCAACAGCTACGGCTACGGCAGCAAGTCCACCACGATGTACGGCCCGTACTGGGGCTCCGTCATCCAGCAGGCCTACAGCACCGCGGCCGCGTCCTAGGCAAACACCCAGCAACACACACACCAGCGCGGGGTCACTCGCGGCCCATCTCCAGCAGCGGGGATGGGCCCAGGTGGCCCCGCGTTGCCGTGTGCCGGGGCTGGGGACAGGGCGGGGTTGACTGGACATGCCCCGCGGGCACCGGCACCACTGGACGTGTCCCCCGCAGCTTTGGGACATGCCCAACGCACGGACGTCGCACTGGACATATTCCCAATATGCCCAGTCCTTGGCTCCAAAAATGAGCATGTCCCGCGCGCGCCACCACTCCGTCCGCGACCATGGTCCTCCCCACCCCACGGGACATGTCCCCCGCTAAACGCAGAGTCTGGACATAATCCCCATGTGCCCACCCGCAGCCACGAAAAATGGACATGCCCTCCGGGAAAGGGAGGGCATGTCCATTCGTGGAGAGGCCGGGCACGGAGGCCGGGTGCGCGCGGATCCCCGCGCGTCCGGGTTTGCCTAGCCCTTAGTGGAAGAAGTGCCGGGCGCCGGTGAAGTACATCGTGATGCCCGCGGCGTTGGCTGCGGCGATGACTTCCTCGTCACGGACCGAGCCGCCGGGCTGGACGACGGCGCGGACGCCGGCGTCGATCAGGATCTGCAGTCCGTCGGCGAACGGGAAGAACGCGTCCGACGCCGCCACGGCGCCGCGGGCCCGCTCCGGGGCTCCGGCGGCGTCGGCGTTGGAGGCACCGCCGGGGGCATCGCCCCCAACAGCACCGTCGGAGTCCACAGCTACGCCCAGCGAGTTGGCCCGCTCGACGGCGAGCTTGCAGGAGTCGAGCCGGTTGACCTGGCCCATGCCGATGCCCACCGCGGCGCCGTGGTTGGCCAGCAGGATGGCGTTGGACTTGGCCGCGCGGCAGGCGGTCCAGGCGAAGGCGAGGTCGGCCAGGGTGCCGGCGTCGGCGGCCTCACCGGCGGCGAGCGTCCAGTTGGCGGGGTTGTCGCCCTCGGCGTCGACCCGGTCCGACATCTGCACCAGCACACCGCCGGAGACCTGGCGGATTTCGGAGGGGTAGCGGCCGTAGCCCTCGGGCAGGGCGAGGAGGCGGATGTTCTTCTTCTTGGACAGGATCTCCACGGCCTCGTCCTCGAAGCCCGGGGCGATGACGACCTCCGTGAAAATGCCCGCGACCGTCCGGGCCATGCCGGCGGTGACCGTACGGTTCGCCGCGATCACACCGCCGAACGCGGACACCGGGTCGCAGGCGTGCGCCTTGGCGTGCGCGTCCGCGATGGAATCCGCCGCGGAGGCGGACCCCACGGCCACGCCGCAGGGGTTGGCGTGCTTGATGATCGCGACGGCGGGCTCGGCAAAGTCGAATGCGGCGCGCAGGGCGGCGTCGGCGTCGACGAAGTTGTTGTAGCTCATGGCCTTGCCGTGCAGCTGGTCGGCCTGCGCGATGCCCGCCGGGGCGGCCTTGTCCACGTAGAGGGCGGCCTGCTGGTGCGGGTTTTCGCCGTAGCGCAGCACCTCGGAGCGCTCGAGCGCCAATCCGGCGTAGGCCGGCCAGTCGATGACGCCGTCGCCGTCCTCGTCCAGGAACTGGCTCGCGGTCCAGCTGGCCACCGCCGTGTCGTAGGTGGCGGTGTGCGCGAACGCCTTGGCGGCCAGCCGGCGTCGGGTCTTCAGGTCAAACCCGCCCGAGGCGGCGGCAGCAACGACGTCGTGGTACGAGGACGGGTCCACCACAATGGCGACGGCGGCGTGGTTCTTCGCGGCGGAGCGCACCATCGCGGGGCCGCCGATGTCGATCTGCTCAACAACGTCGTCCTGCGCGGCGCCCGACTTCACCGTCTCCACGAACGGATAGAGGTTCACGACGACGAGGTCGAACGGCTCGATGTCCATCGACACGAGCGTGTCCATGTGGGCCGGGACGCGGCGGTCGGCGAGGATGCCGCCGTGGACGCGCGGGTGGAGGGTCTTGACCCGGCCGTCCAGCATTTCCGGGGAGCCGGTGACTTCCTCGACTTCCTGCACAGGGATGCCGGCGGCGGCGATTTTCTTGGCGGTGGAGCCGGTGGAGACGATCTTGACGCCGGCGTCGTGCAGGCCCCGCGCGAGCTCCTCCAGACCGGTCTTGTCGTAGACCGAAATCAGGGCCCGGCGGATGGGAACACGGTCGATGGATACACGGTCAAGCTGCGTGAAGCTCACAAAAGTCTCCGTCTTATATCGCGGCGGGGCCGCGGGTGGTGGGGATGCGGCCAGTTTATCGCGTCGGCGCGCTCTGCCGTCCCGCCGGGATGCCCGCGCGCCGGAGTATGAAGCGCACGGCACCCCCGCGCGGCCACGTAGAATTTTCCCCGGAGGCTGAGATGAATACGTACACGACTGTGCCCAGCGGCGAGCAGGTGGTCCAGGAACTGCCCTGGCGCTGGAAGGTGCAGGGCCGGATTTTCCTGATCGGCGGCCTGGGCTTTATGTTCGACGCCTGGGACGTCACGCTCAACGGCATCCTGATTCCGCTGCTGTCCAAGCACTGGTCCCTCAGCCCGGGCGAGGCCGCCTGGATCGGCGCCTCGAACCTAATCGGCATGGCTCTGGGCGCCTTCATCTGGGGCACCATCGCGGACACCATCGGGCGCAAAAAGGCCTTCACCGCGACCTTGCTGATCTTCTCGCTCTTCACCGTGCTGGGCGCCTTCTCCCCCGACTTCCTCTGGTTCGTGGCGTTCCGGTTTATGGCCGGCTTCGGTCTGGGCGGCTGCATCCCGGTGGACTACGCGCTGGTGGGCGAGTTCACGCCCCGCAAGCAGCGCGGCAAGGTCCTCACCGCGATGGACGGCTGGTGGCCGATCGGCGCCGCGCTGTGCGGGTTCGTGTCCGCCGGCCTCGTGGCCCTGTACGGGGACTGGCGGCTGACCATGCTGGTGATGGTGCTGCCGGCGCTGCTGGTGTTCTGGGTCCGCCGCAGCGTGCCCGAATCCCCGCTGTTCCTGATCCGCAAGGGCCGGCGGGACGAGGCCGCCAAGGTGATCGATGAGCTCGTCGCGGCGACCGGGGCCGAGCCCCGCGTCTACAGCCTCCCCGAGGCGCAGGACGCGCCGCGGCTCTCCGCTGGCAGCGCCTGGACGCAGCTGCGCCTGCTCTGGCAGTACGACTGGAAGATCACGACGGCGGCCTGGTCACTGTTCTTCAGCATCCTGCTGGTGTACTACCTGTCGCTGACGTGGATGCCGCGGATCCTGATCGGCGCCGGCTTCGAGGAGTACAAGGCCTTCCTCACCACCGCCTCCATGGCCGCCGTCGGGCTCCTGGGCGTGGTGGTGGCCGCGCTGCTGGTGGAACGAGTGGGCCGGAAATGGATCCTGGCGATCACCGGCCCGCTGTCCGCGCTGACCCTGGTGATCGTGGCGATCGTGGTGGACATCCCGACGGCGGCCGTGTTCTGGCTGCTGGTGTTCGGCTTTGTGGTGCAGGTGGCCATCCCGGTGCTCTACGCGTATGTCTCGGAGCTGTATCCGACGGAACTGCGCGGCTCGGGCTTCGGCTGGGCCTCGACGTTCTCCCGGCTCGGCGCCGGCTTCGGCCCGCTGGTCTTCGCGGCGTTCCTCTGGCCGGAACTGGGCCTCGCGACCTCGTTCGCCATCGCCGGGGTGCTGGTGCTGCTGAGTGTGCTGTGGATGGCGTTCTTCGCCCCCGAGACCAAGCAGCGCCACCTCTCTTAAGCCCGCCCGTTCCCCCGGATGCCCTATCACTTTTGGTGCTTCTGAGCCCCTGAGAAGCACCAAAAGTGATAGGGCAACGTGGGGTGGTGGGGGTCAGGCAGGTGGGGGTCAGCGGGGGTTCAGGGGGTCTTCGCGGCGGCGAGGGACGCCAGCGTGGAAACCAGGAGCCTGCGCTCCACTACCTTGATCCGTTCGTGCAGGGACTCCTCGGTCTCGCCGTCCGCGACCGCCACGGCTTCCTGCGCGATGATCGGGCCGGTGTCCACGCCGGCGTCGGCCCAGTGCACGGTGCAGCCGGTGACCTTCACGCCGTAGGCCAGCGCGTCGCGGACCCCGTGCGCGCCGGGGAACGAGGGCAGCAGGGCCGGGTGGGTGTTGAGGTATTTGCCGCCGAACGCGTCGATGAAGTCCGCGCTGACGATCCGCATGAACCCTGACGACACAACGACGTCGGGCGAGTACGCGGCCACCGCATCGGTGAGCGCGGCGTTCCACGCGGCCCGGTCCGGGTAGGCCTTGAAGTCCACCACGAAGGTCGGGATTCCGGCGGCGGCCGAGCGCTCCACCCCGTACGTGCCGGGCCGGTCCGCGCCGACGGCGGCGATCTCGACGTCGAGCCGGCCCTCCTTCACGGCGTCGATGACGGCCTGGAGGTTGGAGCCGGTGCCGGAGACGAGGACTACGATGCGCATTGTCCTAGCTTATGGGGCCGCTCGCGTAGGCTGGAAAACATGAATCCCCCGAACGACTCCGCCGGCAGCACAGGCGGCCAGCCGCAAGGCCAGCACCCGCTCAGCGACGCGGCCAAGGCCTCGCAGGCCAAAACCCATAATCTGTTCCGCAGCTTCATTGTGGCGGTGCTGGGATCGTTCTTCGTCTACCAGCTGGACCTCAACTACCTCTGGCTGAGCGCACTTCTGACGGCGGCCGGCATCGTGCTGGGCGTCATGGTGCTGGTCCGGTACGCCAGGTTCAAGGAATCCAAGCTCGTGCTGTTCGGGACGATCTCGGGGATGGTGGTCCTGGCCGTGCAGGTGCTGCTGCTCCTGACCTCGGCGCTGTTCTTCAACCAGGTCCGCGACTACCAGCAGTGCAGCCGCCAGGCGCTCACCCAGCAGGCCGCCTCGATGTGCCAGACCCAGCTGGAACAGTCCCTCCCGCGGTTCCGCTAGAAGGCCCGGGGCCGCGTCACAGGGACGCCGTCTCCAGGTCCGCTTCGCGCAGCTTCTGCTGGCGTTCCAGCCACGGTCCTGCGGCGTAACCGATCACGACGCCGACTGCCACCTCCGCGGCCAGGAACAGTGCCGTCCGGAGCGGGTCGGGTCCGATCTCCGTGAGCCGTCCGATCCCGGCGGAGCCCCGGGCCAGCCAGGCAAGTCCCGCTGCCAGCAGCCCGACGACGCTGCCGACCATCGCGCCGAGCGCCAGGGTGGAGACCGTGGCGGTGAACCAGCGAGCATGGATCTTTATCGAAAGCCATTCGTCGAAGTGGTTTTCGCCTTCGCGCAGGAACCACCAGCCAGCCAGGGTTCCGGCGAGGACCGGCACCACGAGCACGGCCAACGCGAAGTCCAGCGGCCCGGCCGGCAGCGCCGCAAACACGGGGATCGACGGCAGCGGCCCGACGGCGGTGCCCAGCGCCCCGGCCTGGGAGCCGACGCCCAGAGCGAAGCCGGCCCCGGAGATCCAGGCGAGCGCGAACACCGCCAGGTTGGGCAGGAAGCCGAGTTGCGCGATGGTGAGTACGGCACCACCCATCGCCCCGCCGTCGAGCGCTTCGTAGACCGCGATCACTAGGTTCCAGTGGATGAAGAAGGTGGCGGCGAGTAGCGCGCAGGACATCGCCAGGCTGGCCATCAGCGCCACGAAGCCGGCTTTGATTGCGGACCCCAGGTAGGAGCCGGCCCAGCGCGAGTGCTGGCTGGTGCGGGAGAGCCAAGCGACGGCGTCGACGCCGATCAGGCGGCTCCAGGAGCCTGCCTCGCGGCGGGCGCCGATCACCATGCCAAGACCGAACGGGATCAGCGGGATGAGGGCGGCGGACCAGAGGCCGACGCCGACGTCGTCCGTGCGGCAGACAAAGCCGGTGGTCAGACCGAATGCGGAGTACATCAGCCAGGAACCCAGCAGCGCTTGCCAGAGCTGGTCCGTGTACGAGGCCCGGGCCAGCCGCCGGCCGGCGCGCCAGGCCAGCAGGAACGGGATCAGTGTCAGCCCCAGCGGGGTGAGCGACAGGACGCCGGACTGCGGATGGGCGGCTGCGGTGCCCACGCCCGCGGTGTCCAGCAGCAGCGGGACGCCGTGAATCAGCAGCCAGGCCTGGCCGGCGAGGCGGGCCAGGGCGTCGGGGCCGGCGTTCAGGAACCCGGCGGTGGCCCACACGGCGAGAATCGGCGCGGCCACCACCAGGGCGGAGATTATGGCTGCCTGCGCGGACTCGAGGGCTCCCTGCAGCCACAACGGCATCGGAAGTCCACGTTCCCCGGTCTGATCAGCGCGCAGTTTCATCGTGTTCCATGGTGCCACGTACGCGGGTTTCCGCCCGTTCCGACAGGCTCAACCGGCCGATTTGGCACGGATTCTGCCCCGTTCCAGGTAGTGCGCCCTCAGTTCAGCAGGTGCGCTTTTCGGCGCTTTTTTCCCTACCCGGCCGTAAAATTGTAATGTCCGCAATCATTGGTTGGAGGCAGAAAATGACTACCGCATCTCCACATGCACATGGCGTTCATTTCGGACGGACGGATGTCCAGAACGTCGGCATGGGTGTAGGTATCGCTCTCATAGTCGTGGGCATCCTGGGGTTCATCCCCGGAATCACCACGCAGTACGACTCATTGGCGATCGTTGGACCGAATTCCACGGCCCTGTTCCTGGGCCTGTTCCAGGTATCGATGCTGCTAAACATCATCCAGGCCCTCATCGGCGCCCTCGGCGTAGTGATGTCCCGGAACAACCCTATGGGCGCCCGGAACTTCCTCATGGGCTTTGGCCTGCTGTACATCGTCCTGAGCGTCTATTCGCTCATTGTCGGTGTGGGGTCGGTGGCCAATTTCCTGTCGCTGAATGTCATGGGTGCGTGGGGTTTTATGATCCTGGGCGTAGCAATGGTACTCGCCGGCTGGCTGCTGTCGAGGCACCTGTCCGACGACGCAAAAACCCGGTAAGCAACAACCGGGACAAAGGGAGCCGCGAATGAGTAACGTTTCATAGCAATCCGAAAATTCGTACTACCTGCTGGTGCAGTCGCCTCGCGGAAACGCAGCGACTGCACCAGCTTTATTTGTGCGGGGGCTGGTGGCTTGGTGGCGGTGCAGGCTTGGGGCTTGGTGTTGCGTCGGGGGTTTGCGGGCGTGCGGGGCATGCGCGGCGTGCGGATGAACGCCTCGCGTGGGTCTCGCGCGGCGCCGGGCCCCCAAGCAACCGCCAATTCGCCACGAATGGCCGCTATGAGCCTCGGCGGGTTCACCCATTCGCCGCGAATGGCCGCTATGAAGCGCCGAATAGCGGCCATTTGCGTCAGATCACTGCCCGGCAGGGAGGAGTCGAAGCCCTCCCTGCCGCTCTACCGATGTGTCTTCCGTTAGGCCGCGACCATCCTGTGGTGAGGGCCGAGCCGGTGGCGGTCCGCTGACCGGTGGCGCTGCGCCACGCCCCATCCATCTGTCACGAATGGCCGCTAAGCACCATCGCTAAGCGGCCATTCGCGTCCAATCGTTCACATGAGAGCGGCGGGCTAGAAGCGGACCAGGGAGTACGGCAGGCTCGGCAGGTTCCCCGCGGTCCAGGGCCGTTCGGACTTATCCACCGGAATGAGCCCGCGGCCGTCGCGAACCACCAGCACCACCGTGCCAACGATGGCGACCACGGCAACCGCAGCCAGGATAATCAGCAGAACCACAATGGACCCGGTCATGACCAACACCTCTAAGATCAATTTTACTGCGGTCCGCTCCTGCGAGAATGGCCAGATGACCGCCATCATCCTGGGCTGGAACCCGGACCGCTGGAATGACTGGAACTACGCCGCCGCCGTCGACCGTGTGGCCGAGACCGGGGTGCACCTTGAGCGCTGGAGCGTGGGCCGCCGCAGGAGCATCGCCGCGGGTACCGACGCCTGGCTTCTCCTGCAGGGTGACCATGGCCGGGGACTCATCGGCCATGGCGTCGTGGTCTCGGTCCAGCCCGAAACCGGCCCGCACCCGCTCGCCACACACGACGCCGCGCCGGCCGAGCCCCCGGTGTCTGTGCAGGTGGCCTTCGACGCCCTCCTGCCGCCCGGCGAGCAGATCGCCGTCGACGTTCTCACTGAGGCACTGCCCGCGGTCCCGTGGGACAGTGATGATGGCGCCGAGCTGAGCGTTGAGCCGGCCGAGGAAGCGGTCATCAGGGCCCTGTGGCGGGATGTCGGGCCTCCGCCGGGCCCCGACCCCACCCGGCCCGGTCCCGGCACCTACCCGCAGGACGCGGTCACCCGGGTCGTGGTGAACAGGTATGAACAGGACCCCGACGCGCGGCGGGCCTGCATTGCGCACCACGGCAGCAGCTGCGCGGCCTGCGGGTTCTCATTCGAGCAGAAATACGGCGAGATCGGGCTGGACTTCGTCCCGGTCCACCACCTCGTCCCGGTCTCCCAGCTCGGCAGCGGCTACGAACTCGATCCCATCACGGACCTCGTGCCGCTCTGCAACAACTGCCACGCGATGGCGCATGTCGGGGTGGGGACGCCGCGGACCGTCGCCGAGCTGCGGCGGATCATCGGCGACGCCGGGTTCCTCCGCGGATCCACGGTCACCGACGAACAGCTCGAGGCCCAGCGGCAGGCCCGCGAGCTCCTGGGACCGCAGTAGGTCCGCCGCGGCACCGCCGCCCGCCTTGCCCGCCAGGTCGTCCCGGCAGCATAGCCCTCAGGCGGACCAGACCTGCCGGAACTTGCCGCCGCGGTCGGTCCGGGGCGGCTCTTCCGCATGGTCGATGGTGACTGGTCCGGCCCCCTGGGCGGCGAAGAAGCTGCCCAGCCGCTCCTCGACTGTCTTTTGCACCCGCGCCCGGTCGGCGCCCGCACTGACCTCCAGCCGCAGGCGCAAGGTCTGCGGGCCGGTGCGGATCGCCTGGAACCGGCGAACTCCGGCGGTTCCCTCGATCACCGAGCCCAGGGCCAGCGGAACCACTGTGACCGTTCGGCCGTCTGGTGCCCCGAAGGACACCAGATCCCCGGCACGCCCCTCGATCGTCACTGCAGGAAAAGGACTCCCACACAGGCACGGCGACGCTGCCACCGTGACACGGTCGCCGAGGTCGTAGCGGATGATGGGCTGCACGCGGTTGGCCAGGTTGGTGACGAGCACCGTGTGCGAGGTGACGCCCGCGGGGACGGGCCGGTAGTCCGCGTCCACCGGCTCAAGGATGTACCAGTCGGTATTGACGTGGAACGCCCCGTTCCGGCACTGGCTGGTCAGGGCAGGGACTTCCGAGGAAAGATAGCGTTCGGTCACCCTGCAGCCAAGCGCCGCTGCGATGGTCGCGCGTCCGACGGCGGACAGGTTCTCGCCGGAGCTGATGGCCACGACGGGACGGATCCGCAGCCGCCCGGCCTGCTGCTCCGCGGCCAGTTGCAGCATGGCGCTCGGGTAGCCGTACAGCAGGGTGGGCTGAAAATCGTTGAGCTCCTGCACCAGGTCGGCGAGGGGCCTGAGCACGGAGAAGACCCGGACCCGCCGGGCGATGATGGGGGCTCGCCGCCGTGCTGATTCCGTCAGCACCACGCCAGCGAAGTGGGCTCCTCCCGCGACGAGGGCCGCAGCCCGCAGCCCGCGCCGTAGGAACGCCCTAACGTCCACAGCCCGGACCAGGGTCCGGCGCTCGCGGACCCGCACCACCAGGTTGACCACGACCCACGAGAACCGGTCGTGAACCAGGACGGCCGGCTCCCCGGTGGTCCCGGATGTGGTCACCACCAGGTACTTCCCGCGGTAGTAGCTCCCGAGCCGGGAGAGGTCGGACAGCAGTTCGGATCTTAGTTTCGCCAGGGTGAGGTGCGGGTCCGTCACCCAGTCGTCAAAGTTCTCCATCAGCTCCCGTTTGCCCACCCGGGGAAGCTGGCGCGGATCCGAGATGACATCCGGCACGTCCCGGTACAGGCGGCGGTAATACGGCGAAGCTGACCGGGCAAACTCCACGAGCTCCGCGAGCCGCGTCTGCTGCCGGCGGGCGATCCCCGTCGGGCCCTCCGACTCGGCCCGCCAGGTATCCCAGGCGATCCCCATCATCGTTTCGGATACGCCGCGCATCGCGAGACACCTTCCCGGAACCTCCCGCGGCCCCACGCCCACTCTTCCACCGCCGCAGACGCCTCAACAGGGGCTTTCGTCCCCGCGGCCCGGTGGAAACCGGCCCAGCAATGGGCCCAGATGGCCACCAGGCGGGGGTGGACATGCTCATTGTTCGCCACCACGACAGGGCATATGGGCACTATGTCCAGGCGCCGGCCCGAGCGGAGGGCATGCCCATGGGCGGGGCGGGCTAGCAGCAATGAGCGGAGCATTTCACAAGTGGACATGCTCATTCTTCGCCACCACGAGCGGGCATATGGGCACTATGTCCGGCCCTGGGCGCGCACGGAGGGCATGTCCAGCGGGCGGGGTGGCCGAGCGACCATTGCGGAGGACATGCCCAATGGACCATGGACCCCGCGCCCGCACCCCACCCCGCACCACGCCCGTTAACCCACTCTTCCCTCCCCCGCCACACACACAACCCCGCACCGCAAGCCGGCCCGCGCAGGGTGGAGGGGTGAGGATCGCAATTGTTGCTGAGTCATTCCTGCCGCTGATGAATGGGGTCACCCACTCGATCCTGCGGGTCCTGGAGCATCTGCAGGAGCGCGGGGACGAGGTGCTAGTGATCGCGCCGTCCACGCAGGACACGGAGGCCACCGACGAGGTCTTCGGGGCGCATGTCCACCGGCTGCCGTCGGTTCCGCTGGCCGGCTACGCGAACGTGCGGGTGGCGATGGGCGGTGTCTCTCGGGTCAAGCGAATCCTTGCCGAGTATGCGCCGGACGTGGTCCACCTGGCGTCACCGTTCGTGCTCGGCTGGCGCGCGGCCCAGGCCGCCCACCAGTTGGGGATCCCCACCGTGGCCATCTACCAGACCGAAGTCCCGGGCTACGCCGGGCGGTACGGGGTCCCCTTCCTGGAAAACTGGGCGTGGAACCGGGTGGAGAACATCCACCTGCTGGCCTCCCGGACCCTCGCCCCCTCCAGCTTCGCGCTTAACCAGCTCCGCGGCCGCGGCATCCCGCGGGTCGAGATGTGGCGGCGCGGAGTGGACACGGAACGGTTCTCCCCGGGAAAGCGCGACGACGGCTGGCGGGCGGCTTTGGCCCCGGCCGGCGAGCGCCTCATCGGCTACGTGGGCCGGCTCGCGGTCGAAAAGCAGGTGCAGGACCTCGCCGTGCTGGCCGATGTGCCCGGCACCCGGCTGGTGATTGTGGGCGACGGCCCCCAGCGGCAGGCCCTCGAGGACGCCCTGCCGGACGCGGTCTTCACCGGGTTCCTCGGCGGCGAGGACCTGGCCCGTGCGGTGGCGTCCTTCGATCTCTTCGTGCACCCCGGCGAGTTTGAAACCTTCTGCCAGACCATTCAGGAGGCGATGGCCTCCGGCGTGCCGGTGGTGGCCACGGGCCGCGGCGGCCCGCTGGACCTCGTCGAGAACTCCCGCACCGGCTGGCTGTATGAGCCGGGCAACCTGGCCGCACTGCGTTCGCACGTGGTGGACCTGATGGGCGACGACGCCAAGCGCCGCGCGTTTGCAGCAGCGGCCCACGCTTCGGTCCAGGGACGGACGTGGTCCGCTCTGGGTGCCGAGCTGGTCCGGCACTACCAGGCTGTCCTCGCCGTCAGCGTTCCCAGGACCAGCACTCCGGCTGTCGCCCTGTAGGGGTTGCCGGGATCGGCCGGGTCCCCCGGAACCCTCATCAGCGCCGACGGGACACTCTCGGCACAGCCCGCCGACAGGCCGGGCGCGGAAACCCTGCCGTTGAAACGCCGGGCGCACGTGGTCACCGCCCAGCCGTGAGGCCCCTAAGATTTCCTGAGGGGAGGGACTCTAAATGAATTACTGGTGGGCTCACATTCGTTCGGCGGTGGCACAGTGACGGCTTCCTCGCACCCGCCGCCCGGCATCGAATCGGTGCTGGAATCCAGCCCCGATGCCCTTCTGGTGATCTCGGAGGACGGCACCATCCGCCTGGTCAACGCCGCCACCGAGCGAATGTTCGGCTACACCCGCGAGGAGCTCGTGGGCCAGGACCACCGCATGCTCCTCGCCGAAGGCTTCCGCGGCGGCCTCCACCGGCTCTTCTTCGCCCTCCGCACGGGCGCCGTCTCGGAGCCCGACGCCGAGTCCGTCATCGAGTCCGGCCCCACCTCCGCCACCCCCGGCTTCCCGCCGATCGAGGCCTACGGGGTGCGGCGCGACGGCACCGAGTTCCAGGGCGAGGCGGCCTGCTCGCTGATGATCCCGGACACTGCCGGCGCCCCCATGAGCATGGCCGTCGCCGTCCGCGACACCTCGCACCGGCTCGCCGCGGACGCGGGACTGCGCGAAGCCCTTTCCCTGCTCAGCGCCACGCTGGAATCCACGGCCGACGGCATCCTCGTCGTCGGCGGCGACGGCCGGATCGCCGGCGTCAACAACCAGTTCGTCTCCATGTGGGGCGTCCCGCGGGAGTTGCTGGCCACCCAGGACGACGAGGCCGTGATGGGCTTCGTCCTGGACCAGCTGGTGGACCCCGCGCAGTTCGTCGAAAAGATCACCGCGCTCTACGCCGATCCGGACGCCGAAAGCCACGACGTCCTGGACTTCCGTGACGGCCGCACCTTTGAACGCTATTCCCGCCCGCAAAAGGTCGCGGACCGGGTCGTGGGCCGCGTGTGGAGTTTCCGCGACGTCACCCCGGCCCGGGTTGCGCAGGACCTGATCACCCGGGCCATGGCCGATCTTGCCGAGCAGGCCGCCCAGCTCAAGGCCCTCGCGTTCCAGGACCCGCTGACCGGCCTGTCCAACCGGCAGCTCTTCAACGACCACCTCGAAGCGGCCCTGCGCGGGCCGTGCGGCACCGCCGTCGACGTCCTGCTCCTGGACCTGGACGACTTCAAGGAGGTCAACGACATCCTGGGCCACCACGCCGGGGACCAGCTGCTGATCGAGGTCGGCCGGCGCCTGCGCGAGTGTGTCCGTCCCAACGACGTTGTAGCACGCCTGGGTGGTGACGAATTCGTGGTGCTGCTGGTCGGTTCGCTGGACCCCGGCGCGGTGGCCGAGCGGATCGTCGCGTCCCTGCGGGTGCCCCTCCGGATCGACGGGACCATGCTGCGCCCAAGCCTCAGCCTGGGCCTGGCGTCGATCAACGAGGGCGCCGTGGACGCCTCCGAGCTGCTGCGACGGGCCGACATCGCGATGTACGCGGCGAAAGCCGCCGGGAAGAACCGGTACCTGCGGTTCCACGCGGAGATGATGAAGTCCCTCGTGGAACGCACCGAGTTGGAGGCAGGCCTGCGGCTGGCCGTGGATGCCGGCGAAATCGCCGTGCACTACCAGCCCATTGTTTCGACCCGGCGCGGCGTCGTGGTGAAGGTCGAGGCGCTGGCCCGCTGGGAGCGCGACGGCAGCATCGTCCCCCCGGCGCAGTTCATCCCTGCGGCGGAGCGCAGCGGACTGATCGTCGAAATCGGCACGGAGGTGCTGCTGAAGGGCTGCGCCGAGCTGGGACCCTGGCTGGCGGCGGACTCCGCGCGCGCCCTCGCCGTCAACGTCTCCGGCGTCCAGCTGCAGCACGGGGACTTCGCCGAGCTGCTCCTCGCCGTCGCCAGGAACACCGGAGTGGAGCCGCGGCAGCTGGTCGTGGAGGTCACCGAAAGTGTCTTCTTCGTCGACGACTGCCACGTGATCCAGCAGCTCACCGCCCTCCGGAACGCCGGCGTGCGGGTGGCGCTGGATGACTTCGGCACCGGCTTCTCCTCGCTGGGACGGCTTCAGGGGCTCCCCGTGGATACCCTGAAAATCGACCAGTCCTTCACCTCCATGATCCGCACCGGGGACGAGAAACTGCCGATCCTCAGCTGCATGATCGCCATGGCGCACGGCCTGGGCCTGAGCGTCACGGCGGAAGGCGTCGAGACGCCGGCGCAGGCCGACTACCTGATGAAACTGGACTGCGATTCGCTGCAGGGCTTCCTGTTCTCCCGCCCCACCGCCGGGCCCGGGCTGCGGTCCGCCATTGCCAGGTCCAACGACGCGTTCACCGCCCTCCAGGGGGAACGGGTGTCCGGTCCGCGGTGACCCGGAGCGTTCCGTAGCCCGCGTGCTGGACAAGCGGGCAGCGGACCCTATGATTCAGGAACGCATTGTCCGCGGCGCCGCCGCCGGAACCGTCATCAACACATCAAACGTCGCTTCGGGAGCCGGTATTACCGTGGGAACTGGGATTGAAGGAAGCCTGCTGGAGCAGGGTCCCGATGCTGTGTTGTTGCTGACCGCGGACGGAACCATCGCGTTCGTGAATGCGGCCGCCGAGCGACTCTTTGGCTATGCCCGCGAGCAGTTGCTCGGAGCACAGCACACCGTCCTGCTCTCCGACGACGAGCGTGGCGGCTTCCTGCGGGTCTTCAGCCGGCTGGGCCGCGGCAGCCTGTCCGGCAGCCGGCCGTTCGCGGCGGCAGGCCGGCGTCGGGACGGCCGCGAGCTGTCCCTCGAAGTCACATGCTCGCTGGTGACGCTCGACGACGGCCCGGCCATGGCCGTTGCCGTCCGGGACGGCAGCCACCGGGAGGACACCGATTCCGGCCGTCGCCTGGCGGTCTCGCTGCTCGACGCCACGCTGGAATCCACCGCCGACGGGATTGTAGTCATCTCCAACGACGGGCTCATCACCGGCATCAACGAGCAGTACCTCAAACTATGGGGCATGCCGCCGGAGCTGCTCGCGAAGGAGGACCCGACGGCGCTGGTCACTTTCATCTCCCGGCAACTGCGGGATCCGGACTACTTCCTGCAGAAAGTCACGGAACTGTACGCCGACAGGGCCAGGCAGAGCCACAATGTGCTGGAGTTCAAGGACGGCCGCACCGTGGAGTTCGATTCGCGGCCGCAGAAAGTCGCCGGCGTGATCGTCGGCCGGATCTGGAACTTCCGCGACATCACCTCGACGCAGCGCGCCCAGGACCAGGCACGCCGCGCCCTGGCGGAACTCGCCGAGCAGGCGGACAAACTCAAGGAACTCGCGTTCCAGGACCCGCTGACGGGACTGGCCAACCGAACACTCTTTGCCGAACGCGTCGCGGCCGCGCTGCTGACCCAGGATCCGGTGCATGTGCTGCTCCTGGACCTGGATGACTTCAAGGAAGTCAATGACATCCTGGGCCACCACGCCGGGGATGAAATGCTGGTGAAGATCGCGGCCCGGCTGCAGAAGTGCGTCGGTCCGCACGGCACCGTGGCCCGCCTCGGCGGGGACGAGTTTGTGGTCCTGCTGATCGGCTGCAACGATTCCGACGCCGTGGCCCAACGGATCGTGGCCACCCTCAACGCCCCGTTCTCCATCGAGGGAACCCTCATGCGGCCGGCGCTCAGTCTGGGGGTTTCCTCACGCGGCGCCGGGGCCATGACGTCCTCGGAGCTGTTGCGGCAGGCGGACCTGGCCATGTATGCCGCCAAGGAAGCCGGCAAGAACTGCTATCTCCATTTCCAGCCGTCGATGCTCACCGAGCTGCTGGCACGGACGCAGCTGACGGCCGGTTTGAGGCGGGCCGTGGAACTGGGCCAGATCATTGTGCACTACCAGCCCGTGGTGTCCACCGAGCTGCTGGAGGTGGTGCAGTTCGAGGCGCTGGCCCGCTGGCAGTTCGAGGGGAAGCTGATGCCCCCGGACGAGTTCATCAGGACCGCGGAACGCAGCGGCCTGATCCGGGACATCGGGGCCGAAGTCCTCCGGCGCAGCTGCGCCGAGCTGCAGCCCTGGCTGGCGGAGGACCCGTCCCGGAGCCTGGCGGTGAACGTGTCCGGGGTGCAGCTGCTGCACCGGGATTTCGCCGAACGCGTCCTGGACATCGCTGCGTGGGGCAACGTTGACCCGCGCCAGCTGGTGCTGGAGGTGACGGAGAGTGTGTTCTTTGATCCCCGCTCCCACGTCATCGCCCAGCTCGAGTACCTGCGCGGGGCCGGCATCCGGGTGGCCCTGGACGACTTCGGCACCGGGTACTCCTCGCTGGGCCGTTTGCAGGCGCTCCCCGTGGACATCGTCAAAATCGACAAGTCCTTCGTCTCCATGCTGCGCACCGGGGCGGAGAAGCTGCCGATCCTGACCTCGATGATCCACATGGCCCGCAGCCTGGGCTTGAAGGTCACGGCCGAGGGCATCGAAACCCCGGAACAGGCCCGCTACCTGATGGCGCAGGGCTGCGACGCGCTCCAGGGCTTCCTTTTCTCCCGCCCGGAGCCGGAGCACCGCCGGGAACTGGGCGTCCGCAACACGGCCGCGGCCGTCGCCGCGCTGAACACTTCAACCCGCCCGGAATAGCCGCGGGCGCCAGGACTGCCCCGGCCCGGCAACTTCTTGGGCGTGGCATGACGCGCATCGCCCCGGAACCGGCAACTGCGCATATGCTTCAGGGAAAGCAGCCCCCTGGCTCTGCGAAACGGCGGCTGCTATCCGTATTTATCGGTTTGGGGGCAGGCAAACACATGGAAGCTGGACTCGCACAACTCCTGCTGGAGCACGGCCCTGATCCGCTGCTGTTGCTCAATCCCGACGGGTCCGTTTCCTACCTGAACGCCGCCGCGGAGCAGTTCTTCGGCTATACCCGGTCACAGCTGCTGGGCACGGACTCCAGCCTGCTCCTGGCCGTGCCCTGCCGCGCAGGCTTCCATGCTCTTCTCGCCGGGCTGGCCAGCCCGGCACCGGGCGCCGGCCAGCCCTACGCCGGTTCCGGCCGCCGGGCCGACGGCACCGAAGTCCCGGTGGAGATCACGTGCTCGCTGCTGCCCGCCGTGGCCGGCTCGCCGTCACCGTCCGTCGCGCTCTCGGTCCGCGGCGCCGGGCACCGGACGGAGCCGCGCGGGAACCCGGACGACGGCGGTACCACAGCGGACGGGGCCACGGGCCGCCGTCGGACGCTGGCGGCGTCCACGGCCGCTCCCGCCGCCTTCGCCGGCCACGACGACCAGGTCCGGGCCGGGGTGCTGCGCGATCCGCTGACGTCGCTGCCCAACGGCACCCTGTTCAACGACCGCCTCGCCGCCGCGCTGCGCCGCCCGGACCCGGTGGACGTGCTGTTGCTGAACCTGGATGACTTCAAGAACCTCAGCGCCCTGCTGGGACGGTCCTCCGCGGACGAACTGCTGGTGGAGGTCGCGAGCCGGCTGCGCAACTGCGTCCGCCCGCATGACACCGTCGCCCGGCTCGGCGGCGACGAGTTTGTGGTGCTGCTGACCGAATGCCTCAACGCGGACGCGGTGGCCACGCGGATCGCCGAGTCTCTGCACGAGCCGTTGCGGGTCGGCGGCTCGCTGGTCCGGCCTGGGGTGAGCATTGGCCTGGCCTCCCGGACCTCACCGGCGCTCGACGGCGCAGGGCTGCTGCGGCGGGCCGACGCGGCCATGACGGCGGCGAGGGCCGGCGGCCGGAACGGAGTCAACGCCGCTTGGCTGCGGTTCCGGCCGGAAATGCTGGACAACGTGGCCGGGGCCGATCTGTCCACCACGGCCGGCGGCCAGGCCGGACTCCGGCAGGCGGTGGAGCTGGGCCAGATCTCGGTCCACTACCAGCCCGTGGTGTCCCCGGGGCGCGCTGCGGTGGTGCAGTTCGAGGCGTTTGCGCGCTGGCAACGGAACGGCCGGCTGGTCCCGCCCAACCAGTTCATGCCCGCGGCCGAGCAGAGCGGCCTGATCCGCGAGATCGGCGACGAGGTCATGCGCCGGGCGTGCGCTGAGATGCGGCCGTGGCTGGCCGCCGACGCCGCGTGCAGCGTTTCGGTGAACGTGTCCGCCCTGCAGTTCCAGAACCGGGATTTCGCCACGGAGGTGCTGGCTGTGGTGGCGTCCGCCGGGGTGAACCCCCGCCAGCTCGTGCTGGAACTGACCGAGAGTGCGTTCTTCGAGTCGGACTCGGCCGTGCAGCGGCAGCTGCGCCAGTTGCGGGAGTCCGGCGCGCGGATCGCGATGGACGACTTCGGCACGGGCCACGGGTCCCCGGACGGTCTCGCGGGACTGCCGCTGGACCAGGTCAAGATCGACCGCTCCCTGGTGGCGATGATCAGGACCGGCCAGGAGCGGCTGCCGTTCTTGGGCACCACGATCGACGCCGCGCACGGCCTGGGCCTGATGGTCACGGCCGAGGGCGTCGAGACGCCGGCGCAGGCCAGGTACCTGATGGACCGAGGCTGCGACTCCCTGCAGGGCTACCTGTTCGCCAAGCCTGCCCCGGCCGGCGGGCTGGCCGGGGCGACGGAGAGCGCCCTGGCGGCGGTCGGCAGGGTGGACGCCGCCCGCTGAACCAAGCGGTTACGGCGTCCCGCGGTCGAGTCGCGGGATCCCACACCAGGCGGTGGAGCCGTGGAAGGTTCCACCGGGATCGGTTTCGGGGACACCCCCCGAAGGTGGGGTCCCCGAGACCGACTCAGCGCTTTTCGCAGGCAATGCCGTCGTCGTCGCGGTCCAGGTCGTATTCCCCGAGGCGTCGCTGCGCTCCGTCGTTGTAGCTGTACACCTTGCTGTTCACACGGAAAGTTGTGACCGGCGTGCCGGATGTCTTATCCCGCGCGCCGGTCTTGCCGACTCCGTGCGGATAGACCTTATTGAGCTCGGTGCAATTCTTGTACGACTTCGGCGACGGAGCGGCATGTGCCGGCACGGCCGAAACTGTCAACAGAACGGCGGCCGCGGCCACGGACGCAACTAAACTCTTCTTCACGCGCATGTAAGTGGAATTCCCCTCATAAGAAAGCCTGGCCATTGGTCGGCCCGGCTAGGGGAATGCTATCCCAGAGTTTGCCCAGTTCAGCGGCGCGAACCGTTGTTACGAGGGGGAGTCAAGCTTGTCGAGGTCCCGTGCCACCATGGCCTCGCTGCGGTCCCACAGTTCCCGTGCCAGATCGGCGTCGTAGGCCTGCTTGTTGGCCTTCGCGAGGGTCCGTTTGGCGTAGTAGGCGCCGGAGATCCAGTCCTGTCCAGGTACGGCGGTGGCGAGCCACACCAGCGTGTCCGCGCCCTGTTCCGGGCTCAGCAGGAACCGGCTGAGGAAGGTCTTGTATGCGTGCCGCATCGGGCTCGTGGACTCCGCCGCAAAGTTGGTGGCGACGACGCCGGGGTGGAAGGCCGCAGTGCGGATCCCAAGGGCGCCAAAGCGGTGGTTGAGCTCCGTGGTGAAAAGGATGTTCGCGAGTTTGCCGGTGCCGTAGGCCCGATTGGTGGAGTAGGCCCGCGCCGAGTCGAGGTCGTCCAGGTCCAGCTTGCCAAAGCTGTTGGCTGCGCTGGAAGTGTTGATGACGGTGGCGCTGCTGGCGGTCAGCACGTCCATCAGCTCGGTGGTGAGCAGGAAGGGGGCCAGATGGTTGATCTGGAAAGTCTTCTCGTGACCGTCGACGGTCAGCTCACGGCTGCCCATGATGCCGCCGGCATTGTTGGCCAGGACGTCGATCCGCGGGTATTTGTCCTTCAGCTGCACGGCGAGTTGGCGCACCTGTGCGAGATCCGCGAAGTCGGCGGTGAAGTGGTCCGCGCCGATTTCCCGCGCGATCCGCCCGGTCTTCTCTGCAGAGCGCCCGACGACGACCACCCGGTCCCCCCGTTGGCTCAACGTCCGCGCGGCGGAGGCGCCGATGCCGTCGCTGGCTCCGGTGATGACAATGGTCCGTGCGGTCATGAGAGAGTCCTTTGAGCGGGAGCGGTAATCGGGCTGGACGGAATCGAGCCTACCGAACCATAACGACGCCGGAGCCACCAAACGTTCCTTATGTTGGTTTCGGGTTAAATGCGGGAGAGCCCCAACCGTGTGGTTGGGGCTCTCGACCGTGTAATGATGTTCCGGCGGTGACCTACTCTCCCACACCCTCCCGGGTGCAGTACCATCGGCGCTGTGGGTCTTAG
>NZ_JBEPPO010000012.1:0-172021 GCF_040547365.1 Pseudarthrobacter sp. PvP090
CGGCCCGGCCCACGGCACACCCTCGGCGTCACCACCCCCACCGGCCACACCTACCACTCCACCGCCCCGCCACCGCCGGGAACCCCTGCCCGGCAAGCGGAACCGGACCTGGCCGCGGCAAAAAGCCCAAGCCACCGCCGCCAACGCCGCAGCAGAGCCAACGACCTCCACCAAGCCCGAAAGCAACGCCAACGGGCGGCCTAAACGAACACCCGACAGCCTGACCAACACCCGCACCGTGGACAAACAGCCGTGGAACGCCGCCGCCCTGCCTGACGGAGGTTTCAGCGGCCGGTCAGCGCATGGATGATCCCTTCGAGCGGCCCTCCGGTCAACATCATGAGGAACCCGGCGGCGGGAACGCCCAGCACCCACGTCGCCCGCCGCCGTCGGGCCCTGTCCACCAGCGACCTCAGGACAGCGAAGTCGTGCTGGATTGTATCGGCGTCCCCGGGTTCGGCAGGGCTCCGGTGCCAGGTCCGGGGCACAACGGCCGCCGCCGCAATCCGGGACACTTGTTCCGGGTCCAGCACGTGGGGGCGCCGATTGAGCCAGCGCAACAGCTGCCGCTCCGTGAGCACTTTCACCTGCTCCGGGGCCGCCTTGATCGTCAGCGACCTCGGTGCCACGAGCACCACGACGGCGGTGACATCGACGGCATCGCCCGCCGGGGGTCACGCGGCTGGGCGTCCTCTTTCCGGAAAACTTGCGGAACCCTTGCTTAAGCCGTGCCCTGGGGCTCCAAATCCCGGCCCCGCCCCACCTGAGAATCACTAACCCCTTGCTGCTGCGCTGCCGGGTTCCGATAATTGAGCCCGGGAGCTCGAACGGAGGCAGGACCGTGGACGACGTTAATGCATTTCTCGCGGCCGTCATGCCGCAGTTGACGGCGGCCGAAACGGCGCTGCACAACGGTGACGCCGGACCCCGCAAGGCCATGTGGTCAAGCGTTGATCCCGTGACGCTGTTCGGCGCTGTGATGACCAGAATCGGACGAGATCAAGTGGCGCCGGCCTTCGACCTCCTGGCATCCCGTTTTTCTGACTGCACGTCCTTCCAGTACGAAGTCATCGCGTCCGGCACCAGTGGCGACATCGCCTACATCGTGGGCATTGAGCAAACGACGGCGTCGATCGCCGGCGCAGCACCTTTGCCCTACGCGCTGCGGGTCACCACCGTGTTCCGGCGGGAGGACGGGGAGTGGAAAATCATCCACCGGCACGGCGACGCCCTGCCGGACGGCGACAGCAGCTCGACCCGGCTCCAGCTCGGCCTGCTGGAACAGACCGGCGACAACCCGGACGACGCCGGATAATTTACTGCCCGGGCGCCCGGTAGCTCGGTGTCTTCTTTGCCGCGTCGTCAAGATCCTCCAGCGTCATGAGCGGCTTCAGGCGCACATTCACGGATCCTGTCGAATTGATCATGAGCGACAGCGCGGCGGCGTCGGAGGCCTCCGGAACTTCGAAGACGCCCAGCACGTCGGTCTCCCCAAAGGCGTAGTAGAAACACTCGAGCGAGCCTCCAACAGATTTGAGGGCGTCGACGAGCGCATCACGGCGCTTCGTTCCGCCTTCAAGCATGAGGCCCTTGATGCCCTCACCCACGTAGTTTGCTTCGAACAGATATTTGGCCATGGTCTTTTCCGTCCCGTGATGTCCAGGACTCAGGCATCCGAAGGTGTGCCCAGAACTTTATGCGGGCGGGTCCCGGAGTTGGCTTCCCCAGAGCGGGGCTGTGGCCACATCGTAGGCCCTCCCCCGCGCCCTTTACAACGGGTTTCGGCTGAGTTCCCCGTCCGTCAACAACCGGGGGCGCCGGCTCCTTGCAGCTCAGGAAGCCTTGGGCCGGACGACGAGGACGGGACACGGTGCATGGGTGATGATCTGGGTGGCCGCCGATCCCAGGTCCAGGCCGGGAAATCCGCCGTGTCCGCGGGCGCCAACGACGACGAGATCCGCGTCCTTGGCGGCATTGATTATTGCCGACGCCGGCGAATCACTGTGGACGATCTGCCCGGTGGCCGCTACCCCCTCGCTTTCAGCGGTTTTCAGGGCATCAGCCTGGACCGTCGCTGCGAGTTGTTCCGGGGAATCCTCTGTCACGATTTCGCCGGCCGCCGTTTCCAGGAGCGCTGGAAACCAGGACAGTGGCGGCTTGCTCCAGACCGTGACGAGACGGATATGGCCGTTGCGCTGCCGGGCCTCGTCCATGGCCCATTTCAGTGCAGTTTGCGAATTCTTGGAACCGTCAAAACCAACCACAATCACGAATGAGCCTGTACTGGTCATTGTCTTTCCAATCCCTAGCCTCGGGGGCAGCCTGGATCTTTCAGTCTCGATGACCGTGAAAGTCAGTGTCAAGGTCCGCGCAAACGCGGTGGACGCTCCCGGGTTCCCGGCAAAGACGGACGACGGACCCTATGACAACGCGCCCGGAGCCTCTAGTCTCTAGCCATGAGAGTTGGGGGCGGATGTCGGCGACGGAATTTCCGCCGTCATAGGCGGGATTGCCTGGGCTGCGGAGCCCTACCGCGTGCGGGTGGCTCATGAAGACCGACACACCCCCGAGCCCTGACAACTACGACGCCTTTCTGGCGAGGCTGGACGCAGCCACAACAAGCCTGAGCACGCGGGCGGCGTCGCTGGACAAGGCGCTGGCGGCCGTCTCGTTGCTCCTGGGACCCTACGAATCGGCTGTCAGGAATTGGGAACGACGGCGCCTCACCGTGGACGGGCAGCTCGCCCGGCACTCGGGGTCGCCGCAGTCCTACACCGCGCTGGGCGAACTCCACGACGTGGCGGTCAACATGGAAGCAATGTTCCGGGACCGTGCCCAGCGCATCCGGGACAAGCTGTCAGGGATGCAAGGGCGCCGCGAGGCGATCGACAAGTCACTGCTGGAACTGGAGCTGAGCCGGGTCAAACTGAATTCGTCCCGGCTGCTTTCAGAAGACCGCGAAAAACTCAGCTCGGTCTTTTCTGCACTCGCCGGGTCCACCGTGGCCACCTCAGCCATTCCCGACCTTGGCCTGCTGAACGATCTCAAGGAAGCGCGCAAGGCCGTCGTTCTGGCGGAAGCGCTCATGGACGTGAAGGGGTACTAAACATGGACATTCCGCTGCACGATCAGCCCCCTAAGAGGACAGTCGCTCTTGTCCGATGGTCAAAGAAACCCGGGGAAAACCCCCTGGTCCGATTCGTGGTATCCAGCGTCTTCGCCTTGATCCTTTGCTTCTTCTTGATGATCTTCATTCACGGCCTCAGAACTTTCGGGGCCGTTGTGTTGTTCACAGTCATTGTCTCGGCGCTACTGACGGGACCCACGGTCTCGCGTCAGCGGGCGTTCATGACGGGGCTAACCAAGAGGGTGAATGACACGATCGCCGAGGTGACGGGTACGCCTGGCGACCTGCTGTCGGTCAGGGAGTTCCGGCGCATGGTCAAGAGCGGTGAGCAGCTGCCGCTCGTCGTCGGCGGTGTGCCCGGGTTGAACCTGCACGTGGAGCGGGTTGCATCGGTCGAGACGAATGCCCCCGAGAAGTGGTTTGCGGTCTTCACGGTGGTCCCCCCGGAGATCGGGACCGCCAGTTTTGATCGACTGGTTGCCGCGGCAAGCGACGCACACCCCGGGACCGCGAGCACGGACAATTCCTAGGCTGCGGGCTCGGGGTTCAGGCCCCTGGCGTACGCGGCCTGCCCCGCGTGCTGGAGGCAATCCGCGATCGTGCTGACCAGCCGCACGCCGAGCGTGACGGGCGGATCCCACCGGGTGTCGACGATGCGGTCGAAGTCCTCATCTCCGAGGCTTTTCAGGAACTCCACCGTCTGCCGGTGGACGGCGTCGTAGTAGTCGAACAGGAGGCCCGGCGGTGCCTTCACGGCGTCGACCTGGCTGCTCGAATGGCCGTAGCCGGTGTCGCGCCCAGAAAGCGGCAGGCCGAAGCGGCCGGCGAAATCCTGCGAGGTCCAGACCTGCTCCAGGCCGGCGGCGGAGGCCAACTGCGCGTCCTCGACCCTGCTGAGGTGCCAGATGAGCCAGGCCATCGAGTTCCCCTTGCCTGCGGGCCGGCGAAGCAGTGTCTCGTCGTCGGCCTCTTTGAGGGCGGCGGCCACGGTCTCATGGATCCGGCCAAACGCGTCCAGCAGCAGTTCATTGGATTTCATCGGGTCCCCTCACGGTGCATCGTCGCAGAGCCCTATGTTTGCACGGGCGCCGCACCGGCGGATAGGGCCGAGCAGTGGTCTCACGGGCGTTCTGCGCTATGAGACGGAACTCGACGAAGCCCGGTCCGTCGTCTCACCGTTCCCGTTGGTTTCCGTCGGGGCCAGGCTCCCGTCGTCTTCATAGTGGGTAGCGTTTGCGAGGTGGCGGCCGGCGATGTAGCCGAAGTCAGGGCCGGGCCGAGGTTGATGCCGCCGGCCGGGTAGTGCCCTCCCATGACTGAGGCCTGATCGCTTCCCGCGACGTAAAGTCCAGTGATGGGATTTCCGGCGTTATCCAGGACCCGGACGCGCGAATCGGCAGCGAGGCCAGCGAAGGTGCCAAAGGACCCCGGCACGATTTTTACCGCGTAGAACGGCCCCTTTTCGAGCGGGCGCAGTGACGGGTTCGGGGTGTTTTTCGCGTCCCCGCCATAGCGGTTGAACTCGCTGGCGCCACGGTCGAACAGCGGATCCACCCCTTTCCGCTCGTTCTCGTTGAAGTCAGCCACGGTTTTGGCGAGCCCGTCCGGGCTGATGCCGCAGGCCTCGGCGAGCTCCTCGATGGTGTTGCCCTTTTTCAGGTAGCCGGAGCGCAGGTACGGGAAGAGCGGTACAGGCAGCGGCTTGGCCATGCCCAGCGGGAACTTGCGGACGAAGGCGGCGTCGGCGATCTGCCAGGCTACGACAGGTTCGCCGTCCGGGGTCGCCTTGAGCAAGCCGTCGACGTAGTCGTAGTAGCCATTTGCTTCGTTCGCGAAGCGCCGTCCGTCCGCGCGCACCCCGATGCTGCCCGGCTTGGCCCGGTCCATGATGTGCGGGAACGTCCCGGTACGTCCGCTGCGGTACGGGACCAGTGAGACCGGGCACCATGCGGCCGGGGACTCCACGTCGGTGTCGAAGCGGGCACCGACGGCCCGGGCCATGGTGATGCCGTCGCCGGTGGTTTCCGAAGGTGCCAGTGTCCAAGGCTCGCGGCCGCCAGGTGTCTTAGGGAACAGCGCGGCCCGCCGGGTAACGTCGTTCGGGAAGCCGCCGGCGGCCAGCACGACGCCGAGTCTGGCGTTGATTGTGTAGCTGCCCGTGGGCGAATCCACGACGGCGCCGGTAACGGATCCGGTGTAGTCCGCCAGCAGGCTCCGGGCCGGCGTGGAGACGCGGATCTCCACGCCGAGGTCGTCAGCGGATTTCATGAGCCGGCCGGTGAGCGCGGTGCCGTTGACCAGTTGCATGTTGCGACGGTGGGTGAGGAGATCCAGCATATGCAGGCCCAACCGCCAGGCGGCGTGAAAGAGTCCCTGGATATTGCCCTGCGGAGAGGAACTTGGCCAGGTCCGGTCCTGCCATGATGCCCATGCCAAGGAACGAGGTTTCATAGAGCTGGTGGCGCATCTTGGCACGCAGCTCGGGCCTGATCCTTCGGGCGTTGAAGGGTTTGGGCCCACCGAGCGGTGCCCGGTACCGGCGCCTGGGGTGCTGCCATAGATGTCATTGATTTTGGCACCGGGCACGAACTGCAGGCTGGTCTTGTCCTGGAAGAAGCCAACCATGTGCGGGACCGCCTCAAGGAAGGCGTCCACCCTGTCCTCGTGGTAGTTCCCGCCGAGCCGGTGGCGCAGGTAGGTGCGGAAGAGGTCGCGGTGCTCGTCGACGCCGTCAGCCTTGGCCAGGGGGTTCCCCGGGGTCCAGGCCCAGCCGCCGGACCAGGAGGTGGCACCCCCGCAGACCCCGGCCTTCAACGACTATGACGTTCAGCCCGTGGTAGGCGGCCGTGACCGCGGCGGACAGGCCGCCGGCCCCGGAGCCCACCACCAGGACATCACAGCGGTCGATCCCGCTTCGCCGGATCCCCTCCCCCACGGCGGCCTCATTGGCGTAGTTCTCGGCCGTGTCGATGTGCCGGTACCCGCTGCCGCTGGCCTGAGCCACCGCGGCGGTGGCGTCCTCGCCCGCCAGCGGCCACGTGCCCAGCCCGATGAGCGGGATGCGGACGCCGGGGTTCAGTTCCGCCGTCGTGGCATCTTCCATGGTTCCATTCATCGGTGGCCTGCTCCCTGGAGATTTCCTGTTTCCCTGAGCGTGGTAGCAGTAGCCAGCACCGCGTCCAGCCCTGATTTGAGCCGTCGCGCCCAGCCAAGCCCTCCGAGTTCAGCAACGCGGCGGTCCGACGGCGTCTCCGCACTCAGCGGGAGGCCATCCGGAAGGGCGGCTACGACTGCGGCAAGGTCGAAGTCGCCTTCGCCGGGCACCGCCCGTTCCGAGCGGGACTCGATAACGAGGCCCTCGCCGTTCGAAGGCCGCCGAGTCGGTCCGTCACACAGCTGGAGCAGTGGAACCAGCCACTCGCCGCCGGGTGGAAGGCCTTCGCAGCTGATCAGGACCCGGGCGCCGTCGTACTCCTCGATGGTCGATCCGAGCCGGATCCGCACCCGGGGGTTGGCCGTCAGCCGGGGCACCGTCAGGATCTTGGCGCGACGTCCGGATTCGGGGGCGATAACACCTTGGGGGCCGACCAGGAGCACCGCTGCCCCGCGGTCCGCAAGCGTGTCCGCGACGCTCATGGCGACGGAGTCGGCGCCCCAGATGGTCACCGCCCCGGGGACGGCGGCGCCGATGGAAGCGCTGGGGTCGAGAATCTCCGGACGCGCAGCGGGTAAGACGCGCAGCGGGTAAAGGGTCAGGTTGGCCGTTATCCTGTGTCAGCAGTTGGGTGAGTCGAACTCGTAGGCCCCCGAATCGGCAGCGGCCGTCCCGTTGCAGTCTCCGTCCTGGGGCACCGCGCGTCCGGCGAGGTCGAAGGCGGACGGGCTCGCTCCGGCGCGGTCGATGGCCGGGCTGGTCGCGGTCAGGTGGAGATCGCCCGGTGCGTTCACGAAGCGCGCAGACGCAATGGTGGACGTGCTGTTCGGCACGAAGTTGACCGGACCGTTGAGGACGTTCTGCCTTTCGGTCCAGCCCGAGCCATTAATCCACAAGGAGTTCTTGACCCCTACCAGGATGTTGCCGCGGATCACGGTCGATGAAGGGCAGCTCGCATGGCAGACAATCGCCTGGGACTGCGGCCCGCTCAGGTAGATGGTATTGAACTCAAAAACGGTGCCGTTCGTGGGCCCGAAAGAGGTCCCCGGTCCCCGGGCGATCAAGCCTTTGGCCTGGCCGCAGTTGGCACCACACGTCGACCGGACCAGGTTGTAGCGATAGATGTTGCCGTCAGCAGTTCCGGAGGACTTTCCGATCTCGGAGAAGTTGTTGTTGTCCAGGGACACATTGTGATGAATGTAGTTCCGGTTGCCGTTGTAGATTTCGAAAGAACCGCCGTCGCGCTTGTAGTCGTAGGAAAACGCCGTGGAGCCGCTGACCGTGTTGCCCGAAAGCTCGTTGTCGTTGCCGTTGATCAGCACCCCGGAAGCTCCGGAGTCGTCATTGCAGTTCACGGCCTGGGGTGTTCCGCAGTTCGTGCCCTGCGTCAGGACGTTCATGATGTTGTTGTTCGTCAGTACGTTGCCGGTGTATTTCCCGAAGTCAGACCCGGTCCCTGCCTTGATGCCCACGGCGTTGTTGGAGGCGCTGGAGTTCCGAACCGTGTTGCGGTCGCCGGTGATACTGATGCCCGCATAGCCGCAGGAAACGCCGCGAAGTCCGTGAACTGTGGTGAAGTTGCCGTTGATCCTGATGCAGTTTCCTGACTTGCCGCCCGTGATGGTCGGGGCGTTGCCGGTCCCGTAGCCGTTCAGGGTGATGGGCGCGGTCTCAGTGCCGCTCTGGTTGGCCACAATGCCGCCGGTCCAGGTGTCGCCCCTGCGGAAACTGACGGTGTCGCCCGGCTTGAGGACGATGGAGTTGATCTTTGCCAGTGACTTCCACGGTGCAGCGCTTGAGGTTCCCGCATTGGTGTCGCTCCCCGCGGCACTGACGAAGTAGGTCGCACCCGCGGCCTGGGCCGGCGCAGAGAGGCCCACCACCAACCAGCTGACCGTGAGGAGGGGCGTGAGTACGGCGGTGATGGCGGAGGTGAACTTCATGACGATCCTCGCGGGGTTGCTGGTGAACGGAGGAGAGCTCCGCGGTCCTGGGCTGCGTCTGGTCCGGCGCTTCGACGATGAATAGACACGGGTCATCCGTCGAACCTACTGAGCGTAGGTTGTGAAAAAGTGGGCCCGGTCCGAAACTGTTGGTGTCCAGGGCTCATCGAAAGCGATTGTTGTGTGGAGTTGGTCTTGTCCCGTCCGAATGGCGGTGTCAACATCTAAGGGAAACGACAGCAGGACCATCCGGTTCGGGTGAGGTGCAGTCCGGCGCGACGCCTCTACGGTCAGGACATGGGCGGCATAGGTTCGACGGCGGCACGCCAGTGCCGGCGTTCTGACCAGCGGGTGGCCTGCGGCAGCGTGAACATAATTTTAGAGCGTGGCATACGGGGGGAAGATGGCGCCGACGAATCGAGCAGGATCGAAGTCACGTGCTGGCCTGCGAGCGCTCGTGGGGTACTTCTCGGTAAGCGTGACCTGCGGCGTCCTGGCCGCCAGCCTCGTGGTCCCCGCCGTCGCCGGGGCCGGCGTGGCGCTCCGGGAATCGGTCGGGTTCTTCAACGGCCTCCCCGGGGAACTGACCGTCGACCCGCCATCGCAATCGACCAAGGTCCTGACCGCTGACGGGAAGACGATCGCCACTTTCTACGCCGAGAACCGGGTGAAAGTCAGCCTGGACCACATGTCCCCGTACATCAAGGACGCAATTGTCGCCATCGAAGACCGCCGCTTCTACGAGCACGCCGGCGTCGACCCCCAGGGAATTCTTCGGGCCCTGGCGTCCAACCTGACCAGTGGGGGCCGACAGGGGGCGTCGACCCTGACCCAGCAGTACGTCAACAATGTCCTCAACGAGTCCCTGGTGTCGGCGGACAAGGGCGACCGGATTGTCCTCAACGGGCAGAAGAGCATCGGCGACAAGGTGCGTGAGATGCGGCTCGCGATCGAGCTGGAGAAAAAGTACACCAAGGATCAGATCCTTGAGGGCTACCTCAATATCGTGTTCTTCAGCCGGGATGCCTACGGCATTGAGGCCGCGTCGCGCCACTTCTTCAGCACTACCGCCAAGAACCTCACCCTGCCGCAGGCCGCACTCCTCGCCGGCCTGGTGAAGAGTCCCAGCTTCTACAATCCCGCGGTCCATCCGGACAACGCCATCCAACGACGCAACCACGTGCTCGACGCAATGCTGGAACTCGACAGGATCACCCAGTCGGAATACGACGCCGCCGTCGCCACCGGGGTGGAACTCACCCTCGCGCCGGGGAGGCAGGGCTGCGCCGGCGCGGAAATGGCACCGTACTTCTGCGACTACGTCTCGCACCTCATCCTGAACAACCCGGCCTACGGCGTCGACCTCGCCTCCCGGGTGAGGAAGCTGTACCGCGGTGGCCTGACCATCACCACTACGCTGGATAGCCGGCTGCAGCAGGCCGCGCAGGCACAGGTTGATGCCACGGCCGGGGCCAACCCGGACAAGTGGGGTGCGTCGCTGGTTTCCGTCGGGCCGGGGACGGGAAAAATCCTCGCGATGGCCCAAAACACCGTGTTCCTCCCCGAGCCAGGGAAGTTCGATACCCAACTGAATTTCAATGTTGATTCCAAGGACGCTGAAGGCAACGATCTGAACGGCGCCGGCGGTTTTCAACCCGGGTCCACCATGAAACCGTTCACCTTGGCGCAATGGCTCAACGAGGGCAGGTCCCTGACCGACACGGTGGATGCCTCCCGGCGCTCATATCCGCTCGGTTTCCCCTGGAAATCCACCTGCGGCAAGGTGCTCGGCGCTTACAGCACGAAACAGAAGATCCTTGGGGCGGCGGACGACCTGCAGAACAATGACGCCGGCTACTACCGGCCCATGCGCGTCGATTACGGGCTGTATAACTCCATCAACACCGCTACCTTCGCGGAGGCCGCCAAGCTGGATTTCTGCGGAATCCAAAAGATGGTGGATGCGGCCGGAATCCACAGCGGGCTGGATAACGCACAGGTGAACATGCATCAACTGGGCAATCTGCTGGGGGCGATCGGGGTGGCGCCGCTCGTGCTGGCCAATGCCTTTGCCACGTTCGCCAATGACGGCCGGTTCTGCGAGCCCGTCGCTCTGGTGGAGGTGACCGATGCAGCAGGTAAGCAGCTCCCGGCCCAGACTGCGTCCTGCCGTGATGCCATCAAGCCCGACGTTGCCCGCGGGGTCAACTCCGTGCTGCAGGACGTGCTGAAAAAGGGCTCCGGCGTGTACATCAAGCCCAAGGTCCACACCAGTTTCCCGGTCGCTGCCAAGACCGGCACCTCCAACACCAATGGCGCCACCTGGGTGGTCGGCTACACCAGCGGCTTAGCCACCGCCTCGTTCTTCGGCGATGCCCTGGAAGGTCAGAAACGGCCCGGGCAGAACGTCACCGTCAACGGCAAGTTCTACAAGAGCATCGACGGCTACATGCTCGCTGGCCCGCAGTGGGCGAACTACATGCTCGAGGTCGCCGGGCTGTACCCTGCCGGGGCGTTCCCGCCGCCGCCCGAGGCGAAGACCAAGAAGCCTGATCGGCGGGAGCCTGTTCGGCGGGATTCTGGTCGGGGCTAGGCGGCACGCGGCCCGGCGGATCGTCCGACGCGCACCGGGTACGGAAGCAGCACTTTTGACGTGAAGCCTTTGCGCAGATGTGAAGACCGTGGCAGTTTTCACGGCGCCAGAAACAACGGGCGACGGCAGGAGTTTCCCGCCGTCGTCCGTCCGTTTCACGCGCCCGCCGTCAGTTGACGTGGTTGCCCAGTTCGCGCAGCGGGGTCTTGCTGGTTTCGCGGGCCCACGCAGCGCCGGCGGCGGCCAGCACTGAGGATGCTGCGACGATCCACGCCGCAGGGCCCCAGTTGGCCTTGTCCGCTCCGACCAGTGCGGTGGCGAGCAGCGGGGTGAAGCCGGCGCAGAGGATGCCGACCTGCAGGCCGATAGCCATTCCGGAGTAACGGACCTTGACGTTGAACAGTTCCGAGAACCACGCGGGGTAGACGGAGTTGGAGGCCGCGTAGGTGCCCGCCGTGATCAGGGTGCTGGCCAGGAAGATCATGGGGATGTTGCCGGTGGAGATGACGGAGAAGTACACGAAGATCATCAGCCCGGAGCCCACGACGCCGGTGATGAAGACAGTACGGCGGCCGAACTTGTCCGAGAGGCGGGCGAAGAGCGGCTGGCTCACTATCGCGATCACGTTGCCGACGATGCTGACCCACAACATGGTGGACGCATTGACTCCGACGGAGACGGCGTACGCCAGTCCGAACGACTGCATGAAGGTGTTCGTGACCACCTGGAACGACATGAGGGCGACCTGGAAGAACTGGGCCGGGTGGGTCTTGAACATTTTGGCGAAGGGCAGTTTCACGAGCTCGCCGTGGTCGTGCTTTTCCTCGAAAACCTCTGGTTCCTCCAGCGTGCGACGGACGAGATACGCGACGAGCAGGACGAGAATGGAGGACCAGAACGGGATGCGCCAGCCCCAGGCGAGCCGGTCGGCTTCGCTCATGGCGGCGACCGGGAGGAATGCCAATGAGGCCAGCACGATGCCGAAGGAGATGCCGCTCATCGCGAAGCTGGCAAAGAAGCCTCGGCGTCCGGCGGGGGCCTCTTCCATGGTCAGTGCCGATGCGCCAGCCGTTTCGGCGCCCGCGGAGAGGCCCTGCATGAGGCGCAGCAGCACCAGCATGGCCGGTGCCCAGTAGCCGGCGGTGCTGAAGTCGGGCAGCATGCCGATGAGGAAGGTTGCCGCTCCCATCAGGACCAGGGTCATAACCAGTGTGTTTTTGCGGCCGATCTTGTCGCCAAGGTGGCCGAACAGCACAGCGCCGAAGGGCCGCGCGACGTAGGCGACACCGAAGGTCGCGAAGGAAGCCAGCAGCGCCACAGTTGGGTCCCCAGCGGGGAAGAAGATCTTCGAGAAGATCAGCGATGCCGCGGTGGCATAGATGAAGAAGTCGTAGTACTCGAGGGCGCCGCCCAGGAACGCGGCCAGGGCAGCCTTCCTGGCCCGCTTGAGCTTGCGCTCTTCCTCGACGACCGTGGGGCTGGTTGCGAGCTTGGTCATGGTGCTGGTCCTTCCGCACTGAAAGACGGTGGTGGGTGATCGGGAGTTTGTGATGTGTGCGCATTCCGTACAGCTGTGCGGTATGCGACTATTGAATAGCATACCGCAGCGTGAGGTGACTCACAACGACTTATTGCTTCGCCCTGCGGCTCCACCACTCTGAAAGGCGGCACCATGGACTACCAGACACTGGCCTCCCGGCTGTTCCTCATCGGCTCAGAAGCTTCGCAGGCCATGTCGCCCGGGCTGTGGAACCCCGTCCTCGAGCAACTCGGGGGCCGCTGGAGCTACGAGGCCTGGGACGTCCCGCGGGACGTCCCGATGTCCGTGGTCCGCGTCCGGCTGCTGGAATCCGACGTCGTCGCCGCCAATGTCACCATGCCCCACAAGCAGTGGGCCGCCCTGGCCGCTGACGCTGTGACCGAAGCCGTCCGGCTTAGCGGTGCCTCCAACTTGCTGATCCGGGACGGCCGGAGGCTGGCCGCGCACAACACCGACGTTGCCGCCGTCGCCGAATTGCTCGGCGGGCGGCACCAGCGGCATGCGGTCATGCTGGGGGCCGGAGGTGCCGCCCGCGCAGCCCTCGTGGCGCTCAAGGGGCTGACCGGCCGGGTCACCATCGCCGACCGGGACCCGGAGGCGGCGCGGCAGCTGCTCGTGCTCGCCGGGAGCCTGGGCATGGACGCGGCGACCGCCTCGTGGGCGGACGCCCAGGAACAGGCGTCCCGAGCCTCACTGATCATCAACGCGACGCCGGTTGGCAAAGGGAGCAACGACGCTCCGGTCTGGGGCGCGGCCCGGCTGGCCGGTGACGCCTTCGTCTACGACTTCGTCTATGCCGGACACGTGTCCGGCACAATTGCTGCCGCGAGGGAACAGGGGCTGGATTGTGCCGACGGCTGGGACCACCTGCGCGCCCAGGCAGCCGCCATGATCCCGCTCCTGGATCTGGCGCCGCAGACGAATGCGCTGCTGCAGCGCAGGCTCGCCGCCATCCAGACAAAGAGCTGACAAACAGCCCACTCCGTGACGCAAGCGCCGCCGTCGTGGTTCCGGGCCTTATATGATCGAAAACAGACCTGCAGACTTTCGGCATCTGCCGGGCCCACGTGCAGGTTCAGGGAGAGACAGGAAGTCCATGGAGGAGCAACCGGCCTATTTTGTGAAGTCAGTGGAAAAGGCCTTTGACGTCCTGCTCGCCTTTACCCCGGACACTCCCCGGCTGACCGTCTCCCAGATCGCCACCCAGGCGGACATGACCCGGGCCTCGGCGCGGCGCTTCCTGCTGACACTGACGGACCTGGGCTACCTTCGCGCCGACGGCGCGCACTTCGAGCTGACGCCCCGCTCACTGTCCATCGGCCAATCTTTCCTGGCGAACCTGGCGCTCCCGAGGGTGGCGGAGCCCCACCTGAAGTCCCTGGCCGCGCGGCTCAACGAAACAACCTCGCTGTGCATCCTCGACGGCACCGACGTGGTCTATGTGGCGTGTGTGCCCTCGCCGCGGCTGCTCAGCGTCTCCATCAGCGTGGGCACGCGGTTCCCCGCCTGGGCGACCTCGATGGGCCGCGTCCTCCTGGCGGCCCTCTCAGAACCTGAACTGCGGGCGTACTTCGACTCGGTCCAGCTGCAGCGCTTCACCGACCGTTCTATCGGAAGCGTCGACCAGCTCCGGTCCGAGATCGATGCGGCCCGGGCCAAAGGCTGGTCGATGGTGTCCCAGGAACTGGAGGAGGGCCTGCGCGGCGTGGCCGTCCCGGTCTGGCGGGGAAACGACGTCGTCGCGGCGGTTAACGTGTCCCTGCAGACGCACCGCGCGCCCGCCGAAGCCATCGAAAAGACAATCGTGCCCCTTCTTCAGGAAACCGCGCGGCAGATCGGCAATGACTATGGCGGACGGAAGGCCGGAGCGTCCACGACTGCAGTGCGAGGTTAGTGCGAAATAGCGGTGGCGCTCCAGCTGGAGAGTATTCGCATGGCATAGGCGGTAGCGGATCCGGGCTCGACGGTGTAGACGAGCATGACCAGGCCCGGGTCTGTTGAGAGTTCGAATGATTCGTAGCCGAATTCCAGGTCGCCGGCGGCGGAGTGCGTCAGCATCTTTGCTCCGGACCGGTAGCGGAAGACATCGTGGGAGGCCCAGAGCGAGCGGAACTCCTCGCTTTGGGTCGAGAGGGTGCCGATGATCTGGATCAGCTCTTTGTCGTAGGGGTCCCGGGCCGTTGCGGCGTGAAGGAGAGCGACGACGTTGTGTTTGGCGGTGTCGAGGTCGCGGTGGAACCGTGCGGCGCGTGAGTCCAGGAAGAGGTATTGCGCGTAGTTGAAGCGGTCCCGTGATCCGTCCTCGGGCAGGGAATACAGGGCACGGCCGATCCGGTTCGACGCGAGGCGGTCCAACCGTGCGTTCTGCACGAAGGCCGGGGCGTCGATGGAGTCGAGGACGCTCTGGATGACGGGCCTGACGGTGGTCCGGTTGGAGGGCTTTCGTCACGGGCCACGGCGCTGGGTGAGCCGGGCGAGGTCCAGGAGGTGGTCGCGTTCGTCCTCGTCGAGCTGCAGGGCGCGGGCGATTGCTTCGATGACTTCGCGGGATGCGCCGGAGATCTTTCCGCGTTCGAGCCGTGCGTAGTAGTCCACGCTGACGCCGGCGAGATGCGCGACTTCTTCGCGTCGTAGGCCGGGGACGCTCGGGCTCCGCTTTAGAGCGGGACACCGGCATGCTCGGGGGTGAGTTGGGCGCGGCGGGAAGTGAGAAAGCTGCTGATCTCGGCTCAGGAATCCATAAGTTTAAGGGTAGGCCTGGCTCCTCGCTGTCTGGCAGGACCTGCCTGACCATGTCTCACTGGGTCCTTCCGCGCGCATGGGAAGTGCGGGACCGTCGAATAGGCGGAGCGCTCCGGCTCCCAACACGACCCCGCGCAGCACCCACCGTCGCAGCAGCATTGTCGGTGTCCGCGTTCAACGGAGGAACCGCGGTCGGCGCCTGGCTCGGAGCATCGGCGCTCGAATCGACTTTGGGTGTCCTCGGCCCGCTGACCGTCGCCATCATCATGGCAGTTCTCGGTCTCCTGACTCTCCTGGCCATGGCCCTCATGCGAGCGACAAGCGACGAGAAGGCCAGACCGAACGCGTAACCGACCTGGCAGAGAGTTGTTGCGCTGATGGACGTCACGCCTTTCCGAAGACCCACCCTCCACCATGCCGACGAACTTGGGTCCGTGCTGTACCGGCTCCAGGCCACACTGTGGCGGATCGCGGAGGAGCCTGCGGCAGTCGTCAGAAAGTGATGTCAGCGAGGTTTTCGTTGACTTCGTCCACGTCGAAGGCTTTGGGGTCCAGCGTGTCGCCCGGCTGCATTCCCAGCCACTCCCGGTATTCCTGGTGGTCTTCGTGGTGCGGATCGTTGACCGCCTGGACAATGTTCGCCCAGCCCCAGGTGCCGCCGCTGTCCTCCGCCGGCGCCATGCCGCGTCCCGCGGTGCACCGCGGAAGCTGCCCGCCGCCGTCGTCCGCCAAAGTCTTCTCCACTTTGATTGCGAGCACCCAGTTGTCGCCAAAGTCATACGTGTAGCCCATGGTGCTGCCCACGGCCGGCAGCAGTTCTCCGACAGTGGCCGACGACTCGTCGCGGGAAGCATCGCCGTCGAACTCGTCCTCACCGTCCGGGTCCGCGGGCGCATAGGCGGTGCCACGGAATCCCCCGATCCGGAACTCATGCAGGTGATAGTCGAGCCAGCCGAACGCTGCCTGGATCACCTGGTGCAGCTGAGGGAGCGGCATTCCGGCCGGAACGAGCACACGCCGCCAGATTGGCGGCTTCGAATCGTTGAGCGTGATTTTCAGCTGCAGAATCGGCGTTCCGGCCAGCCGTGGCGACTCGCGGGCCACGGACAGCGCCGGGGCCGGAGCGGCAGCCTCCGGAGCGGCCCCGCCCTGCTCGAAGGGTGCGAAATCGGCATCGTCCGGGGCGTCCCCGAGTCCCAGGTCAGCCAGCACCCAGTCGTCGTCGAAAACGTTCGCGATGCACCGGATGAGGGCCGGTGGAACCCGGAAGTGCGTGTCGATGGTCAGCAGCCCCAGCTCCGCGAGCTCTTCGAGACGGCTGATGGCGACGCCGGTCAGGAGATCCGCCGTTGCCCGCTCCGCAGGCGGCGCGTGGTCCGGGGCCGCGAGGATCCGCGCCTTCTCCGGCGGGTCCGCTGTCGCCGCGGCGAGCAGCAGCGATGCCTGCATTGCCGAGAGCGTCCGTTCCCACGGCTGCGCCGGATCCGATGCGAGCACCGCCGTTTCCAGGAACTGGTCTACGAAGAACACGAGGTCCTCCAGCCGTTCGGAAGGCCCTCCGGCCAGGAACACGCCGGAATCCGCCGAGGGAACGACCTTCGTCGAGCTGATCTCAATGAGCTCGGCCGCCTCCAGCGCGTTCCAGAGCTGGGCCAGCAGCGGCACCTCGTACATGCTCCGGACCGTGGGCACGGGGCCGCCCGGACCTGCCGTCCCCGGCAGCGGGGAGGCGGGCCCCTTCGTGCCACCCTTGACGGCGACGCCGACGCAGGCAGCGGCCGCTTCAAGGTCCCGCAAGCGCAGCGCGCCGGTGGCCGTGACAGGCTTCCCCTCACCGATCCACTGCAGCAGCGCCGTGGTCCGCCGGATAAGCGGCAGCTCGGAGAAGGCCGCCAGGACTTCCTCATCAGGGATGTCCGGCACGTCGACGAAACCCCCGCCGTCGTCGTCCTGGCCGGTGGTGTCGAGGAAGTCCATGACTGCCGCCAGCTGTTCCGCTGAACCGCTCCACCGGCCGGTCTCGACGAGGAATTCGACGAAGGCGCCGATGGAGTGGACGACGTACGTGCTGCTCTCGATGTCGCCCGCGTCGCCGTCCGTGGCGCCGGCGGGTCCGGCGTCATCCAACGTGGCAATGATTTCCTCCGAGACGGCGACCGACAGTCCAAGAGGTTCAAGGCTTGTCACGTCGGCCGCGGGCGTCGTATCCATGTAGCGGCCCAGGACGGCCTTGATCGGCTCCAGGCATTCCAGAGCGGCAACCGCCGAGCCGGGTGAGACCTCCTCGAACCACCGGACAAATGCCGGTGTGAGCGCGTCCACGGCACGGTCGGCCCGGACAGCGCTTAGGGATTGGGGTGCGGAGGCGCGGCCACCGGGACCGCCCGCGCCCTTCCCCTTGTGCCGGTTCCTGCCATTCCTGCTCATGGTTCCCCCGCCTGCGTGCGAATTGGTATTACGACGACGGTACTAACCCTGCGGGCGGCGTGCCAGTGCCACGCGGGACTGAGGCGCCGCAAAGCTGCAGACGGCGGCTGCGACATTGTCATGCAGCCGTTGATTGCACCCCGGTTACCTGATCGTAGTGCCGCGGTGGTGTTCTATGGCGAGGATGGTGATGTCGATCGCGCCCGGGGTCAGGCCCGTGTGGCTGATGCTTTCACGCACGCGTTGTTGTACCGCTTCGGCGACATCGAGGGCGGTGTAGGCGATGTCGGTGGCGATATCGAGGTGGACGCGTGCGGTGCCGTCGCTGATCGTCGCGGTGACGCCGTCGTGCCGGTAGGTGCCGTTTACGCTGCCGGGATGGCGGAGGTGGCGCAAGGCGCCGGGACCGAGCCGGGCCAGGAATCCTTGGACGGTGGGTTCGAGTCTGAGGACCCCGGGTGTTTCCAGCGTCGTGCGGGTAGCGAGGGAGGCGATGAGCTGGCTGGTGATGATCGAGCCTTGAAGGGGCGGGTCAGACATCGTACAAGTCCTCCACGGTGATGTTGACGGTTCCGGCGCCAATGCCGACGCCGGCCGGAATCGCGTTGCTGATCTCGTGTCGCAGCGCCTCCGCCATGAGGGGGATGTCGATGCCCGGGGCAGCGGCCACCCGAAGATTGACTATGAGGCGAGGACCCGAAGTGGTGGCGGTGCCGGTGGCTCCGGACGGGTGGTCTTCACCGGCGAGGCCGGCGGCGGCCGGGCGTATTTCGATGCGGCAGCGTCGTGAGTGGACCCCGGGGATCGCTGCTGCCGCGGACCGGACGAGGGAGCTCAGGGCCTGTTCGCTGATCTCCGTGGTGCCGTTGTCTGCGCTGCGCAGGAGGATTCTGCTGCCGCGGCGGACTTCCGCGCGGGCCACATCCATGATGGCGTCTTTGATCCCGGGGCCCGGTTTCAGCGCGGGATCGTGCAGGTCGCTTTCGCGCAGTGCACGGGTTGCTTCACTGAGTCTTTCCAGCCGGGTTCTGGCCGTCTGGCAATGTTCGCACTGTTCCTGGTGTGCGGTGGGAGGCCGGTCGATGGTAGCCCAGATGCTGTCGATGCTGCGGCCGCAGCCGAGCCGGGGGACGTCGTCTAACGCCATTGGCTCATCCCTTCTGCTATCTGGTGACGTGCCCGGGCGAGTGTGCCGCGAACTGCTGTCGGGCTGATCTTCAGTGTGACACCGATCTCGGCGTAACTGCGTCCGTGCATTTCCCGCAGCAGCCAGCAGGCCCGTTGTGCCGGGGGAAGCGTCTTCAGGAGTGCGGTCAGGCCGTCCTGTTCGGCGGACCATTCAGCCTCGTGGGCCGGATCCCATCCGGCCGGGACGGAGCGGGCGCGGGCTCCTGGAATGGCGTCCATGTCGTCCGAGTCGACGATGCTCTCGGCATGGGCGGACCGCTTGCGCAGCACGTCCAGGCACTTGTTCGTCGCCAGCCGGTAGATCCAGCCACCGAAAGCATCGGCATCAGCGAGCATGGGCAGACCACACCAGCTCGTGGTCAGGGTTTCCTGCACGATGTCTTCGGCTTCGCCGCGGTCATTGAGCATCCGATACGCCAGCCGAAAGAGTCTGTACTGATACGTGAGCACCAGGTGTTCGAATGCTGCCAGGTCGCCGTCCTGGGCGCGGGCGACGATGCTCCCCTCGTCCAGGTCCGGTTCGAAGCCGGGGCCGTGATCACCCATGTACTGTCCATCCCGTCCGGTGACTTGCCGGTGTCTGGCCCAATATGCCACAGCCAGGCAACGCCGGGAACCGCGAGGAGGTTACGTTGCCCGGTGAGGAAAATAATCCGTGCCGACACGTGACGATTCCTGTTGGGCTTCGTCTCTATCGGTGTAAGCACGATCACCAGTCCGACGAGGAGATGTTTCCCATGACCGAGACACCCAGAACCCCCGGAGCTTCCAGCGGCGTCATGTCCACACCCGAGGAGCAGAAGCACGGCAGCGCGCTGGCACCAACGAAGGCACGGGACGCACTGCACACCGATCGCGGGGCCACCACGATCGAGGAAACCGTTGTGCAGAAGCTGGCTGGCATCGCCACCCGCGAGGTTCCCGGTGTGTACGCCATGGGCAGTGCCGGACGGCGGGCGTTCAGCGCCCTGACCGAACGCATTCCCGGTTCCCAGACCAACGTCAGCGGCGGCGTCACCGTGGAAAAGGGTGAGCGTCAGGCCGCCATCGATGTCTCCATCGTCATCGACTACGGGTTCTCCGTGGTGGAGGTCAGCCAGGCGATCCGCCGCAACATCATCCAGTCCGTTGAACGCGCCACCGGATTGGAAGTGTTGGAAGTGAACATCAACGTCTCCGATGTTCACCTGCCCGAGGAGGAACACGACGACCAGCAGGTCCAGAAGACCCAACTGCAGTAACCACCTGTCACAGTATCCCCGCCAGGAAAAACGGGTCGTTGAGGAAAAAGGATGGCTATGTCTACTACACGTTGGTGCGTGACCATAGGTCTGGTACTGGGTATCGTTTTGGGCTTCGGCGGCTGGCTGGCTCTTCTGGCCACGGTGGTCCTCGGATTCATTGGACTGCTGGTCGGCCGGGTCGCGGAAGGAAAACTCGATGTACAGGCCCTGTTCGGTAGAGCATCGAGCCGATGAACCCGCCAGGAGCCCACGCTCTGCCCTTGCCCGGGGGCGGGGCCGGGGACGCCGTCCCCGGCCCCGCAGAGACGGGCACACGAGGGCAGACCTTCCTGGCGGCCAGGGTGATCGAAAAAATTGCCGGCCAGGTCGCCAGCGATGAATCCTCCGCCGGCGGTTCCTCCGGCGGATTTCTGGGCATCGGAACCCGTGCTGATCTCTCCGCCCGGCCCAAGGCGTCCGTGGAACTCACCGGGAACATCGCGACCCTAAGAGTAGAGGTCGGGATGCTGTATCCGGTGCCGCTGCGCCAGGCCACCGAGGAACTGCGCCGCCGGATCGCGACCAGGGTGACCGAGTTGACCGGAGTCGATGTCCGACAGGTCGACATCAGGATCGCGTGGCTGACCACGGGCACCGACAGCAACGGCCGAAGGACGCTGCTATGAGCCGGCCCGGCCAACGGTCCACCCGTCTGCGGCACCGGCCCAGCCGCGCTATCCCGGCACTCATCGCCGGAACAATGCTCCTGGCCGCCGGCGTCGCGCTGGTCTGGCTGAGCGTCTCCCGGCTGGTCAGCGGCTCGTGGCCGGCCGTGCTGCAGGGACCGGTCGACTGGCTCGCCGGGCTGGCATGGAACGACCCCGCCGTCTGGCAGATCGGGACAGCCGTCATTGTCGCAGGGGTCATCCTGTTACTGTGCGCGATCATTCCAGGCGGGTTCACCGCCCTCACCATCGATGATTCCGGCACGCGCAGCGGAGATGAGGCGCCACCGGTGCAGGAGCAGGAGACAGTGATGACCCGACGCGCCGTCGCCCACCTGGCCAAAGCCCGGTGCGTGCAGATCGACGGCGTCGGCTCGGCCTCAGCGACAGCCACCACGCGGCGCGTGCACGTGAACGTGACGACTTCCCTGCACGAGCCAGGAGACCTGCACCAGAGGATCACCGAGGCCGTCCGGACCCGTCTGGAGGAAGCCGGGCTCTCGCCGGTGCCGCAGGTTACGGCCACGGTCCGGTCCAGAGACTAAGACCATGCGCGCCCCGTCCACCGCCACTAGTTGAAGGATGTCTTCCAATGAGGCAGAACGCAGGAACCCTGAACCGGACATGGTTGGCAATTCTCGGCATCCTCGTCCTGGCCGCCGGCACTGCACTGCTTTTGCAGGCCAGCGGGACACTGCATGCTCTTCTCAACACCGCCCCCGCATGGCAGTCCGTCGTCACCGGTGATCTGCACGCCTTCCTCGCGCCGCCGGGGGTGGCGGCCGTTGTACTGATCATTGGACTCATCATCGGGGTCCTGGGGCTGCTGTGGATCATCGCCCAGATCCCGAGGAGAAACTCGGCAGGCGCCTACCGCCTCCATGATGACGGCAGCCGGGGATTCACCCTCTGCGACCCGTCGGTCCTCGCCGCCGCCGTCGAAAAGCAGATCAACACCCTGCCCGGTGTCGTCACATCCGCGGCCCTGCTGCGAGGATCCGCCAATGCCCCCGACCTGACCCTGAAGGTGACCGTCAATGACAGGGCCGACGTCCGGGACGTCATCCACCGCATCCAAACCACCACCCTGCCGGAGCTCTCAAGCGCCCTGGGGGCGCCCCTGCAGAGCAGCCGGCTGCAGATCGACGTCAGCGGACGAACCCAAAGCACCGGAACCGTGGTGCATTCCACCGGCACAGTCGTCTACTAGCCCGGAAGTGCCATTCCCGTGCCTGAGCCAAGGTACCCGCTGACGATCAGCCGGGTGCGCCCGCCTTCCGCGTCCTTCAGCTCGAACCCCCACAGCGAGTCGGTGAAGTACCGGGTACGCTGTCCCGCCGGATCGAACGGGCGGCCACGCAGATGGGCCCGGAGGACTTCCGGCACTGGTCCCCCGGCGGCGTACCGGCCTATTCTGGACGCACATTTTGAGCTCGACAGCTGGACAAACATGGCGCCGAAGAAACGGAATCGATCTCGCCTGGCCGCGGCCCTGTGGAGGGTCCTCGGATTCCTGACAGTGAGCGCCGTCTGCGGTGTTCTGGTCGCCAGCCTGGCGGTCCCGGGCGTCGCTGCTGCCGGAGTGGCCGTCAGCAGGTCAATCACCTTCTTCAACAACCTCCCCGCTGAGCTGGCGGTTGCTCCGCCGTCGCAGTCAACCACAGTGCTGAGCGCAGACGGGAAGCCGATCGCCACCTTCTTCGCGGAGAACCGCGTGAAGGTAAGCCTGGACGAGATGTCCCCCTACATTAAGGACGCGATCGTCGCCATCGAGGACCGCCGCTTCTACGATCACGCCGGCGTCGACCCCCAGGGGATTCTCCGGGCGCTCACGACAAACCTGACCAGCGGCGACAGGCAGGGCGCATCCACACTGACCCAGCAGTACGTAACAAACGTGATCAATGAGTCCCTGGTGTCGGCGGAGAGGACCGATCAGGTCATCCTCAGCGGGCAGAAGAGCATCGGCGATAAGGTGCGGGAGATGAAGCTCGCCCTCGAGCTGGAAAAGAAATTCACCAAGGACCAGATCCTGGAGGGCTATCTCAATATCGTGTTCTTCAACCGGGACGCGTACGGCGTTGAGGCCGCAGCCCGGCATTTCTTCAGCACCTCCGCAAAGGACCTCACCCTGCCGCAAGCTGCCCTGCTCGCCGGCCTGGTCAACAGCCCCAGCTTCTACGATCCCGCCGTCAACCCGGACAACGCCGTCAAGCGGCGCAACCAGGTCCTGGACAAAATGCTCAGCGACGGAAAAATCCTCCAGGCTGATCATGACGCCGCTGTCGCCAGCGGTGTCGAACTGAAGATCACACCTGCAAAGCAGGGGTGCTCGGCGGCTGACATGGCGCCGTACTTCTGCGACTACGTCTCCCACCTGATCCTCAACAACCCGGTGTACGGCATCGACGCCACGGCTCGCGAGAGGAAGCTGTACCGCGGCGGCCTGACCATCACCACCACGCTGGACAGCAGGCTGCAGGCTGCCGCGCAGGCGCAGGTTGACGCCACCGCCGGAGCCAACCCGGACAAGTGGGGCGCGTCTCTGGTCTCGATCGGTCCCGGCTCCGGCAGGATCCTCGCGATGGCGCAAAACACCGTGTTTCTGCCCGCCCCCGGAAAATTCGACACCCAGCTGAACTTCAACGTCGATGCTAAGGACGCCGACGGAAATGACCTGAACGGCGCCGGCGGGTTCCAACCCGGGTCCACGATGAAACCGTTCACCTTCGCGGAATGGCTCAATGAAGGCAAGTCCATGGTCGCCGAGGTGGATGCCTCCCGGCGGACTTATCCGCTGGACTTCCCGTGGAAGTCCAGCTGTGGAAAGGTCCTCGGGGCCTACAACACGGCTGAAAAGGCCCTCGGCGCCGCAGACGACCTGCAGAACAACGACGAGGGCTATTATCGCAAGATGCCCGTCAATTACGGGCTGTACAACTCCATCAATACGGCCACCTTCGCGGAGGCCGCCGAGCTGGATTTTTGCGGCATCCAGAGAATGGTGGATGCCGTGGGACTTCACAGCGGCGTGGATAACGCCCCGGTGAACATGCATCAGCTGGGCAACCTGCTGGGTGCCATCGGGGTTGCCCCGCTCCATCTGGCCAACGCGTTTGCCACGTTCGCCGCTGACGGCAGGTATTGCGCCCCGATCGCTATCGCCGGCGTGACCGATGCGGCGGGACGGGAGCTACCGGCCCAGATCAGCGACTGCCGCAGCGCGGTGAAGCCCGAGGTTGCCCGGGGCGTGAACTCCGTGCTCCAGGATGTGCTGAAACTGGGGTCCGGCGTGTACATCGAACCCAGGGTTCACACCAGTTTCCCGGTCGCGGCCAAGACCGGCACGTCCAACACCAACGGCGCGACGTGGGTGGTCGGCTACACCAGCGGCTTGGCCACCGCATCCTTCTTCGGAGACGCGCTGGAAGGCCAGAAACGGCCCGGCCAGAACGTCACCATCAACGGCAAGTTCTACAAGAACATTGACGGCTACATGCTGGCTGGCCCGCAGTGGGCGAACTACATGCTCGAGGTCGCGGGCCTCTATCCCGCCGAGGCTTTCCCGCCGCCACCGGAGTCCATGACCAAGCCGTGACCCGCCGCATCCACCAGGTCCGCCCTGCAGCGGCCGGGGCTGCGCCCTGGACACCGTCGGACGGTGTCGGCGGTGCCCGTCACCTCGCAGATGTTCTGCGCCGGGATGTTCTTACTTGGTAACTTGGCCTCATGAGCGAACACGTTGATGTGTTGATTGTCGGAGCCGGGCTGAGCGGCATCGGATTCGCCGGCCGGCTGAAGCGCGAAGCGCCTGGGAAGACCTTCACGATCCTTGAGTCCCGCGGTGCGGTGGGAGGCACGTGGGATCTTTTCAGGTACCCGGGCATCCGCTCCGACAGCGACATGTACACGCTCGGTTACTCCTTCCGGCCCTGGGCCGGCGCCAAGGCCATTGCCGACGGCGATTCGATTCGCGAATACATCGAGGCGACGGTCGCGGACGAGGAACTCGAACCGCGGATCCGGCTGCATCACCGGGTCGAATCGGCTGAGTGGTCAAGCGAAACCGCACTGTGGACCGTCACGGCCGCCCTGACGTCCGGCGTCGAATATCGCCGGGACGATCCGGCGTCGCACGCCGGCCCGTCGGTCACGTTCACCTGCTCGTTCCTGTCCGTGTGCTCGGGCTATTACCGGTATGACGAAGGGTTCACCCCGGTCATCGAGGGGGCCGAGACGTTTGCGGGATCGATCGTCCACCCGCAACACTGGCCTGCTGATCTCGATTACGAAGGCAAGCAGGTGGTGATCATCGGCAGCGGGGCAACCGCAGTAACACTCGTGCCGTCGATGGCGGGCTCGGCCGCCAAGGTCACCATGCTGCAGCGCTCCCCCACCTACATCGCCCCCGTGCCGTCCCGGGATCACCTCGCCGACCATCTTCGAGGCAAGGTACCCGCGCAACTGGCTTACGACGTCGTACGGGCCAAGAACATCCTATTTTCGATGCTGACGTACCAGCTCAGCCGGCGGCGGCCGGAAACGATGAAGGGGATCCTCCGCAAGGCGGCCATCGCCAAGCTGCCGGAGGGCTTTGCGGTCGACACGCACCTGACCCCGTCGTATCAGCCCTGGGACCAGCGGCTCTGCGCGATCCCCAATGGCGACCTCTACCGCGCCATCAGCGCAGGCACTGCCGACATCGTGACCGACGAGATCTCGCGGATCACCCCGAGCGGGCTTGACCTGGTCTCGGGCGGGTCGATCCCGGCCGACGTGATCGTCACAGCGACAGGGCTGAACCTGCTCGTGCTCGGCGGGATGACTCTCCGGGTCGACGGCGAGCCGGTGGACGTGGGCAGGACCCTGACCTACAAGGGCATGATGCTCGACGGCGTTCCCAATTTTGCGCTCACTGTCGGCTACACCAACGCGTCGTGGACGCTGAAAGCGGATCTGGTCGCCGGCTACATCTGCAGGCTGCTGAAGTACCTCGACCGGCGGCACCTGCAATGGGTTACGCCCCAAGCTCCCGCCGACGTCGCGGACGCTGAGCTGACGTCCCTGATCGACCTGAAGGCGGGCTACGTCCTTCGCGACGCCGACCACCTGCCCCGGCAGGGCACCGGCTCGCCGTGGCGGCTGCACCAGAACTATGTGCGCGATTTGGCCCTGCTCAGGGCCGGCAGGCTGACGGACCACGTTCGTTTCGGCCGGCGCGGGCAGCAGGTGATTGCGCCTGGACGGGAAACCCCGGAGGCACGCCAGGGCCCTCTCGACCTCCCGGGAACAGCACACGTCGACGTCGGAGGGACGCGTTTGCGCTACCGGAAAACCGGCGCCGGGGACCCCGTGCTGCTCCTGCACGGCATTGGCCAGAGCCTGGAGGACTGGAACGAGCAACACCAGCGTCTCTCGGCAAGCCACACCGTCTACAGCGTTGACCTGCCCGGCTTCGCGTACTCCGACCGGCTCTCCGGGACGGCGACTCTGGCGAAGCTTGCTAACGCCCTGCCCGCCTTCCTCGACGCCCTCGGGGTGCACGAACCGCTTCCGGTCATCGGCAATTCGCTCGGAGGTGCCGTCGCCATGAAGTTCGCTGCCGACCATCCCCACCGCGTCTCAGCCCTGGTGCTGGCCAACAGTGCGGGATTCGGCCAGGAGGTTGCCCTGGTCCTGCGCCTGCTCACGGTCGGGCCACTCGCTGCGCTGCTCATGCGTCCCGACGAAGCAGCTTCGCGCCTTACGGTCCAGTCGCTCTTCTGTGACAAGGAGCTGGCGACAGGTGCCCGCGTCGACCATGCATTCGCCCTGTCACAACGGTCGGCCCACCGCCAGACAACCCTCGACATTGCCCGCGATCTCGGAACGATCGTCGGCATCAGGACCGAATGGCGGACGGCCCTCGTCGAGGCCCTGGCGCAGTTGGACATTCCGGCGCTCGTGCTCTGGGGCGACCACGACCACATCCTCCCGTGCAGCCAGCTGAGGGCGGCGACCGCGGCGTTGCCCCGCGCCGAGTCGTACGTCTTCTCGAACACGGGGCACATGCCCCAGATCGAACGGCCCGACGAGTTCGCCGCGATCGTGGAACAGTTCCTGTCCCGGGTCATGGCGGGCCGCCAGACGGCAGGCATCTGACACGAAAGGCGCATCTCTGTCAGAGAGAAGCGCCCTTCATTTGACCGTGACGACGAGGTGGTTCAGGCGTTCGACGCCTCGGTCGCCTTTGAACGGACAAACTCATGATCCTCCTGGGACATGACCGTTTCGCCGTGCTGCCCACTGGCGAGATCCTCGCCAGCCGCCTTGGAGACAACTGCGGTGATGGTCCTGGGAAGGATCTGGCATCCGGGGTTGTCGATAAACCACTTCCGCGTTGCAGGGTCCAGACGGTCCCAATGGTCCTTAATGTGCATCTGACGATGCCGCCTTCCTTCTCGATGTGTGGTTCGGGGTGGAACATGGCGCGCTGCCAGAGGTCATGATGCTCGCCCCAGCCCCACAAGCAAACGTCTTGCCCAGGAGGAAGGCTAGGGCCAAAGTCCCTCAATTTTCGTGGGTGCCGAGCCTCCAAGAAATCTTCCAGTTTTCGCTGGAAAACTATGCCCTCCGGAAGCAAAATCAAACTCAGAGGCCGGCGCGGGGATCCACGGAGGAGATCCTGGACTGGCAGCCGCACTCCCCCGAGGTACTGCAAAACATGCGGAACCACCTTGAAGAGCTCAAGCGCCTTGGCATCGAGGCAATCAACTGAACCGCCGAGCGGTCCCTGGCGTCAGTCCCGCGCCCGCATCAGCGGCGGATTGAGCACCGCCCGGATCGGCTGACCAGCGGCCGGACGGGCGGCGGCGGCCAGCCGGAAAAGCGCCGCCGGGCGGCCCGTCTCACCCGTCGTCATCCGCCCCGTGTCTTCCAGAAAACCAGGCGTTCCCGTGGCCTTGCGGTGGAAATTCCGGGGGTCCAGGCGCGTGCCCCAGACGGCCTCATACACAGTCCGGAGCTGGGCGACGGTGAACTCATCGCCGCAAAAGGCCGCCCCCAGTGGCGAGTATTCGAGCTTCGACTTCGCCCGCTCCACGGCGTCCGCGAGGATCCGCCCGTGGTCAAAGGCGAGCTCCAATTCGCCATCCAAGACCTGGCTGACCGGGTACCAGGCGGCATGCTCGGCGTCGCTCCCGGCGGACAGGACGGGAAAGTTGGGTGCGAGGAGCAGGTGGGCCACGGTGAGCACATCCCCGCGCGGGTCCCGCCCCTTCGGCCCGTAGCTCCCCAGCTGTTCCAAGTGGCCAGGGACCTGCTCGACGCCGGTTTCCTCCGCCAGTTCCCGGCCCGCCGCCGTCACCAGGTCCTCACCGGGCAGCACGAAACCGCCCGGCAGTGCGAGCCTGCCGCGGAAGGGCTCGATGAGGCGGGTGACCAGCAGGACGTTCAGGACGTCGTCAACCACGGTGAGGGCGACGACGTCGACCGTCACCGGGAAGCACGCAGGCGCCGGGTGGGATTCAGGCATGAATCCATAGTAGGGACTTATCGTCACCTTGACAATAAATCGTTGTGCCGTTTACAGTTTCAGTTATCGTCAAGTTGACGAAAAATCGAACGGATTAGGAGAACCCCATGGCCAGCATCAAGCGCTACCCTTGGATCAGCCACTTCCTGGGCAGCCCCACAGGCCACGTCGTCCACCTGCAGAAGGGCCAGGTCAGGCACCAGGGTGTTGGCCAGGCCTTCTGGTTCCGGCCGGCGAACTCCGTGCTCAGCGAGGTTCCTGTGGACGACCAGGAACTGCCCACGCTCTTCCACGCCATCACCCGTGACCACCAGGACGTGAGCGTCCAGGCCAACGTGACCTACCGCTTCATCGACCCGGTGTCCGTCTCCACCCGGCTCGACTTCGGCCTCCAGCCGGCCGGCTCGACCCAGGCAACCGGCAAGGAGCAGGTGGCCACCATCATCGGCCAGCTGTGCCAGAGCCACGCGATCGACCAGATCGCCACCACCACGCTCGCCGAGGCGCTGGAACGCGGAGTCAGCCAGCTCCGCAGCGTTCTCACGGAAGCCCTCCGTGCGGACGACCGGCTCCAGTCCACCGGCATCGAGATCCTTGGAGTGCAGGTTCTGGCGGTCCGGCCGGAGTCCGACGTCGAGAGGGCCCTGCAGACACCGGTCCGGGAACAGCTCCAGGCCGAAGCGGACCGGGCCGTGTACGAGCGCCGGGCCGTCGCCGTCGAACGCGAACGGACCATCTCCGAGAACGAAATGGCGAGCCAGATCGAACTGGCCACCCGGCGCGAGCACTTGGTCGCCCAGGAAGGCGCCAACTCACGGCGTCAGGCTGAAGAAAAGGCCGCCGCGGGGCTCATCGAGGCGCAGGCCTCCGCCGAGCGCCAAGGCATCAACGCCTCCGCCGAAGCAAACCAGATCCGGCTGGTCGGCGAGGCGGCCGCGGCACGCGAGGCCTTTACCATGGACGTATACCGGGACGTGGAACAGGCCACCCTGCTGGCACTGGCCCTGCGCGACGCTGCCGCCTCACTGCCCAACATCGGAAACCTCACCATCACGCCGGACCTGCTCAGCGGAGCACTCGCCGGGCTGTTCAGGGAGCCTGCGGGCAGCGCGGTTCCGGCCGCTGCGGCCGGCGTCGGGGCTGCAACAGCCGTCCGGGCCGGGAAGTAGGATTCCGGTCATGGCAACTCCCCGTCTCGTCATCGTCCACCGGCGGACCGAACTCCAGGAACTCCTGGACCGGCACGCCACCCGCGGGCAGGCCGAATTCTTCCTCCGGACCCGCGGCCGCACGCTTCAGGATGTGCAGGAGCGCCATGACGGGCTCTCCGCGGCCCTGGCGACCGTCCGCGCCGCGGTTCCGGCCGAGTGGCGTCACGCCGAGGTGGAACGTGCCGATTTGAGCCGCTTCCTGCTCACACCGGAGGACATCATCGCGGTTGTCGGCCAGGACGGGCTGGTGGCGAACGCGGCGAAGTATCTCAACCGTCAGCCCGTCATCGGGATCGATCCGGAACCGGGAGCCAATCCGGGCGTCCTGGTCCGGCACACGCCCGGCGCGGCGGCAAAGCTGCTCCAGGAGGCCGGCCGGGCCGGCCCGGTGGAGCGGCTGCGCTGCCAGGAACTCGCCACAGTGACAGCACGGCTCGATGACGGGCAGGAACTCTCGGGACTCAACGAAATCTTCATCGGGCATGCCTCGCACCAGTCGGCCCGCTACCAGCTCACGACCCCGGGCGGCCGGGCTGAACGCCACTCTTCGTCGGGCCTGATCGTCTCCACGGGCACGGGCGCCACCGGATGGTGCGCCTCCATAGCCCTGGAACGCGGAGGACGTGCCTTGCCGGCACCGACGGATCCCCGGCTGGCGTGGTTCGTCCGCGAGGCCTGGCCCTCCCCCATCACCGGAATCACCTTGACCGAGGGCGAGCTGGCGGCAGGCGAAACGCTCCGCGTCACCGTTGCCTCCGACCAGCTCGTGGTGTTCGGCGACGGCATGGAGGACGACCGCCTCACCGCATCCTGGGGCCAGGAAATCATGGTTCAGTTGGGCGACAGGCCGCTGCGGCTTGTGGCGTAGGACCCCAGAGTGACCAACCTCAGCGAGGATCGTCCTGTGCCGACTTTTCGTATCACAAGTGCCCGTCCCGTCGACGCCGTTCCCAGGGGCCGGATCGGCTATGACCTCTCCGCGGATCGGCTGTTGCTTCACACCATTCAGCCGAAGGGAGCCGTGGACGCCCTGCTCTCGACTGGCGTCCTGGTGCCAGACCGGTCGCTCGCCGAACCGTATTTCGCTGACGCCTACGCATGGATGCTCCAACGGATGGGAAAGAGACTCGCCACGACGGGTGACGGGGCGCTCTGGTTCTGGGCCAAGATCACCCGCCGGGACCTGGTGGACTTCTGTCGGCGCTCCAAGGGCGATGTTCTTCTGACGTGCAGGGCGCCCCGGGAACGGGTGCTCCTCTCCCACTTTGGCGACTGGCATTCGGTCCTGAACGGACGCCCGCTTGTCTGGGATCAGCCAGGCGAGAGCGACGAAGACTTCACCACCCGCCTGGATCGTGTGTTCGACGATTTCGAGGACCGGATCAGGGCGGCAGGGTCTCAGGATTTGAGCCTCCCGTATTGGCCGGAAGATCTGAGGACCGAAGTCGAGCAGGGTTGGAAGAGCATTCTGGAACCGGACAACTACGGCCGCTTCGGGAGCTGGCAGGCCACCATGCACGAGCTGCGCGCCGAGGATGTGATGAACGCCGTCAGGCTCGAAAGCTGAGCAATCGCGGCCAGCGTTACCGTCCCGAGAGGCTTGCCACGAGCTCAAGTCCTACGCGATGTCGAGGATCAGCGGCATGTGATCGCTATGCGGCAACCAGTCCTCGGAGTCCCCTACTGTGAGCTGTGCCGGCACACCGTCGCTCAGGAATGCGTAGTCGATGTGATGCCCGAATCGCTGGTTACGCGTGTGAAAGTAAGTCTTGGTCGACTCCTCCCCTTGGTTCTTCCCACCGTCGCGGTGGTAAACGCTGCTGAGTCCAAGCCCGCCCAGCTTTTCAACCAGCATGCTGTGGTTCCTTCCAGGATGTACCTTGTCCCAGACGGTGTTGCTATTAAAGTCCCCCATCAGCAACGCCATTTCGCCAGAGAGGAAGCCAGCGTGCCGGTCGACAATTTCGTGGGTCACGCGCACATATCTCAGCTCGCGATTTAGCTGATGTGCCCATAAGGCGACGACGCTAAGTCCGTCCACCGAGAATGGGAGATGCCAGGGCAAGTTCGCATCTACGGGTTCTGTCACCCGGTATCGGGAGCTGGCGATTCCCAGTACTCCGAGCCCTTTATTCGGGTTGCTGCCCGTCCACGCAGCGAAGGGGTTAGTGGCTGCGTTCTTGACTGCTCATGACGATGTCCGGGTCTGAGCGCAAACCTTCCTACTTTTCGTGCTGTCGGCGCACCATCTCGGTGATCCACGTGGGCGCGAACGGAGACGTGCAGCCCGGGGAAGTCGGGTAGTCCTTGAGCACTTCCAGGCGCTCACCGATGTCGATGGCGCGGGTCCGGTGCTCGGCGTGCTCGATCCCGATCTGAGCGAGGCAGTGGTTCATCGCCCATTGCAGGCGGTCCGGGGAGTCTTTCATCTCCGCCTCGATGACATCAAGCAGTCCTGCGAGGTCGAGACCCTCGGGCTTCTTCGTCACACGTTCGGAGGTCAGCGCCCAGCCTGCACTCGCGACAACTGGATCCGGGTCGGCAGACCAGGCCAGGCGCAATCCTTCGGAGTAAGGGTTCTTCTTCACCACGTAGTTCACGAGCCAGTCGTGCACCTTGGGTACTCGCGACTCGCGCAACATGCGGTCCAACTCATCACGCTCGAACGCCTTCCCGCGGCAGATCAGGATCGCCAGCAGTCTCGCCGGGGTGTCATCCGTCTCCCATAGCCGGCGCGCGAGGTCCTGCTGTGTCTTCAGCCTTTTAGCGAGCGCGCGCAGTTTGCTGAGATTCACACCGTGATCGTCTCCGTGTTTCTCGTTCACCCGGCGTGCCCTTGGGTCCTCGAGCTGCGCCAGCTCGGCCATCACCTCGGCAAGCATCGTCTCGGCCACCTCGGTCTCCTGTCCATTAGTTCCGGAATCCCTATCTCACCATGCGGGCGTTCCCACTCCGGTGCCATAATGCTCTGCCGCTACAGAGATGCTGAACACCTGACGATCGCGCGGGAGTTCCTGGCCCTCCGGGCCGAAGCTTGGGCCGAAGAACGCGAAGCCGATGACCTGCCCTCGGCTCTCCGCAATTCTGACGTTCCATTCCTCGCGTGGATTCCCGAGGATGTGATTCCACATCCGGTGACGGCTCTGTACCTGCCCTTCGGTAAAGAAGTCCCCAGGGAGCAGATGAGCGTATGCCTCGCGCCAAGTGGCCACGTGCAGTTCAGCGATCTGTCGTGAGTCGGCGAGCGCGGGCTCACGCAGCGTGAACGGCTTCACCACATCCCGCCAGAATCCTCGCCGCGATTGTGACTGCCATCGCCGAAGCACCTGCTAGGAACCTCTGCGTGGAGACCCTGGCCCGCGGCCCCGTCCTGGCGGCGGACGACAGAGAACCCTACCCGCTCCATCCAGACCAGTGCAGCTGCTGCATCCGGGTAACTAAGGTAGGCAAAGAGTTTTGCATTCATGACGGGACCGTATTCCGGCGAGCAGGACTTTGGAAACGGCCTGCTGCTGCTTAGGCGCGGGTAACGGTCAGCGTAACGCTGGGGCAAGAATCTGCGTACCGGACCAGTGCCGCCTTCTCCGCGCTGTCGACGCGGAGGCCCCAGCGGATTTTTACCGCCACCCAGTGGCGGATGTAGGCGCAGCGGTTGGCCGGCGGCATCCAGGCTTCCGGGCCGCTTGCCTGCTTGGACGCGTTGAGGGCAGACGTCTGGGCGCTCAGGGTGCGAGTGTCCCCGAGGTCGTTGTAAAAGGCCACGCGCCGTGCCTGGGACCAGTACCTCGCGCCGGATCCCCAAGCCTCATGGACAGGCACGAGGTGGTCGATCTGCACCGTAGAGGCGGACGTGTGGATACGGTTGTCCCACGAAGTCACCCATCGTCCCGTGCTGGCCGTGCATCCACGGCTCGTGTAGGTGACCGCCGCTCTGGACTCCTGTACCAGGACTTCCTGGCGCGTGTTCTGACAGTCCCGATTGGTGTCAATCCAGCCGCCGAAGTACCGATCCCTGTCATACCCCGTGTTGACCTCGGTAGAGACGACCAGGCTCCGAACGGCAGTTCTCAGGGACGCCTGGTATACGGTTGCTGCTTCCGCCGGAACGGCAAGACCTGTCAGAAGCAAGCCTGCGACCGCGCCCGTGACCCCAAAGGTTCGCAGGAATATAGTAAGCCGCCTCGGCTTCAGGGCCAGCGGTTTGATCGCGACAAAGCTGGGCAGATGGATTTTCATGGTTCCCCCGAAATAACGAGATGCCTGAGTCAGGCATGTCAGACCGACAATTCGCTAAGACTAGCCCGGCCAGAGGTCATTTCGGCCAAATAAACGCATTATGGCGCCGTCGCGGGAGATCAAGCTGTAATGGTAAATTTCCGGCAACAGGCAATAATTAACGGCAGCCTCTGCTAGGGAACCAAATTCCATTCCACAATTGTTGATTCCGAGGTGTATCGAGCTTTTGTCATTTGTGTCGCCGCCTGACCCTGAATGATGACCCATCCGCGGATACAGTCGCCCCGTCTGATTTGTGTCTCTTCTGGGTATCCAGGTACCGCGCCCGGATGCTCCCAGGTCTTGGTGGCGAACTTATAGCGGCGATCCTCTGCGTCATAAATGGCCCACGGCCCCGAACCGATGGTGACTTCGGACGATTTACCCGCACCCATGCAGACCTTCACGTCTATTGCTTCCTGGTTCGGGTCCTGGGGCTCGATGCCCTTGCGGTGTTCGTAGACGGTCACTGTCCCACCGGAGGGCGTCGGTGCCGACGTGCCCAAGGCCAGGGGCGTTGCGCTTGCGGGCAGCGCAGGTGGCGTAGCGGTGACGGTCACCGTCACCGTGGGCGCCGGCGCGTTCGCGCTGGAGTTCGCCTCGCAGCCTGTAAGCGTCACGGCCAGTAGGCACACCGAGGCTATTACTCTATTCATTCCAACCCCAAAGTCTCGCCGGCCAGCATCGCCGGGCTTCAAACGGAGGTTATCACGCCCCGGTACCCTTGCTTGGCCGGTGGACCGGGGCCGATCACAGGTCCACGGCGTTCTGTTGCTGCTCGGACGACGAACTGCTCCCATACAGAGCACTGTTCCCCGGAAAGTCAGAGCTGAAGCCTCAGTCCAACTTCCGGGGACCAGTTCAGGCAGGGGCCCTTCGGATATATGTCCGGCGGCAGCGTGCTACTTCCTGGCGATGGAGTAGGCGTTGAACGGATCCGATTCGACGTCCTTGGATTCCACGTTCGCGAAGCCGGCGTCGGCGAGCATCGACAGCGCGAGCTGTTTGCCCCAGACGGTGCCCAGCCCGTCGCCGTCGAGCCCGAGCGAAACGCTCATGCAGTGGAACGTTGAGATCGCGTAGAGGTAGCTGCCCCAGGGGAGGTCAATGTTCTCCTCCACCTTGCTGGATGCCTTGATGTCCACCATCAGGAAGATCCCGTCCGGCCGCAGCGCCCGGTGGATGTTGCGCAGCACCGCCGCCGGATGCGCCTGGTCGTGGATGGCGTCGAAAGCCGTCACCGCGTCGAAACGGGCCTCGACGTCCAGGCCGGCCACATCAACGACCTCGAAGCTGGCGTTCGCCAGTCCCAACCGTTCCGCCTCGCCGCGGGCGGCACGGATGGCTCCCTCGGAAAAGTCGTAGCCGGTGAACCTGCTGGCCGGGAAAGCCTGCGCCATGAGGTTGATCGCGTGGCCGCTGCCACAGCCGACGTCGGCGACGTCGATGCCGGCCTTCAGCCGTTCAGGCAGACCGGGAACGAGCGGCAGGATCACGTCCAGCAGTGCTGCGTCGTGCACCGCCGCGCTGGTCTGGGCCATGTTCCGGTGGAAGTGGGGGTAGTCCTCGTAGGACAGCCCGCTGCCGTGCCGGAAACGTTCGATGATCTTCTGTTCAACCTCGCCCATCATGGAAATGTGCTGCATCAGAATCGCCATGTTGTCCGGGCCCGCGGCGCTAGTCAGGACGGCAGCATGCTCGCGGGGCAGCCAGTACGTCCCGGCCGCAGGGTCGTAGTGGACCACGCGCGCCGCGGTCATGCCGCCCAGCCATTCACGCACATAGCGCTCGTTGAGGTCGCCGGCGTCGGCTATCTGTGCACTGGTCGCGGCAGGCAAGCCTGCCAGCGTCTCGAACAGGCCGGTCTGGTGCCCGACGCTGGTCAGCAGTGCGGTCGCGGCATCGTTCAGGATGCCCACGAAGCGTCCGGTGAAAGCCTTGGAGGCCTCGACGTCGAACTCCGCCAGTGATGTTTCCAACTCGATGGTCATTGTTGTTCCTCCCTTTGCTACAGGCGTCTGTGCCTGATTGATTCCAGCGTAGGAATTGCCAGGTGCCGCCGGCATCGGGCGAACGATGTGTTCTGTTCGGAGCCCATGGGGCGAATCATGCAGACGCCCGTCCGGCAGTTGCTGCCGGCGTCGGACAAAAGACAACGGGAACTAGCGGCGCGGCTGCAGGCCGTGTTCGTGAGCCCAGGCTGCGGCGGCCGTGCGCGAGGAGACGCCAATCTTGGCGTAAATGTTCGCCAGGTGCCTGCCGACCGTCTTCTGGCTGATGAACAATGCCTCGGCGGTCTGCTTGTTGCTGGCTCCCGCGGCGGTGAACGCCAGCACGTCCGCCTCGCGCTCGGTCAGCCCGCCGGGAAGGCGGCCGCCGTCGAGCCTGCGGACATCCGGCAGCGCACCGAGTTCACTGTAGATCGCCAGCGCGGTCGCGGAATCGGCGGCAGCAACGCTGGACTGTCCCAGCCCACGGTGCGCCTGGGCAAGCAGTTCGTAGGCCCTGGCGGTGTCGTAACGTGCGTGCAAGGTCCGGTACTCGTGGACAACGGACTGCAGCACGGGCAACGCCTCGGCGTGCTGAGACTGCGCGATCAGCATGGCGGCCCGGGCGTGCCCGGCCCAGGCGCGGAAGCCGGCAGTGGCGAACATCGCTGCGGTTTCCTCCAGCCGGGCGCAGAGCCGCTCGGCCTCATCAAAGTGTCCGAGTGCCAGGGCGATTTCGACGCCGGACAACAGCAGCCGTGCGCACGCCAGACGGTCCCGCCCCGCCAAGGCGGCGCACAGGCCGGCCCACGCCGCCTCGTTTTTTCCGGCGGCATGCTGGAGCAGCGACGCGCCCGGCTGCGGTTCGGTCCCCAATTCCCAGGCCCGGGCGTAAGCCTCCTCAGCGCCGCCGCTGTCCCCGCGAAGCCGCCGAATTTCGCCCAGCTGGTAGTAGGCCTCGCCCGCCACCCAGTTGTTCCGGCCCACGAGCTGCGCCCCGCTCTGCTCGATCGCAGGTTCCGCCGCGTCCCAGCCACCTTCGATGCTCTGCAGCTGCAGCCGGTGGATGCGGCAGATGCCGGCATACACCACGTCCCCCACGAACTGCTCGCCCCACCGCTCGGTGGCGTCAGTCCAGGCACGCATCCGGTGCAGGTCGCCGAGCTCGTGGCACGCGTGGATCACCGTGCAGTAGATCTCTCCTGCCCATTCCGGCGGCAGCCGGCCGGCGAGTACCGGGAGCATGGCCTCGTCCAGCTGGGCAAAGCCCGATGCGGTGCTGCCGCTGCGCAGGTCTGCCAGGCCGGCGAGCACCAAACCGAAGGATGTGAGTGCGGGGTCGCGCAGGCTCCGGCCCAGATCCTGCAACTTGGCCGCGGTCTCCCTGGCCGGGCCCAGGTCCGCGAGACTCAGCGCGAGGCAGGCATCCAGGTACAGCAGATAGCCGTGCTCCGGGCCTTCTGGAAGACCCTGCAGCAGTCTCCGGGCACGGCTCACCCAACCGGAAGCGATGACCACATCTCCGCGGATGAACCACAGCAGCCCCAGGTGCAGGGCCTTCATGGCCGCATCTGGTGCATCGCCGTCGTCCTGGAACCGGTGGTAGACGTCCTCGGACAGCTCCAGCGATTCCTTGACCTGTCCGAGCCACCACGCGGCCCTGCCCAGGAGACTCAAGTCCCCCGTGTCCAGTTCCGACAATGCCCGGGCCTGGCTGAGCTGCCGGTAAGCGGCATGCCAGTCGCCGCGGGCGTACGCCGTCCGCGCTGTGGCCAGCAGCCCGTCGAAGTTGTCCATCCCAGACACCACTTCAACGGTAACGCCGCGGATGGCAGCCGGTCGAGACTAGCCGCGTGAAACGTTCAAGTCGTTCGCGAGGTGGTGGGGGGAACCTGATTGCGGGATATTTCTAAGCGGGTCCGACGGCGGGTGGCTGCGTTGACGACTCGCGAGCACAGCGCCCAGTAGGCTGCCCCCGCGGCGAGCGAGGCCGCAACGGCCAGTGCCGGGCTTATCCCGGCCAGGGGCGGGTAGACCAGCCAGTGGACCAAATACGCGTAGAGCGAGGCGCTGGCCAGCACCACCGTGAGGCGGCGGAGGCCCTTCGGCACAGGGATGCTGGGCAGCCAGATGAGCAGCAGGATCCCGGCGAGGAGCGTGAATTCCCGGGTCGTGTTTTCGAAGAAACCCGGAACGGTCAGCGCCGCAATGGCGGAGACCACGCACCGTTGAGCCACCGTCCGGGACCGTGCGATGGCCCAGCCCAGGGCGAAAAGCCAGAGGGCGGGCGCCGTATGCGGCACGTCGGGGTTCACCAGCTCATAGCGGGTGAGCAGTCCGGCTCCGGTCAGGGCCAGTGGAAGGAGCAGGGGGAAACGCCGCTCGGCGCGGTCCGCCCAGGGAACAGCCAGCAGGGCTGTCATTCCCAGGAGCAGGTAGACAAGTATTTCTATGAACCAGAAGTGCCACTGTGTGGTCACCGCCTCCGGCCCGACTATCGCGTTCAGGAGCAGGATATTGGCAGGTGAGTAGTTGTCGGTGATCAGATAAGCGAAGGCGATACAAGCCACGCTGGGCACGACGATTCTGGCCAGGCTGATCAGCTGCCGCCGCAGGCGCTGGAGACGCTCCCCCGAGAGCTGGAAACGTGCGAAGTTGTACCCGGCCACGGCCATGAGCACGTGGGCCGCGCCCTGCCAGCTGAACAAGCCGACGTGTGTACCGACGATCAGGATGATACCCACGGCCCGCAACACAATGCCCGTTTCGAGCGGCGCAAAGAACCGCCGCAGCTTCCGGGCCGGTGCAGTGCGGGGCCGCGGTTCCAGGTCCCGGACAGGCGTCACGTGCCAGTCCGGCGGGAGATGGCCCAGGGCTTGTTCCAGCCTGACCGATGCTGCCACGTAGGACAGCGAGTCGCCTCCCAGCGAGACAAACGTGTCGCCGTCGGAGATGTCGGCGATCTCCAGGGTGTCCGCGTAGATCCTCCGGACGCTGCCGGGGCCGTCGGCCGCCGCTTGCGCGTGCACCTCGGCATCGGGCCGTGACAGCGCCAGGACAGCCTGATAGTCCAGCTTGCCGGTCGCCAGGCGCGGGAGGTGTTGGACCGAGTGAACCTGGAGAGCGGCACGCGGCACCCCCAAGCCCTGGGCAAGGACCTTGCCCAGCAGGCGCGTATCGTGGTCACCCTCGACGGCGACGACGAGACCGTCGTCGGTCCCGGCGCTGGCTGCCTGCACGCCGAGGTCGGCCAGTATCCGCTCCACCTGCCCGAGGTCAACGCGCAGTCCGACGATTTTGACGAACTGGCTGCGGCGCCCCACGACTTCGTAGACTCCTGTGGGGTGCTGCCGGGCGAGGTCGCCGGTGCGGAGCTCGCGGATGCTCCGGCCCTTTCCGAGGTCCTCGGCGGTCTCGGCGTAGCCGAGCATGACGTTGGGGCCCGTGTAGACGAGCTCGCCGTGCTCCAGGCCGGGAACGGGGTCGATGCGGAATGCGCCTCCGGGGACGGGGATGCCAATGGCGCCGGGGACCGTGGCCGCGAGTTCAGGCGGCAGGTATGCCATCCGGGCGGTGGCCTCCGTCTGGCCGTACATCACGAACAGATCCCAGCCCTGGCGGCGACCGAGTTCGGCGTAGTGTTGCACCATCTCCGGTGCGAGCCGGCCTCCGGCCTGGGTGACGTAGCGCAGACTGGGTAAATCCATGTCCGTGAACCCCACCCGTTCCAGCAGCTCGAAGGTGTAGGGAACGGCCGCGAATGCCGTCGCCCCGCGGTTTCGGAAAAGCTCCCAGAAGCACGGATCAACGACCGAAAGGTCTGTGAGGACCAGTCCCGCACCGCGGAGCAGGTGGCTGTTGATCACCGACAGCCCGTAGCAGTAGGACATGGGCAGCGTCGTCGCAGCCCGGTCGTCCGGGCCGATGTTCAGGTACTCGGAAATAGACTCGGCATTGGATTGCAGGTTCGCATGCGAGAGACGGACAAGCTTCGGCGAGCCCGTGGACCCGGACGTGCTGAGCAGGAGGGCCAGATCCGGGTGCAGCTCATGCCGCGTGCCCGGCCGGCGTTCGTCGAGGACGATTCTTCCGTTCCGGGACCGCACAACGACGTCCGGATCGTAGGCTGCAACGAGGGATTCCAGGGCAGCGGGTTTGTCCTCGGGCAGGAGGACCAGGGGATGCCCGCCGGCCAGTGCCGCCAGATAAGCCACAAGCGATTCGACGTCGTTCGCTGCGGCCAGCGCGACAAGGCGCCGCTCGGTGCCGAGCCGGACGGCCAGATCGCCGACGCGATCCGCCAGCTCCCGGTAGGTCAGCGCCAGGGTGTCGGTGAGAATGGCTGGCCGGTCCCCGTAGCTCGCAAGATCCGCGGCAAAGGGCACCCGCATGAAAACAAGCTGCGTGGTCATCCGGAAAATGCTATTAGATTAGGCTCCCCTAAACAAAATTACGGCACGAAATGCTTACGTAATGCGGCCGCACCGTGGTCTCCGGTGGCGCTCCGTCACCCCTGCGTTCGACTGAGGACTGGGGCCGCAATTGACCGTCGCCATGTTCTGCAACTTAGGGCAGATCTGAGACGCCCGTGTAGGTCGCGTAGGTGGGGAGTCCAGCTCGTTCATAGACCTGAAGGGTGAGTCCGCCAGGGGTGGTCTGACTACTGACGAGGCGGAGTCCCACGGACGGGCCGCCGTCGGGGAAGAGGCGGCGGCCGACACCGACAATGACGGGAGCGACCACGATCCGGAACTCGTCGATCAGCTCTGCCGCCAGCAGGGATTGGGCCAGCCGGGCGCTTCCGTGGATCTGGAGTTCCCGTCCGGGTTGCCGTTTGAGTTCTGCGACCTGGGCTGCGACGTCGGCGGAGAGGATCGTCGTCGGATTCCAGGTGCCCACAGTCAAGGTGCGCGAGGCGACGAATTTGGGCAGGCTGTTCATGAGCACGGTGAAGGGATCATTCGGATCTGTGATCTGGGGCCAGTCCCTCGCGAAAGCGTCGTACGTGCGTCGGCCGAGCAAGAGCCCGTCGGCCTGGCCGAGCCATTCCGCGGCTTGACGGATGAATGTTTGGTCCATGTACGGGACAAGCCATCCACCCCGGGTAAACCCGTCGCTGGTGTCTTCCTCAGGCGATCCCGGGCCCTGCGATACGCCGTCGAGGCTCACGAACTCGGTTAATGTCAGCTTCATGGACTTCTCCCTGCAGACTACGGTTGGGCTCTGCAACGCAGACACCGAATGGAATGGCTAAACGTTGAGTTCGCGTCTGCCCTCGGAAGGTGGCAGGGCCAGATTCAGCCTGGACTCAGTGATGGGTAAATCATGGCTGAGGGCCGGCGCCGAAACAACGACCCTGCGCTGAACGATTGTCATCTCGTCAGGGAAGGCTTGTTCAGCGATCGCCTTCGCAGTCAAACAGCATTTGTGCCGTCGGCCGACCCTGTCCGTCACACCTGCGCACGACTACCATCTTGCCTGTTGACCAAGCCCGCGGTGACAAGCACAGGCGGGGCAGACGCAGAGTGAGGAAAATGCTGTGACCGGATGGACGAGGCTGGGCGGACCGCACTGGCGGCGGGTGGTGGCTGCCCTCGCCAACAACGACGCGCGGACCGCCTACGCGCAAATCGTGCTGGGCGCCAGGCTATCCGACGTGGCTGCTGGCCTGAATGAGCGACGGCGGAACCGGGCCATCGCCGCCCTGCTTGAGTCAGGGCTTGTTGAACGGGATGCTGCCAACGGACTGGTGGCGTCTGAGGCGATCTTCCGCGACCTGCTCACTCAGCAACCCCGGCGACAGGCGCAGACCGGAGTGGCTCGCTTCATGCGCTTGGGCAGGATCGAGAGGTATCCAGCCAACAAAGCGGAGCGGCGGGAGCTCCTGGCTTGGCTAGTCAGCGAAGCCATCGAGCCGGGAGAACAGCTAACGGAAAGGCAGGTAAACGAACGGTTCCTCAGTTATACCGATGATGTCGTGATGCTGCGCCGCTACATGATCGACTTCGGACTACTGGAACGGACGCCCTCCGGCTCCTCCTACCGGCGGCACGACGGAACGTAGGCCTGGATCTGTCACCGGCCCGCCGGCCGGGGCGTTCGACGCCGAACGTGGACCGCGTAGGTCAGGTGGGTCACCCGCTGCGTCGACTCCGAACGCACCGGCTCCAGAGCCACGCGGCCCGCGTCCACGCCCTCGAACAGGCGGATCCCGGACCCGAACAGCACGGGTGAGAGCGCGATCGAGAACTCGTCGATCAGGCCGGCGTTCACGTACTCCAGCACCGTTGCGCCGCCGCCCGCGACGCGGACGTCGCGGTCGCCGGCAGCCCCGCGGGCCTGGTCAAGCGCGGACTCGATGCCGTCGTTGACGAAGTGGAACGTCGTCCCGCCCGGCCGCTCCCATGGGTCGCGCTTCTCGTGCGTCACGACGAAGACCGGCGTGTGGAACGGCGCCTCTTCGGGCCATGCGTGCTCGCCGGCGTCGAACATTCGCTTGCCCATGACGCTCGCGCCGGTGCGCTCGAACGTCTGCCGCACGATGTCGTTGTCGCGCCCTTCCTCGCCGCCCGCGCCGAGCTTCAGGTTCTCCCGGAGAAACCGCGTCGGGAAGATCCACTGCTGCAGTTCCATCCACTGCTGCCCCATCAGTTCCTCGGGGGAATCGGGCGCGATGTAACCGTCCAGCGACATCGAAACACTGAAGAACACCTTCCCCGCCATCAGCCCTCAGCCCCTTTGCGGACGATCTCGGTGACGTAGGCAGCCAGGTTGCTCAGGGTCTGCTGGCCGCCCTCGATCGCGTGGTACTTCTCGACCGCCTCGTCGCGCAGATCCTTGGTGGGGAACACCGTGCGCATCTCGATCCGGGTCGCCGCACCGTCGGGCACGAACGTCAGGACCGACGTGAAGGCATTCGGGTCGCCGCGGGACTCACCGTGGAGCATCGCAATCCGCTCCGGCGGGGCGATCTCGGTCCAGGTGATCCACTCCTGGTAGTCGGTCCCGTCCGGCCCGTGCATCACGAAGTCCCACTCCCCGCCGACCCGGAACTCGAAGGCGCGCGTGGTAGTTGTGAACCCCTCCGGTCCCCACCACTGCGACAAGTGCCGCACCTCGGTGAATGCCTCGAACACCAGCTCTCGTGGGGCGTCGATGAGCCGGGAGATGACGATCTCCCGGTCGGCCGTCGCGGACTGCGCCGGCGCCCCTCGTCCCATCTCGCTCATCACCTACTCCTCCCGCCTTGCCTGCTTCAGGTCCTGGACGTACGCGTCCAGCCGGCCGAAGCTCTCGTTCCAGAACTGCTCGAACCCGCCGGTCCACTCGTGAACCGCTCGCAGCCCGCGGGCGTCCAGGTCGTAGAGGCGCTGCTTGCCTGCCTTGCGGTCCCGCACCAGCCCGACCTCTCGGAGCACCCGCAGGTGTTTGGATGCCCCCGGCTGGGATATCCCCAGCTCCCGGGACAACTCGGTCACCGGCCGCTCGCCCGCCCGCAACAGCATCAGGATCTCCCGGCGCTGCGGCTCGGCGATCGCGTTGAAGACGTCCGACGTCGTCGATGCTCGTGCCATACCAGCCATCGTATACCCATATAGGAATGCGTCAATACCCCTGAACCGGCGTCTTGATGGACCGGGTACAGGCCGGGCAGCAACCCCTGCCGGGTGTCCGCGTCGACCGCGGAATCCTCGTGCTCATGACTGACAGCCCGCAACTGGTGAACCGAGCACGCGATTGGATCGCCAAAGCCCGTTCATTTCACTACCAGCAGCTCACCACGCACCGCAGGGTGAGGCGCTTCGGAAAGACCCGGCTGACATTCACCACGGGCCAGGCCATAACCAACTTGGGCGCCTTTTTGTTGCCGAGTCGACAGGCTCAGCGGGCTTACCGGATTGGGCTGTCTTGGGCGTTATGCTCGGGGGCTTCTTGGGGGGCAAGTACCTGTTCCCAGTCCCGGTCAGCAGTATCGCCAGTCGGAGAGGCCCAGCCGATGTGGTCAGCAAAAGCGCAACGGAGCTGGACAGTATGGCCCCGGAGGAAATCCGGGTTTACGAGAACAACATGGTCCTACAGCACCGGCTCAAAGACGCCGGAGGGCTGGGGGCCACGCAGGCGCTGCAGCGCCAGCTAGAGGCGTCCCGGACTGCGGAGGAGACCGCCGGCCTGGCCGCTGGAAGCCTGACTGGGCTGTCATTGGTTGGCACTCGGGCCTTTAGCGCCGCTGCTGCGCGGCACGAACTTCTCAAGAGCCGGTGGCTGGCCTATGAGGTCGATCCGCAACTGCAGTTCGACTTTCCGGCGATGTCCGATACTGCGTTCCCCGCTACCGCGGCCATGATCAGGGCAATGCGGACGGCCGATCAGGCAAAGTCAGAAGGCAACACGGCGAACTACCAGTCTGCCGTCGCAGCATTCTGCGAAACGTTGACGGTAGCCGAGGCCGCCGCCGGAGTGCCATAAATGACGGCTAACGAACTGGCTGAGCGCAGACGCATGCCAGTGTTTTTCAGGGCATGACGGCCCCGCACGTTGGATTCAACGCGCGTGGCCTTTTCGTTCCGTTCTGGGCTTACGCGCGCTCACGTGCCTCATAACTAACGATGAGTACTCGATTTTTGCCTGAAGGTTGCAAGACATAGTTACGAGAATTGCCCTTGCCACAGCACGTCCAGAATTCCACCGAAAATCTGTGACCGTGCAAGTGAGGCAACTGTTCACTCGTTGAAACATCTCGTTTCCCAAGGGTTTCAAGACAGCCGGCTACCCGAGGTGCGCATATAGAAATTGACGGGCTGTTCAGCCGGCGATGAGCAAGGGTCCGATCCCTGCGCGGCAGTGCCCTAACCGCCTCATGCGCAGGCATGCACCATGCACGGGCATTGCGAATTAACGATGGGGTGCGACAGGACTAGATCAGCGTCTATCCCTTGGAAAGTCGCGGAAGGTCTACCGCCTGGTCTTCAAACCATGAATCAATGTCGGCTCCGGCTCGCCACTGGGCAAGGAACCATAGATACCCAATGTGATAGCCGTAGTCGATTCCAGAGAACACACCTTCGGTTTGGTAGGCAGTTGAGTCGAGCAATCCAACGAAACCGGATAAGCCGTCTGCAGACCCATCACTACGCATCTGCCTATGAAAATCAACGGCGCGGGGATTGATGTAGAGCCTGAATCCCGTTGACGGGCAACGGTCTGCCCCATTTAGGAATTCAATCAGCTCCGCAGGTACCTGCAGCTGATGGGTAGCCAACATGCACCCAAGTTGCTTGCCGAAGTAGCGGGCAAGGTTCCGCGACTTTTCTCGCCAACCAGAGCTGTAGACCGTTTGCCAATCAATCCGTTCCCAAGTGGACATCACGTCGATGTGCTCGACGAGGAAAAGTTCAAAATCGTCATAGGCGCGGTCGAACGGCTGACTTTTGGCGTTGTTGCAATTGCCGCAAAGGTTCTTACGCCAACGTACTTGAGTGCCCTTGTTGAGGCTGCGAAGTGTCGCCTCGTAGTCAGAACTCTTTTTAAAGACGTTGCCCGGTGCGACGGTGCCGTCGCCCAACCTGGCTACCCGACGAAGCGTGGAAGCCTTGATTCTGTGTTCTTCGGTAGTCGCCACGTCGCCGCACCACCAGCAGCGATCACTCGCGGGCACCTGAAGATGTCCAAGCGCCGGGTTCAGCTCCAAGCTGCTTCTCCGCCGTTCGTCGCTCATTCAGGCATTATCCTCTCGGCCGGCGTAATGCCGTGCATACAACCCCGAGAACTGACAGTGGAGGGAAGGTGTGACTGTTGGTTCGGATTGGCGGCTTTCGCAGTTCGGTTTGGCGGTTTTAGCTGATTCCGATGACGAGGGTCGAGCGTGCGGCTTCAATGACGTCGTCGGTGATGGTGCTGAGTTCATTGATTTTCATGACTCGTTCGACTTGGGTGAAGAGCCGGTCGATGAGGCGGAAGTTGCCTCGGGTAATCCGGGCAACGGCAGCGATGGCCTGGGCATCGGTGAAATCTTCCGGGTCCAGGGTCTGACCGAGTTTGTGCCATCGGCGCTCCAAAACGAAGTTCAGTTCTTCCTGGGCCAGTGGGCGGTATTCGTGGGCGAAGCCGACCCTGCTGTAGAGCTGCGCGTAGCGGCTGAACCATTTTTCAATCCCTGGCATGCCGATCAGGATCAGGGCTATGTTGTCCCGGTCGTAGCGGTCACGCAGGAGTTCAAGTGCCGTGGCGTTGAGCCGCTCGGATTCGTCAATGATGAGCAGCTCCACATGCTTGCCGGTGCGGGTCGGTGGTCCTGTCTTCTTGCCGATCTTTTCCAGATGCTGGTCAACGCAGATCGATACGCGGGTGCTGACGTGCTCGAGTTCGGCATGGATCTGTTTCGGCGAGGTGAGCACGGCAGGGGTGTAGAAGACGGTGCGTGCCCGGGCCAGGGCTGCATAGATCTGGTAGTCAGAATCGTCCCGGGGACCCCACTGTTCCAGGAGGTTCTCTGCCTTGTGCCAGTTTGCGTAGCGCCTGGCGGAGAGGGTCGTGCCGATTCCGGCCTGGCCGTAGCAGATGCCGATGGTGTGCTGGTGGCGCACCGCGTCCGCGAATTCAGCGAACCGGCGGTGCTCTTTCGTGGCGATGAAGCTCGGTGCAGTCATTGGCCGTCCTCCAGGTAGGTGCGTAGCTTTGGGCGCTTCTTGGGCTGATCAACAGCGTCCGGGGCGGGAGTCGGTTTCGTTGACGCCAGGTCCGGCAGGTGCCGGGCCACGACGGCGATGCGCTGGTTGATTTGTCCGCGCAGTTCCCGACGGCGGGCCGATCGCGCGGCCTGGATGTCTTTCAAAGTGAGAGTGGAGGTTTCGTGGTCAGGGTCCACGGCCCGGCAGATGAACTGGTTCTTGTGGAAGACGCGGATCTCGGTGATGTCCCGCGGGTCGTAGCGGACAATGACGGGTTCTCGGACGTAGGCGGCCAGGAGTGGCGAGACGTATCTGAGCCCCTGGAAGTGCACGCCGTCGCGGTGGACGATCCGGGGTTTGGCCACGGTCAGCAGCAATAGATTCAGTTCGTCCATGGTTGCCGGGAGCCTGGGCAGCCAGCCGTCGCCTACCCAGGCATGATGCGGGGTGTCTTTGATCTCGGGGTGCTCGCGTTGGTGGTAGTTCTCCGTGATGAAACGGCAGATGGCCGTGTCCAGCTCTTTTAGGGTCAGCACCGGCGCCGGAGGCGGGTGTCCGCGGGTCAGGTGTCCGGGCAGTTCGGTCAACAGCTCGGTATTCACGCTGCCGAAGAACCGTTCGATCTTGCCCCGCCCTTGGGGTCTGGCAATGGTTGAGTAGATGATTTCGAAGTGCAGGTCCTTCGCCGTCTGGGCCAGATGGTTGCTGGTGAAATCCGACCCATGGTCGACGTAGAGGGTGTCGGGGATCCCGCACATGGGCCACTCTGCCCGGGCTTTGGGCCAGATGGCCTGTCGCAGTGCCAGCGCTGTGTTCATAGCTGACGGTGCTCCGAGGAAGAGCATGTAGCCGCAGACTGCGCGGGAGTAGTCGTCAAGGATCGTGGTGAGCCACGGGCGCCCGGGCTTCAGGTTCGCGTCCAGGACGAGGATGTCCAGTTCGGTGTGGTCTGCCTGCCAGATGGCGTTGGCGCGCTTGGCCCGGTGCCGCCAGGCCAGTTCATAGGTGTCCCGGTAGGCGACCGCTCCCTGCTGCGCGAGGGTTCTCATGCCGGGGTCAAGGCCCGTGGCGATTGAACGGACCGTGCTGTATGAGAGCGGCGGCCAGTCGTGGTCCGCGGCGACGCGGTTGGTCTTGCGGGCGATGGTGGCCACGGGCAGGCGCGGTTTCAGCAGAGCCAGCCCTTCGACAAGTGCGACCAACTCGGGAGTGCTCCTGCGTTGGGTGGTCCCGCGGTTTGCTGTGGCGAGTCCGGCGATGCCGCCGCGTTTGTGCGCCGCGTGCCAGCGCTGCAGTGTCCTCATTCCTATGCCTTCGAGTGCGGCGAGGGTCGTCAGTGGCACGCCGTCTTCGATATGCCGGCACAGGATTTGCCAGCGCATCAATGCCGTCTGCTCAGGCGTGGAGGCAGCATCCCCCGTCGGGGTACTGCTGCCTCCGACAGTCACCGCACTGTGTTCTCTGTTGCGGGTGACCGCCGCCGCCGCGGCGCAGCAGGGACCGGCTCGCGCCGGAGTGCGCGGTAAACGGTGGCGCGGCTGACGCCGAGGACCTCACCGATCTTCTCAACCGTCATCTCCTGCTGCTCGTAAAGCCGCCGTGCAGTCCGGAGTTTGTCCTTGGTCAGCAGGGCGGGCCTGCCGCCGGAGCGCCCGCGTGCCCGTGCTGCATGGAGGCCTGCGTTGGTCCGTTCACGGATCAGATCCCGTTCGAACTCCGCCAGGGCGGCGAATACGTGGAAGACGAGCCGCCCACCTGAAGACGTGGTATCTATCGCTTCCTGCAGGGAGCGGAATCCGATGCCGCGTTCCTGCAGGCCAGCCAACTGATCAATCAAGTGCCGGATGGACCGGCCGAGGCGATCCAGCCTCCATACCACCAGCGTGTCACCGGGCCGGAGTTGGTCCAGGACCTTCGTCAGTTCCGGGCGGGACTCCAGGGAGCCGGACGCCGTGTCCGTGAAAATGCGGTAACAGCCGGCCGCCTTCAACGCGTCCTGCTGGAGGGCCGCGTCCTGGTCCGCGGTCGATACCCGGGCGTAGCCCAACAGATGTCCCATGCGCGCAAATGTACCAATACCCGTCAACCATGGGAAGAACCGCAACATAGAAACCGACACTGGGTTCCGCTACAAAATTCGGGAGTCCACCGAATCTTTTGAACGCTGTCACTTTCCGAAGTCGTCTGCACGGAGTGTCCACACTCGGCTGCAAGACCACCACATGTCTGTATGGGGATGGGTGAACGAGCCATGCTCCCCGGTACCGCCGTGCAAGGATCTCGTAGTCAACCGAGAGGAGATACGGCACTTTGTTGATCCCCGCACAGTCACGTCGAGCGAAGGTCCGCCGATGATGCGTAGTTGGGTCAGCTCCCGGTCCTCGTTGCGGCCCTGACCTGGGCGCGGGTGACTGTGACGTCGATGGTCAGCGTGGACGTGGACTTCTTCGGTACGTTACCGGTGGTTTCGATTCGTGCCCTGAGCCGGATGGATGTGCCGGGAACCGCCGGGACGGTGGCGGAAGTAACCGGGTCCGCGGGGGACCCGAATCCTGCTTCCAGGACCGTGGACGGTGTTCCGCCCTGGCACACGTCCTGTTCTTCAACCCACCCGGTGCTGCAGGACTCGATAATGAACTGCACGGTCGACGGGGCATCCGCCGTTCCGGTGTACCCGGCCCGTGTGAGGGGCAGTGTGCCGGTGTTGCCGACGGTGAAGTACTGGGGCGTGAACGAGGGCTGCGCGGGGTTGCCATTGTTAGCGAACGTGAGTGTCAGGGGGCCGGGTCCGTAAGGGGCGGGGCTCAGGGTCGCGACGGCGCCCCAGGTGCCGCTGCTCACGGCCTGGGAAACCGAGGATGCCTTCGCGGTTGTGGCAGCCTCGGCCGGTGTGGACGTGCACACCAGCAGGGCGGCGGCCGCAACGACGGCCCCCGCCCTGCCGGTGTGAGTGCGCACGTCCACGCAGCTTAGCTTCCGGTGGTCGTGGCGGTGCGCTGGGATTCGGAGAACGTCCAGGTCAGTGCAGAAGACAGGCCCTGGATGGTGCCCGCGGGAGTGATTCCGTTGGTGGTGGTTTCGGCCTGGTCCGGGAGGGTCAGGGAGACCTGCAGGTTCAGGACAGAACCGGCGGCGTTAACCCCGGCCTTTACCGCTGCCGGGGAGGCGAGCGTGCTCAGTGGCGTGCTGGCCAGCAGGACGGTGGGGGTTCCGCTGCAGGTCCCGGCGCCGGTTCCGGGGACCCAGGCGACCGAGCACTGGGTGACGGTGGCACGCAGTCCCTTTGTGGCGCTGGTGGTGAGGAGGGTCGGGGTGGCATCGGCGACGGCCAGGGTGATGTCTTTGCCGTCCAGGACCGTGCCCTGGGTCAAGGTGATGTACCTGTTCACGACGTCACCGGGGACGAGGTTGGAGACGGCCTGGCCGAATCCGGCGCCGTTGTTGCCCATGGTCAGGCTCAGGGTGCCGGAGGTTGCGTTCTGGGCGGTGGTGTTGGTGGCGTTGGCGGTCAACGCCGCGTACACACCGCCACCGGTGATGGCCAGACCGGTGGCCGCGACGGCGAAGGCAGCGATCAGGCGGGCGCGGGGAAGGCGGGTGGTGCGGGCGGTGCGGGTGGTGGCAGCAGACATGACGGATCCTTACGGGAGAGGGTGACGGGTGATTTTAGAGAGCGGGGACGGCAGAGCTTGCGCTGCCGGGGGATGCTGTTGGTTCGCGGAGAATCCAGAGCACGGCGGCCCCGGTCACCATCAGACCAAACAAGGCGGTCAGGAGGGCACGCTGTACCGGGCCCTGGATCCAGAGCAGAACGGTCCCAACGGCCGGGACGGTGGCCACGACGACGGGAACCTGTGCCTGATCCAACGTGGCCCGCCAATGATCCGGGGCCGGATTCGCGTCACCCTTGGTGGTGAGCACCGGCTGTGCCGCAGTGCCGGCGATGGCGGTGATGCGGTGGGCAAACGGGACGGATTCCCCGGGGGGCGTGAAAACTGCAATCTCGCCCGGACGCAGACCAGTCACGTCCTGGGGCGCGGTGATCAGCAGGTCCCCCGGGGCGTAAGCCGGCACCATGCTTGCCGTCAGGACCGGAGAGAAGCCGATGTGAAGCAACGGCGCCACGACGCCGACGCCCAGGCACACCAGGGTGACGGTTGTGGCGGCGATCATGCCCAGTACATGCAGTACGGAGCGAAATCCACGGTTCCGCGCCCCCCGGCGGGAATCCGTGTCCAAGCTGAATGAAGCGTCCATGCGGACGAATCCCTTCGTTGAGACCTTGCACCAGTCCCGCTGTCGGAACCAATAAAGTAAAGCTATATTACTTTTACTTGTTTTTCAAGCTACTGGGTAGCAAAGCTAGATTCAAGGCTGGCGATCGGCCTGAGAACAAGGGTTTCATCCTCCGCGGACGCTGCTCAACATAGCTTGACAGTAAAGTAACTTGATAAGTATCCTTAAGGCAGATTAGTCGTGGACCACTGCGGAGCGGCATTCTCGAGGTGGCAACCAGGCAGTGCGGAACCAAATAGATAGATATGATCCGGAGCGAGAGTTAGACATGACAGAACACACCGGGGAACAACCGGGGACGACCCCCCGGAAGGATTTGGCGCGGGTGATGCAAGGCCTGCGCCTTGTTGATGTGGGCACGTATGCACTCAGGATGCGCCTGGCCAGCCAGCTGGGAATCAGCACCATCGACATCAACGCCATGGCATTTGTCGGAGAAACTGACGGCGTAACACCCAAGGCCCTCGCCGCCGCCCTGAACATCACCACCGGGTCCGTAACCGCCATGCTGGACCGCCTGGAATCCAAGGGTTTCATGGTCCGCAAACCCCACCCCACGGACCGGCGCAGCCTCCTCCTGCAGCTCAGCCCGGCAGGGACGCACGCGATGCAATGGTCAACCGAACACTTCTCCGAAGCGGCAGCGGCCGTCCTCGCCGGATCCTCCAATGAAACCATCGCCGATATCAGCACATTTCTCGAAAGCATCGGGCAACGGCTCCTCGCCGCCGCCGGAGCACCCGACGAGACAACCAGCTAAAACCCACCCCGCATCGGCGTTCGGCGCTGCAGAGGTTCGCCTACCCGACTGAACCCCCACACAAGGGACGGCAGACGTGGATCTTCCCCTCACTGGTTAGGGGCCAAGAACCCGATTTGACGCCTATAGGAGCATCATGGGCACGGCAAAAGCAATCTCCTTCGGGCTTTTCCCGCACCCACGTGGACGACCGGACCCAACGAACCGCCTGCACACCATCGCCAGGTCACCACGGCTCCGCACGTCACCTCCAGTGACCGACGATCCTGCACAGCCTCCAGCCACTGTGGTCCGACACAAACCCGCCGGCCCGGCAACAAAGACGAACATCCCGTCCTGTTGGCGATGCGGCCGCAAAAGTCACCGGCGGCACAGATTCCCCGTCGGTTGCCCATCTCCACATCCCGGCGGGAATGGCCGTAAGCTCGCCCCCAAACGGAAGACGGTGACGACATTCAATGACGTACGACGGCCTGGAACTCCTCGGCTTTTGGGCGCTCTCCATCTTCCCCGCGGCGGCGCTTGTTGTGCTCGGTGTTCTCATCCACAGACGGTCATCCGGCCCCCGGCAGATGTCCCGCTATCTCTTCGGCGGGATTGGCGCATCTATTCTCTACGCAATGTTCGCCGGCGTCCTCGCCGCGCGGATGTTCCCGCCATCGTTTGACCCCTACTTCTCCTCGGGCCGGGGACTCGATCTGCGTGGAATCGGCTTCGTTCTGGGCGGCTTCGCCGGCGGAGCCTCAGGAGCCGCCACTGCATTTCTTGCCTTCATCACCTCGAAGGCAATGACATGGCACCGGCAACGCAACGCCAAACCGCAGGACCGCACTGTCACCCGTGACTGATGCACCCCCGTACCCGCACCCACCGCACCCCGGACTACTCCACGCTTCGTCCTGGGCGCCGACTCGCCCAACAGGTCCAGTGACTGCCGGGCCCGGATTTCCGGTAGGGTCCACACCGAATAAACCACCAAACGAAAAGAGAACCCACCCCATGGCAGCCGACTACGACGAAGTGAAACCCGACGTCGCCGAATCCCGCAACGCCTCCATCGAAGCTCTCAAAGAGGCCAACTCCCCCGACGCCCGCAGCGTCGTCCTCGAACTGGACGAAACAGACACCGTCGACGGCGTCGAACTCCCCGGCGCCGACCTCTCCGGCGAAGAACTCATCATCCAGGTCATCCCCCAGGCCCCGGACGAATTCACCTGCTACTCCTGCTTCCTCGTCCGCCACAACTCCCAAATCGCACGAACCAAAGATGGACACAACTACTGCATCGACTGCGAAGCCTGACCACCCTCAACCCACCCGCCTGAGAACCCACCCCGGGCCCGGGGACTGGGTGGATATCAACAGCGGCGGGTCCCTCTTCAGCCGGGGGCTTCAGGGTTAACCCGGACCTCATGCGTGAGATTCACCCGAAACCCTTTCCCCCCGGGCGAAGGATCAACGTAGACGCGCCGGTTATCAACGTCATTGCCCTCACCGGGCTGGGCGGCGCCTTCTTCTCCGTCCTCTACGGAGTCCTCAGAGCCGCTGTTCGAGACGGGACACTCCAGGTGCAGGAACGTCGCAGCAGCACAATGGAACGACCAGCCTGCTGAACCGGGATCACCGGTCGCTGCGGCCGGCACCGGACCGGAGCAAGCGTTCGAGCAGAACAAGCCGAACAGCCCAAAACACGAACAGGAAAGCACCAGCTGTCAGGAGCAGGGCGTCAGGCCAACTGAAGCCCCGCTCCGAGAGACGGAACCACGCCGGGCCAGCAATCGTCGTCGAAACGAAGATCCCCAACCACCCGGCCAGCCTCGTGCCATAACGTTCTGTCGGCGCCTTCTCCATCAGTCCCCCTGCATCATTGACGTACCGTCCCGCCCTCGACCTGAGAAAACCCATCAGCAGATGTAGCCAACCTGCTGGCTGAGTACATCTACGCGGTGCCGGAACACGGGTGCTGTCCGGGCACGCACCGGGGAACGAGCCGCACTACGCGCGGGTCACGACAGCCACATCGGGGCCCGGGCGGTCGCGGACGCCCAGCTTCCTAAGCGCAAGCGGTCCCAGGACGGTTCCGCTGAGGATGATGCCCGCGAAGATCAGGCACGACAGCTGCCACGACCCACCCTCATACAGCAGCCCCGCGATCAGCGCCCCTGCTGCCGCGCCGAGCATCTCGAAATTTGTCAGCAGGCTCAACCCGCGGCCCACCCGGTGCCCGTTCACCTCAGCCACGACCGCCCGCTGGATCGGGAGCAGGATCGCCCACGAGGCACTCGTCAGCACCCACAGCGCGGCAATCACGACCGGACTGGGCGTGAACGAGAGACCGGCCGCCGTCCCTGCCGACGCGACGGAGGCGATGACATAACCCGTCCGCCGGCCACGACGTTCAACAAAGCGGTGCAACACACGGGGCATCACCGTGAGCACGATTCCCCCGGGTAAATAGATCAGCGCAATCTGGTAGACCTCGAGCCCGAGCGCGTTCTGCAGATGAAGCAGCAGCAACAACGACACCCCGGCCTCGGCGACAGCGGTCACCGACGCGACAGCCAGCAGCGGGGCCAGGCGCCTGCCATCGCCCCGGATCCCGCCCGGTGGCTGGCCCTGCGGTGGGACCAGGAACCTCGGCACGCGCAGCAACAAAACCGCCGCGGCGATACAGACGATCGAGAGGGTCCCAAAGACGCCGCCGAAGCCAACCAGCGGCAGCAGGACCATAGCCGGAATCCAGAAAGACCACGAGCCCAGCGCCTCGGACGACAACATCCCGGCCATGGAGCCGGAGTCCAGGTCAAGGTCCTCGGCCGCGATCGCCCGGACAGCGATCCAAAAGAACGCACCGCCCACACCGCCCACACCAGCAGCGGCGAAGGCAAGCGGCAGCGATGACGCCAGGGCATAGCCGCCGCAACTCACCGCGTACAGCAGCGCACCCGCTGCGGCGACCCTCGTACGCACCCGGGTGTCGACCAGCCACCCCGAAACCGGCCGCGCGATCACCGAGACAACAAGCTCAACAGCGACGAGAGCGCCGATCGCGCCGGGCGCCAGGCCCAGCTGCGTCTCGCCCCACAGCGGAATCAGGAAGTCCACCAACTCCGCGGATCCTCCAACAAAGGTCGCGGCAGTGCCCGCCGCCCGCTTCCGGTCCGGTCCATTCCCCATGCCCCGACCCTAAGTCCGGCATCACGAACCTCCCCCGCTTTTCCGATCCCCCGGCCACGTCAAATCAGCGATGGCACAACCGGCGCCAGAACGCGGACACAACCCACCGTTCGCTGCCGGTTAGGCTAGTGGGCATGACGTTGGGGGACGCGGCCGCCGAGCCGCTTGTACACATCAAAGACTTTCGCATGGATTTCGGGGACACGACGGTCATCAAGGACCTCTCCTTCGATGTCCGGGCCGGGGAAACCTTCGGGTTCCTCGGCAGCAACGGATCCGGGAAGACCACCACCCTCCGGGCGCTGCTGGGGATCTACCAGCCGACCGCCGGGACACTGCACATCGGCGGCAAACCCTTCGCCCCGCAGGACGGCGCGTTCCTCGGGTACCTCCCCGAGGAACGCGGCCTCTACAAGAAAGAGTCCGTCCTCGACGTCATGGTGTACTTCGGCCGGCTCAAAGGCCTGACCAAAACCCACGCGAAAAACTGGTCCCGGGACTACCTGGAACGCGTCGACCTCGCCGACAAAGCCAGCACGCGGCTGGACAAGCTCTCCGGCGGGCAGCAGCAGAAAATCCAGCTCGGCGTGACCATCATGAACGACCCCGAGCTGCTGATCCTGGACGAACCAACCAAAGGCTTCGACCCGGTCAACCGCCGCCTGCTCATGGACATCATCGAGGAACAAAAACGCGCCGGCGCGACCGTCATCATGGTCACCCACCAGATGGAAGAAGTCGAACGCCTCTGCGACCGGGTGATCCTGCTCAAAGACGGCACCTCCCGCGCCTACGGCACCGTCGCCGAAGTCCAGGAACAATTCGGCGGCACCGTGTACCGACTCACCTACGACGGGGCCCTGCCGCCCTCGGCCCTGTACGACATCATCACCTATACCGGGTCCGACGCAGAGCTCTCCCCCCGCCCCGGCGGGAACGAAACCGCCGTCCTGCGCGAACTCATCGACCACGGCGTCGCTGTACGGTCCTTCACCACCGCGCGCACGTCCCTGGACGAGGTCTTCATCAAGGTCTACGGCGAGAACCACGAAATGGCGGAGGTCTAAGAACCCGATGACACAGCAAACATCCACACAACTCCCGCCCGACTCCCCCGCCCCGGCGCCAGCCACCCCGCCGGCACCGCCGAAACGCCCTTTCGCCCGGCACAACCTCCGCACCGTCGTGGCCTTCGAATTCGGACGCACGATGAAGAAGCGCGGCTTCTGGATCGCGACGCTGTCCATCCCGGTCGTGATGGCGATCGTGTTCGCGCTCATCTACCTGAGCAACTCCTCCACGGCGGCCAGTGCAGACGCCCAGAAGACCGCCGCCGTGGCCTTCACCTACACCGATGACTCCGGGCTCGTGATCCCGGACATCGCAACCGCCATGGGCGGTACGAAGGCCGCCGACCCGGACCAGGCCGTGCAGGATGTGAAAGACGGTGTGACGGAGGCGTACTTCGTCTACCCCGCCGAACCCGCCACGGCCCCGGTGAAGGTCTACGGCACAGATAAAGGGATCTTCGAAAACGGCAAGTACGACGCCGTCGCCAAACAGCTCCTCACCGCCTCAGCCCAGACTGCGGTCGGCTCCCCGCAGCTGACCGCCGCGGCCAGCGGTGACGTGACGACCGAATCCGAGACCTTCAAGGACGGCCAGGCCACCGGCGGGTTCGGCGCCGCGATACCGCCGCTGATGTTCCTGGTGATTTTCTACGTCTCGATCCTCCTGCTCTCGAATCAGATGCTCAACAGCACCCTGGAGGAGAAAGAAAACCGGGTCATCGAGATGATCCTCACCACCCTGAGCCCGACCACCCTGATCACTGGCAAAGTCGTCGCCCTGTTCATGGTCGGGCTCGTCCAGATCCTGGTCTTCCTCACCCCCATCGCGGCGGCCTACATCTTCTTCCGCGACAAACTCGCCATCCCCGACCTGGACCTGTCGACCATCAGCTTCGAACCCGGCACCATGATCGTCGGGGCGCTGCTGCTCCTGGGCGGCTTCACCGTCTTCACCGGTGTCCTGGTCGCCATCGGCGCGGTCATGCCCACCGCCAAAGACGCCGGCACCATCTTCGGGCCCCTGATGGCCATGATCTTCATCCCGTTCTACGCGATCAGCCTGATCATCTCCGACCCCCGGGCCCTGATCGTGCAGATCTTCACCTACTTCCCGCTCTCCGCCCCCGTCACCGCGATGCTCCGCAACGCCTTCGGCACCCTCAGCCCACTTGAGTCCACGATCATCATCGCCGGACTCTTCATCACCGGATTCCTCATTCTCCGACTCGCGGTCCACCTCTTCCGCTACGGGTCCATCCAGTACTCAGGCAAACTCTCCATCGCCAGCACCTTCCGGAAACGCACCACACCCACCGGGAAATGACGCCTATGCCAAACAAGCTCACGGACCCTCAGACGTCCCGGCTAAGCCGATGCCTACGGTGGGCCCTCTGCACGTCAATGACGGGGCTCACCATATCGATGATCCTCTCGTGGGATCATCCGGATCTGCCCCCGCTGCTTGGACCGATACTGGTTCTCACGTTTTTTGTCGGTGCGGCGAGCAGCGTAACCGGCCTAGCAGTAATACGAATCAAAAACTCTCGGAATTAGCCCAAGTAAAGCGACGGAGAGTAACTGTTGACGCCGCGACGTGCCCTTCACAGAAGGTCGTCGCGCGGGCAGACGACTTCTGACACTGACACCGGTCAAATACGACCCTTCGTGCATGGGCAGGCGGGACACCCAGCAGGCCTTGACGAACAGCTGTCTCGGTGACTTTCGGCGGTAAACGGCGGCGTTCTCACAGCGCTTTTTGGCCCATGGTGCAGCCCGCAGCGCGCGTCTCGAAGCGAGCGAGGGATCGGCTTCTGTGCGCTATTGCTCGAGCGCGGCTCGTAGGAGGCGAATGGCCTTCGGTCCAACTCCGTGAAGCGCCGCGAGGTGATCGAGGCCGATGCGCTCTGCATCATCCAAGCTCCGCACCCCTGCCTCCGCTAGGGCCCTGACGGCTGGAGCGCCGATGTTCGGAAGAGGTCGCGGGGCGTCCATGGGTTGAAGGATACGCTTCGTATCGACCGCCCGTAAGCCGGTGGTTCTACGGACGCCGTGAAGCGGGAAGGGAGTTCACCTACGTCACTCGATGAAGACGACTTCCGATCGGCCACACCAGGGTGAAAGATTGCAGGATTAAGACAATTGAGTGGTGGCAAAATCTAGACTCCGTGGCGCAGGCGTGGCTAATTGCGCACAATGGCGACGTTATCCCCGCGGACGTAGTGGACAAGATCGCGGCCGCCGGCGGCGTTGTGACATCGGACGCTTGGTGGATGGGCGACCGAGGACCCGAGGGCATTTTTCTCTCCGACGAAGCAGTCGATTGGATCGAGGCAACGGCCAACGGCGAATGAACTGAATCGCGCCCGCCAAGGGATCGGCTTACGGGCAGCTGTAGAAGGACGAATTCGGCGCCTATTCTTGCTGGTGCGGTGGACGGTCCCTGCGGTGTGACTGGGCGTGAGTTGATTGGACGGCCGAACCGCTTTCGGCAACGATGGTGGGGTGAACGAAGGACACGATGTTTCGGATCTAACATTCCTCACACGCATGCCAGGTCCATACCGGGTGGGTGTGGTCATTCTCGGCTTACTCACCACGTCCGCAGTGGTGGTTCCGTTGAGCGCTGAGATCCCGAGTGTGATGAGCCTGGTCCTCGCGATCTTGCTTGCAGCTTTGTTCACTGCCGTCTTTTTGATGCGAGCCGTCGTGCGCCTTGGGGTGCTTGGGGTGCATATTCGGGTCGCGGGTGTCTTCACGACGACCATCCCATATGACCAGATCACCGGGGTTGCCCCCGACCGGGTTACGGGAGTTCGTGAGGGAATGGGCTTGCGCATACTGCCGAATAAGACGACTGGCTACTTGGTGGGGGGTCCCTCCGTGCGTATCAACACCAGCGGAGGTACCGCTGTCCTAGTCTCATCAAAAACTCCGAACGAGCTTTCAGAGGCTATAGGGCGTCGTTCATAAGAGACGACACGATTGAGGACGGGCGCCGAGGAACCCAACCCGAGCGGAGGTAACGGCGCGCAGGACCCGCATCCGTGAGCAGAAGGGGGTGGCAAGAGCACTCCCGCTGATGGATCGGCTAGCGGGCAGCGGGAGCGGGAGAATCAGTGCTTAGACGATAGCCCCGTTGTCGAACTGCCGTAGCCGGGAAGATCGGCGCGGCAGGCCCCAGGCCCAATACGCCATCATCAGGCCTGCGGTTGCCGCTCCGCCCGCGTAGGTCAGGGGCGAGGACCATGAACCGTCAGGTGCGGGGATCACCAGGGCTAGAACGACAGCAGTTAGGGCCAGAAGGACCTCCGCGGCCGCCTGCAGTAAACTTGCCCGGTACTCGGAGTAAGCCAGCCGGGCCAGCGGAATGATTGGCAGCAGGAACAAGCCGAGGCTAAAGACCTGGTAGATGACGTTGAACGTAAAGATCACCAAGCCCAGCACCATCAGCCCCAGGAACTTCAGCAGCTGGAAAGGCTTGAACTGGTCCTCTGGTGTCCACCGGCTGAGCAGGAGTCCCCATGCGGGCAGGCTCAGCAGCCAGCCGCCGGCCCAGAAACCCAGGTTCAGAAGCGCCAGCGGAACCAGCAGGGCGCCGGGCAGCAGGAACGCCACGGCTTGCCGCAGCGACGGCAACTTCCGGGCGGGACCGAAGATGCACACTCCGATCAGCAGGTATGCCGCAACATAGCCAGGCAGCAGCTCGAGCACCGACCCCCAAAGCGGGCCAAACATTAGGAGCGTCAGCGCGGCGACCATCACGCACACCGCCGCGAAGGTCCATGGTTGTCGGCCCTCTGTAGCATTCACAGCTCGACGCTACTGCCGGTTCGTGTCCGGAGACCGGAGGGTAGTTCCCGCATGTGAGCATTTGGGCCCTGAGTTACCCGTTGGAGTGTCCGGTAAAGGTTCGCCCAATTGGACGGTCTGCGGTGATGGTAGTCAGATGGATCGGGCTTTTCCGCTGGCGTTGCAGCGGGCTGCGTGGACAGTCACGCCGACACTTACTACCAAGCTCAGGAACAGGGCCAGGAAGCCGGCTGCGGCGGCGACATAATAGCTTGCCGGATCAGGCACTGTATCGACTACTGGTTCCATGTAGAACCAAATGGTGGAGCCGGCGTTCACACCCAGTAATGCGATCACGCCAGTCAGGACCCACGCGGTTATAGCAAGAATGACCATCTTCATTTCATTTCTCCCCCAATTTTGGACTGGCTGCATCCGTTGTGCCCTGATCCTAGCCGCGGGGCATAATTCCGGCGGATGTGTCCCGTAGCGGGTTCGTCTACCGGACACCAACAGTGCGGTGGTCGACCGGCTATCGGGCATGTGCTCGTGTCGCACCCGTGCCCAGCCACGCCCAGTTGAAGACGTTCTTGACAGGCTAACTACTGAGATAGACAATCTAGTCATGAATGTTCCTGCCTCTGATCCGCAACCCATAGGAAGCGCGGACTGGCCCAGTGATTGGCTCCGGGCCACGCTTGGGTTCCTTGCCCTCCGCGCCCTATCCGCCGGGCCGTCTTATGGATACGCGATCATCAGCGAACTCGAGCGCCATGGGTTCGGCGCCATTAAGGGAGGGACCCTGTACCCACTCCTCACCCGGTACGAGGCTGCCGGCCTGGTCACCACGGATTGGCGGGCCGGCGACGGCGGTCCTGGCCGCAAGTACTTCGCACTGACAGATCAGGGCCGCGCCGAACTCACCCGCCTGAGCGCTGACTGGCTTCGTTTCGCCGTCACCAGCACGCATTACCTCGACCCCGAGCGGCTCACGAAGGAGATCTCCGCATGACGCAGCAGACCAACGATAAGAAATGGTTCGACCAGCTCGTCATGGAGTTACGTGTGCGCCAGGTGCACGGGAGTGCCATCGGTGACACCATCGCAAGCGCCAGGGAGCTCCTCGGCGATACCGGCCAACCGGCTGAGGAAGCCTTCGGGCCGGCCCGGGAGTACGCTGCCGCGCTTGAACTCCCGTCCGAGCCGAAGCACGATTGGGTGCGAAAAGCACTGTGGCCGTCACTGCTCGGGCTCTTGGCTTTCCTGCTTTTCAATCAGGCAGTGGTGTCCTGGACACGGTCAGAACTGCTGCTGGTTTCACCTGCGCAGCTAGCCCTCCTCGCTACACCAGTCGTGTTGCTGGCGTTTTTGCCGCTCTACCTCGACGCCGTCATCCGGCGCATCTGGGTATGTATCGGAATCACCGCCATTTGCGTCCTGGCAGGCATCCTCTCAGCCTTCATGACGCCAACGACTCAAGCCGAAGCATGGCTAGCGATCGACCCGCTGCCCTGGCTCATAGGCAGCGCACTCGTGATGGTGGCACTTTCAACCATGAACACCATCCGGTCATCCCACTCGGAGGACGACAACGACATCACCGATCCACTCTCCGGAACAACGGACAGCCACGGAAGAGGCGCCAGGGCAATCGTTCAGGTAACTAACTGGCTGTTCCCCATACTCGCCATCGCCATGCTCGGCCTCGCGCTGTCATTCCGCTAGATCAGCTAGATGCCTGCCAACATCCTGTCGCGGTGGGGGATCGGCATGCGGGCACCCATAGGAGTGTCTACCGCCCTCCGGTCTCCGGGGGCGCCCTGAGTCCGACCGACCGGTACGGCATCAGATTGACGTACTCACACGGAGGCCTTTGCAAGGAAGCTAGCGGTCTGCGTCTGCCTCTGAGCTATCTGGGTTCTGGCGACGTTCCTTGAGTCCTGACCGCACGGTAGTGAAGATCGCGATGCACATGGCCACTGCGGTGAACCACAAACCCGCCGATCCCTGAATGGCCGTAGCCACCGAGACGATCAGGAGTACTACGGCAACTGTGAGAAGTGCCCATCGTCCGGCGGCCATCATTTCCCCTGTTCGGTGGACTGGTGGAGCGTGCCTTTCTGATGCGGGCGAGCCCTGAAACCCAGAACTGAACGGTTTCGACCGCTGGTTTCGCTGTCCCACGGACCGCGGGTTGAAAGCGCCACCAACCCAATGCCGGCGAAGGCGATCAGAGCCCACGGGAATGCTTGCGACTGATCCAGAACGATGCGCAGAATACCTGTCAGAATCGCCATGGTGCCGATCGAGAACAAGACACGGGTTACTTCCCATCCAAACATTCCGCCTTCGGAGTGCTCGCTTTTCGCGGGTCGGCGGCCGGTGAAGTACTTGATGATCAAAGCCAGGCCGATCGGCACGAAGATGATGCCAGTGACCAGGCGCAGAGTGTCCACTGGCGCCCACGTCAGAAAAATTGCCGCCCAGACCAGGAAGAACACCCCAGCAATAAGCCCCGGAAGTGCGGGTCGACTACTCATTGGTTTCCTCTCGGTGTACTGCCTGGGCCGGTTGTCCGGCTCCAGATACAGCCCAATCTCGTGACATGCCGCGAGCCTACCCACTCGGGCCTCGAACGCAAGTCACAGCCGAAGCACCCCGCCAGACGACAGGATCGCTCTGGTGTACTCCCCGTGAGCAGCAGTAAACCGGCGCCGCACGAGCCATCGGGGGCACCACCGCGCCCCGACGGGTGCCAGGTGAGGCATCCCCATACGGACATGTAGTGGGTCGTGCAGCGAGTGTGGACACTCCGTGCAGACGTCTTCGGAAAATGACAGCGCTCAAGCAGAACGTAGTACCTGAGGAGATGTACCTATAGTCAACGCCAGCATCCATTCAGGTCCCGGTCGATCTGGTTCCGTTGCTGATGTTTGGGCTGGCCTTAGGCTGGAGTGACGAAGAATGTTTTTCTGATTGGGGACCAGATATGAACCGACTTACGTTGGGCACTGCCACCGCCGTCATCGCTCTCTCGTTAGTGTCTTGTTCTACTTCCGATGTCACGCCGCCGCCGGCGGATGGCGGAACGTTTGGGACGATTGACGAGTTGAAGGAAGCTGTGGAATCCGCTGGCCTGCGATGCCCGGAGTTGGTCTTGGACACACCGCCTGCCAAGTACGCCTCCTCCTCGGGAAGCTGCGGCGAGTTCTTATACCTTGCTACCTACAGCAACGACATGTACTTGGAGTCGGAGCTTGATTTCGCGAGGCCGGTTGGGCAGCGTGCGATCAATGTCGGCAAGAACTGGACCGTCGTCAGCGAAGACCCGACACTCATCCAGAAAAAGCTGGGCGGCACCGTCCTGCACACAGGGCCGTAGCTCCTGTCTGGTCAGTGACCGTGAGGTGGATCCCCTACTAGTGGACCGTGCCGCAGAGGGTTCCGCTTTCGGAACTTTCCGAGCAGGATCCGCATCTGCGTCGCCGCCGGACTCACCCGCGATACATGGCAGGATGTCGCTTACTTTGGTTGGGAAATGTGGCCGATTTCTTTTGGCCCGACCCAGAACCATGCGATTGCTCCGAGCACGGGCGCAACCAGGACGATGAGGATCCACACAGCCCTCGCCGTAGGGTCAATCGTCGGGTGCTTTGCAATCTGCACGAGGGCGGTAATAATCAGCGCCGTCAACGCGAGCCCCAGGACGCCTACCAAGAGTGGCCACATGGGAACCTCGTCTAATCTCATGTCTCCCCCAAAAAGTCTTTGCTACCGTCGGCCCCTCAGCGTTCATTCTCACCGTACTCGTCGGGGCAGGGAGGCAGAAGGATTCCGGCGCACCCCAGCCGGACTTCTCTGGCAACGGCATCCCGTTCAAGGTTCCACTAACGGACCGGCTTACGGGCAAATTCATGGCCGCCGTACTATGTCGGGCACGATAGGAGCTATGACCGTCGAACTTCGCCGCTGGACGCTTGAGGACGCACCCGCACTGTGGGATGCATATCGGCACAACCCGGACCTGAAGACGCAATTTGGCAGTGCAGACCTAGCCACGGTCGACCAGGCGCGTGACTACATCGGCGCCCAACTTCCGTTGACAGAGTCCAGGCGTAACTGGGCTATCACGATCGATGGTGCCGCTGTAGGCAATGTAGGGCTATCAGCCATTGACCGGCGCCACGGAACTGCTTGGACGTACTACTGGCTCACCTCTGCCGCCCGTGGCCGCGGCTATGCAGTGCGAGCCCTATCAACGATCGCCGCAGCAGCATTCGAAGATGGACTTTTCCGCCTCGAGCTAGGGCACCGAGTCAACAATCTCGCCTCGTGCAAGGTCGCCCCCAATGCCGGATTCATCCCCGAAGGTATCGAGCGCCAAAAGCTGCTGTACGGTGCTGAACGCTTCGACGTCGAGACCCACGCGCGGCTGCGTACGGATTCAAACCCAGATCTCAAGATGCTCCCGTTATCCCAGTGAGGGATTCCTCACCGGACGCGGATGGGGCCCTCCGGTGACGCTGTGCTCGGTACGCTTATCGAGGGACAGGGCGAGGGGGAACGTATGGCCGCGGAGTTAGTAGTTCGGCAGTGCACCGACGGCGATTTGGCTGCCCTGGAAGAGGCCGAACCGCCACGATCCGGCATTGCACGCTACCTGCTCAATCAGCAGGCGGCCGGCAATATTGTGTACGCAGCAGCGTGGCGCGATCATCAGCTGCTGGGCACCGTGGTCTTGGATCTGCGCTCCGACTACACCCCGGAGCTGAAGCATCTCTTTGTGCAGAAATCCCGCCGAGGTGCCGGCGCGGGTACGGCCCTGTGCGTCTGGACGGAACGTCACGCGAAGCGGGCGGGATTCGACAAGCTCTACCTCGGTGTCGGCGTAGAGAACCATGGCGCCCGCCGGCTCTATCAGCGCCTGGGTTTCACATTTGCGGGGCCCAGGACCACAACGACATATCAGTACGTCGACAGCGACGGGCACAAGCAGTGGGCTACTGAAACGGACGACATTCTCGAGAAGGCGCTGGACGGTGCGGCAGCCGCGTCCGCTGTTGCTGGCGGCAGCTGAGAGCTGGAGGCGCCGCCTGGAAGGATCCTTTAGCGGCGTATGGAGTGGCTCCGCCCTTGGGAGTTGGCTTGGCCCCCTCGCTGGCACGCAGTAGCGTTCGTCGGGTGAATGAGGAAGCTGAAGAACTTGCCGGCGGAAACGCCTCAGAGAGTGTCCTTCGTGTTGGCGGTACGGTCCGCAAACCGTGGCTGAAAAGCTCTGCCACTGTCCAGGAGTACCTGAAAGCCCTCCAAAAAGCCGGCCTCGACGTTCCAGAACCTTTGGGCAGAGATCACGCTGGGCGGCAGGTCACCGAGTACGTCGAGGGCGTCCCGGCGCTTGACCAATTGCCACTGGGACAGCATGACCTGCTGCGGGTCGGTCGTTTGATTCGCCAGATTCACGATGCCAGCGAAGGATTTGAACTCCCGGATACGACCGGATGGAACGTCTTGCTTCCTGCCGAGAACCCGGACCTGATGTGCCACAACGACCTTGCTCCGTGGAACTTCATTATGGGTAAACGGTGGGTGTTCATCGATTGGGACGCGGCGGCCCCGAGTACGCGCCTCTGGGACCTTTCCTATGCAGCGCAGTCCTTCGGAATGCTCTTTGACGGCCAACCGGTTCCAGATGCAGCTGCGAGACTGCGCGCTGTTGTCGACGGTTACGGGGCGGACGAAGTCCTGCGGGAAGCGTTGCCCGAGGCCCTAGGACAGAGGACGGCGGCCATGCACGAGCTGCTGAAGTCCTCACATGAGACCGGATTCCAGCCCTGGGCTGACATGTACGTCAACGGACACGGCCAGCACTGGCGCGCTGCGACCGACTATGTTTTGGGCAACCGAGACGCCTGGCAACAAGCCCTGACCTAGATTGCCGCCGGTGGGCAGCCGCCCGATAGCCGAATCTTGACCGGGACGCTGCCGGCCACGGTCAGGTGTAGCTGGCGGTGACCGTCTTGGTGTCTCCATCTAGTTGGATTCTGCCGCCGTAGGGGAGGATCCACTGCGGCCGGGTGTGTCCGAACGGGACCCCGATGCAAACGACGGCGTCCGGGTTGTACCGGGCGATTTCGGTGCTAACCACATCTCGCTGTGCCGCGCGCAGCCGGGCCCGTTCGGCGGCAGGCGGAACGTGCCCGTGGCTGCTGACGGGCGGCCTGGCGACCATCACCCCGTCGACCGCGCCCAGGACGCCACGCTCTCCGAGCGCTCGAACCCAGCGTTTAACCCAGTCTGCCGGAGCCAGCAGTTCGCTCGTTTCCAAGATCAGGACCGCGCCCGCGAGCTCGTCGACGGAGGGCAGCCTGTCGGCGATGGCGAGCTGGTCGAGGACTTCGATGCAGCCACCCCACGTCCGACCGGAGACCGTGCGTCTGGGACCTGTCCACGTCCACGGTTCGGTGGGTTCGCGGTCGCCGTATTCGACGAGTGCCCGCGGTTGGAGCCAATCCGGCCCGAAATCCTCTGATTCCCCGGGATCGGTGACCTCGAGCTGGCCTCCGGTGAGCAGCGCAGCCCGCAGGGAAGCGAGGTGGACCTCGTCCGCGCCCGGCCCGGCGCCGAGGTGGACCTGGGTCGAACCGCCGTAATATGCGGGAATCCCGAGAGACCACAGCCAGTTGAGCAGGTTGGTGTTGTCGCTATACCCGATGAAGATCTTGGGGTTGGCTGCGGCCGCCGCCTCGTCGAGATGGGGTATGACCGTGATCTGGTCATCGCCGCCGATGGTGGCGAGAATCGCGCGGATGGCGGGATCGGCGAACGCAGCATTAATGTCCGCCGCACGTTCCTGGGGGCTGGATTCGAGCTTGCGGGTCGTCGGAAACTCCACCGGGATCAACCCGGTAGCCGCAGTGAGCCGCCGCATTGCTTGTTCATGCACGGCCGGGGCGATTCCAGGCGCCGCGAACGACGGGGAGAGAATCGCGACACGATCGCCCGGAACGAGCTTCTGCGCGGACAAGTCAAGCTGCGAATGATCCATTCACTCATGGAACCAGATGGCGCACGGATCGCGGCTTTTTGGCGACGGGACGTGCCGGTGGAGGATCCCTGAGCGGGCGCTGTTTCCGCACACCGACGGACATGCTGTCCGGATTCCGTAGGGCCGAAAGTCGCCGGTGGCTGGACTAAGCTCCATGCAATGACATTGTGGCGCTGTGTGGTGCCACGTCTATTGGGGGTAAAAGCGTGAAGCATCAAAGTCTGAGGACTGCCGCAGCGGTGACGGCGGTCCTTTTCCTGGGGGCGGCACCGGCCGTGGGGGCTCCTGCCGAGATTCTCGACGTCGGCGGGACACCCCTCGGGGTAGTGGTTGGCAGTGACGGCACAGCGTACGTGGGCGATTACGGCACCGGCGGGATTCGGGTGATACCGCCGGGAGCGTCCCGGCCTTCGCGCACGCTCAGTACGGGTATCAATGTCTCCGGGATCGCATTGGACTCGGACGGCACGTTGTACGTGGCACAGCAGGACAGCGCCACGGGTGAGGCAGTGGTGGGTGTCATCCCGGCCGGGGCGGCGGGTGTCGTACGGAGCATTCCGGTGTCGGATGGGAACCATCTGATCGCCGCCGGACCCGACGGGACGGTCTTCGTTCCGAACCCTGCCGACGGCACCGTGTCGGTCATCGCACCCAATGGATCGGCGGTGGACCGCATTGTCACGGTCGGGGCCGGCCCGGTGGAAGTGGCGGTCACGAAGGACGGCACCGCGTTCGTGACGAACCAGTACGGCGGGACGGTCTCGGTGATCCCGGCCGGAGCGAACACCGTCTCGCGGACCATCCAGGTCAGCTCCACGCCCCGGAGGACAGAGAACCCCCACGGCATTGCCGCCGGCCCGGACGGGACGATCTATGTCACCAACATCAGTTCCAATGATGTCGCTGTCATCAAGCCGGGCGCCGACACCGTGGCCTACCGCATCTATGTCCCGGGCGGACCCACGGAGGCCGCCGTCGGGCCGGACGGGACCCTCTACGTGGCCAGCGCCCTACGTCCCGCCCTGTCCGTAATACCGCCCGGGGCCACAGCGACCGGTCCCTCCATCCCGACAGGGAGCAACCCCGGTCGCCTCGCGGTAGCTCCGGACGGGACCATCATCGTGACGACCCCGGGCAGCGGCGCGGGAAACGGTTCCGTGGCCCGCTACGCCACCGCCGCTGCAGTTGCGGCTTCGGCCCCCGCCCCAGCCTCAGCACCGGTATCCGCCGCGACCCGACCCGGCGACGCGGCGACAACCCCGTGGGACTCCCCGGCCGGAATCGCTGGAACGGCCGGAGCAGCAGCTCTCGTCATCGCCCTGCTCCTCGTGGCCACGCAACGCCGGCGAATGGCGTCTCTTCGCGACCGCGCCAGCGGGTCAGAGGAACACCCCGCCGATCACCACAGCGCAGGTTTCTGGAGCGGGCACGCCGATGCAGGCCAAAGCAAGTGATCTGGCCCGAGCGGGCTTAACCGGCTTTCCCGAGCTGATGTGGAAAACCCGGACAGTAAACCGTAGCCACAGCTATCCGCGGGTCCACGCCACCCTTTCACCGACTTCGGATGGGCAGTTCGGTCGCAGGCAACGGTGTGCAGAGGTAGGAGGGGTCGCCAGCTATCTATATATGGCACGCTTCACCCCGCCGAAAGAAGTCAGTCCGAGCCACGATCGTCGCAAACAGGAAATGGCGGAAACACATGCCACTAGAGTTCATGGACATGCTGGCGAAGCCCACTCTTGGTTTCAGCCAGGCACTACTCTCAAATGCGAACCCGGAGTCAGTCCTGAATCGCTGCGCCTGCACGCCGAGTGGTATCGATAGAGTCCCGTAGAGGGATCGGCTATGGGACAGGCAGCAGGTGCTAGGGCAAGTCACGCGGGCCGCGAGGTTTTCCCTACCCGAGGTAACTTTCGACGATGAAGTCTTGAAGATCGCTCAGCACGAAGCAATCGAGGGCGTCGACCGATTTGAGCTAGAGAGCCCGTGTGGGCATGGATTCCGTGTAGGCCTCCGGGACCTTCGTCTTCGCGCCAGAGATGCGTAGCGGGTTCGGGGTGCCTCGTTTCCTACGCAGCCTCTGGGCTCGGTAGTCCGCTGTTGTGAACCAGAGGCAGGCGGCGACACCGGGGAGGAACACTCCGACGGCGATGAGTCCGCGCCAATACGGTTCTCCCCCGCTCAGGGTGGGTTCCACCACGACGGCGACGCCGAGGGCGACACCACCCACCATGAACGCGAGCTGGAAGAGGTTCACCCACCAATGTTTGGGCCCATTGGGTGGCCCTCCGAGTTCGTGCTTCAGGTAACTGTGGAGCATTCCGTCCTCGGTCAGATAGAGAACGCGCGCTTCACCTCGGGCCAGAGCCTCCTTGTGTTCGGCATGTATAACCTCATCGTGCGCCTGGTGCGGGCTAGTCGTCATGCGTTCCTCCTGGTTCTCATCCCTGACAATACGATCACAGGACTGCAAAAAGATGGCCATAAGGGGCCGTATGGGCGGCAACCCCGGACAAGTGTCGAAAACGACTATGACGGCTGCATCCGATCATCCGGAGTAAGCCGGAGCGCACCGTCCGATGTTCGGTTCTCGCAGCGGTGTCGTCTTTCCGCCGCCGGGAGGCCAGACCATCAGATGCAGTGTCGGCGTTTCAGTCACGGCATCCTTTTCCATAGCCAGAAGTCCATTGGTCGCACTCAGCATCGCCCGAAAGCCGATGGTCGAATGCGCACCGAAAATACGCGGTGAAACAAGTGGTGAGTGGATGTCAGTTTGTGGATGGTGAAACCGGTTGCCGAAGGTTCAGACGGAAGAACGCGACCTCCTTGCCCATCGCGTACCCGGCCGCCGATGTCGGGATAGGCACGAAGGCGAGCCCCTGCCAGGGATGGGGCAGCAGGAGAAGTACAGCCAATCCGGTGAGGATCAGAGCGTAGATCGGCCAGTGCGGCCCTTGAATGCCCGTGAAGAATCCGATGGCGCCGCCGATCAAGAGCGCAGCCCCGGTGATCAACAGTGCAGGCGGAAGCGCATCAAGTGGCACGGAGGTGAAGAGAAGGACGAGCAGCCCGGCGAAGAGCACGCCGGGAATCGCTATGTGAAGCCAGAAATCTCGGGCCATCCGCCGTCGATCCAACGCATGTCCGTCCAACGTGTCCCCCAATTCGTCCTCTGCGTAGCTTACCGAGCGTGCGGCTAGACATTTGGTGCCGCGTCTAGCCGCGGGTTAGCAGCATGGGCACATCGCGCCCGTAATCCGGTCCCCCACCGGTCGCACACACCGCTGAACTGCATCATTGCGAGCTGGCGTCCATCGGCGTCCCGTAACCCCCGTCCGGTGAAGCGACCGGTGACGGGGCGTGAAAGGGAACGCCGGCGAGGCCGGATGCGCTGGCCAGGGCGGTGGTGCCGGCCGCTGATGGTACGGGCGGGTCTACTGCTATCGCGAGAGTAGTTTCTCACCGTCGGGCCGCAGCTCCATCATTGGGCGAACATGTTCGACCCACCTAGGAGAAGTAATCGCCAGACCTACCCCTGCCACTTCTGGGCGGACGAGGGTGGCCCGGCCACCTACTTGCAAATCTTCCAAGTAGGTGGCCCGGCCCTTCCAACATGAAGGGCGTGCTTCCTCCTAGGTCGGAGTCTCACAACTCGATCACACGGTTGGCCAACTGCATGAAACAGTTGGACAATTACTGTGAAACGTGGCCATCTAAGTTGGGAAATGGCCAAGTACCGTGGAACCTCACAGCCAACTAGACGCCGATCTCACAGGGGGAAGGGGTGTAGATGGACAGGCTACTTGGTCCCGAGGACCATTTCGCCCCTGCGCATTTCCGCGGAAGCAGCAGTCCCTGCGCGCCTGTACATGGACAAACCAAATGGTCCTTTATGCTCCCTGCGCGGTTCTGGAACAGCCTCTTGGTATTCCCCCTTGAGCTTTCCCGGCAGCCCAGCCGTGCCACTCGGGAGTTTCCAGCTTCGCCCGGATCACTGCCCATGGCCACGTGACTGCACAGAGCATCCAGGCCTCCACGAGATCGTGAAACGCGCAAACGCCGTGATGGAATGCCTGGCCCTGGAAGTCGACATGGCCCGCGCCAGCGTCGAACCCGTCGCCCTGGAGCAGCTGCTCGCCTGCTCGCAGTTCCACCGCCTGCCCGCACACATAGATCCGCTCCAGGCTGATTGCGGGCTCAGCATCCCGGCCCCCTGGCGATGCCGTAGTACCCGCCCTGGCCATGGGACTGGCGGCCTGACCTGCCGCCGAGGTGCCACCCGGAGTCCGGCTGAAGGCCAGCAGCTCGCCGGCCTCGGCACGATCCACAATGAGCAGCTCCTCCTCGACCCCGACTGTACGCAAACCGGCATTATGGGCCGCCGACACCCGTTCTGTCCGAGCACCTGATCGACAGCACTCATATCGTCCCCCGGAACAACAAACTCGACGAAGCCCGGGCCTCCCCGAACGCCCCCGGCGCTACTATAATTTGATTCACACACCCCGCAGCGGGAGATGAGCGATGATACGCGGATTTGGCAGGCGCAAGATGGGCGGACGCGGAATAGGTCTGATCGGGATCGTGTATCTGATCATCGGGGTTGTGGTCGCCGCCACCCATGGTTATCTCGTGGCATGGAACGTTCCCGGCAACATTCTGGAAGGCCTCGCGGCGATTGTCCTGTGGCCTCTCGTGGCCCTCTTCGGGGTCGATCTTCACACCTTGATCGCATAGGGCCCCGCAAATCCAGGCTGCTGACGGTCCTTCACCGTTCGTGGATGATACCGCGTGCCGGGGCACGGCGGCGGTGCATGACGCTTTTTCTGTGTCTCCGGGTGCCATTTCAGCACTGACGAAGACCTGCCACTCGGCACCGAAATTACAACTGTATGCCTGCAGCGAAAAACGGTGCCAAAATCCATGTGCCTGAACCTCCGGGCCGCACCGGCTGCCCATTCCGGCCCCAAACCTCCGGATAGCCCTATCGCCAATCGCACCCACTCTGACGGTTCCGTACCTACAATTAACTGTCGGCCTCCACGGCATTCACGTCGCGGGGGCGGCCAAATAAGGAGAACGACCATGGGTTTGGGTGACAAGATCCACAACGCCGCCGAGAAACTCCACGGCAAGGGCAAAGCAGCCGCCGGCGATGCCACCGGCAATGACCGACTGAAGGCCGAGGGCAAAGGCGAGCAAGTCAAAGCGGACCTGAAGCAGGCTGGCGAAAAAATCAAAGACGCCTTCAAGAAGCACTGAGACACGCAGACAGAAGGGAGAGGTGGGGGGGGGGGGGGGGGCCCCCCCCCCCCCCCCCCCCCCCGGGGGGGGGGGGGGGGGGCGGCCCCCCCCCCCCCCCACCTCTCCCTTCTGCCTGGCAGCAGGAGGGATCGATGAGAAACCGCCCGCTCCTGAAGTTTCCTCAAGTCCCAACAGGTGTAAATGATAAGTTCGTTTGACGGGCATCGGGCTGCATCTGCGGGTCCCTGGTCCCTCCCTCGCCCTCGCGAATCACCCCCAGTAGGGACCGCCAGGCCGCCGGCGGCTTCGGCTCCGCCATCCCGCCGCTGATGTTCCTGCTGACCTTCTACGTCTCCATCCTTCTGCTCTCCACCAGATGCTCAACAGCACCCATTTGGAAGAGAAAGAAAACCGGGTCACCGAAATGATTCTCACGACCCTGAACCCGACCACCCTGATCACCGGCAAGGTCATCGCACTGTTCATGATCGGCCTCGTCCAGATCCTGGTTATCCTGGCACCCATCCCCGGCCTGGACCTCTCCACCATCAGTTTCGAGCCCGGGACCATAATCGTCGGGACGTTGCTGCTCCTCGACGGATTCACCGTCTTCACCGGCGTCCTGGTCGCGATCGGCGCGGTCATGCCCACCGCCAAAGACGCCGGCACAATCTTCGGTCCCCTGATGGCACTGATCTTCGTCCCGTTCTACGCGATCAGCCTGATCAACTCCGACCCCGGGCCCCATCGTGCAGATCATCACGTACTTCCCGCTCTCGGACCCGTGACCGCGATGCTCCGCAACGGCTTCGGCACGCTCAGCCCGCTCGAGTCCACGATCATCATCGCCGAGCTCTTCATCACCGGTTTCCTCATCCTCCGCCTCGCCATCCACCTCTTCCGGTACGGGTCCATCCATTACTCGAGCAAACTCTCCATTGCAGGGACCTTCCGCAAACGCAACGCCCTGGACGATACAAAGTGAGGGGCGCCGGTCCTGGCCCCGTCCGGGACCGGCCATTGAAGCCGGGCGTCGCCGCCTTCAGGGTTCACCCGGTGCCACCGACCTGACAGCGATTCGACTCCAGCGAAAGTACGGGCGACGGACCCGGTGCTGTCCGGATGGGACAGGGGCACTCGTTGGGCGCCGGGCATGGAGGGACCCCAGAACGGATGCACGAAAAGCCCCGCACGTTAGAACGCGCGGGGCCTGCCTCGTTGACAGCCAAAGCACCAGGTCAGCAGCCTACGTCAACCGCCAACTCGACCGGTCTTCGCCAAACTTCTAGTCCCGTTTCGTCGCCAACTAGTGTTCAAACCGCCAACTAGCCTCCGACCTCACAACGATAGGGGACTAGAAGTCCCAGTCGTCATCCTCAGTGTTGACAGCCTTGCCAATCACATACGACGAACCCGACCCGGAGAAGAAGTCGTGGTTCTCGTCCGCGTTCGGCGACAGGGCGGACAGGATCGCCGGGTTCACGTCGGTGACGGAGGCCGGGAACATGGCCTCGTAGCCGAGGTTCATCAGCGCCTTGTTGGCGTTGTAGTGCAGGAACTTCTTGACGTCCTCGGCCAGGCCAACGGAGTCGTAGAGGTCGTGGGTGTACTGGACTTCGTTCTCGTACAGCTCGAAGAGCAGCTCGAACGTGTAGTCCTTGATCTCCTGCTTGCGCTCCTCGGACAGGCCTTCCAGGCCCTTCTGGAACTTGTAGCCGATGTAGTAGCCGTGCACGGCCTCATCGCGGATGATCAGGCGGATCAGGTCGGCCGTGTTCGTCAGCTTGGCCCGCGAGGACCAGTACATCGGCAGGTAGAAGCCCGAGTAAAACAGGAAGCTCTCCAGCAGCGTGGAAGCCACCTTGCGCTTCAGCGGATCGTCGCCCTGGTAGTAGTCCATGACGATCTGGGCCTTCTTCTGCAGGTTCACGTTCTCGGTGGACCAGCGGAATGCCTCGTCGATCTCCTTGGTGGAGGCCAGCGTGGAGAAGATGGAGGAGTAGCTCTTGGCGTGCACGGACTCCATGAAGGCGATGTTCGTGTAGACAGCCTCTTCATGCGGGGTGATCGCGTCTGGAATCAGCGAGACGGCGCCGACGGTGCCCTGGATGGTGTCCAGCAGGGTCAGGCCAGTGAACACGCGCATGGTGAGCTGCTGCTCGTCCGGGGTCAGCGTCGCCCACGACTGTACGTCGTTGGACAGCGGGATCTTCTCCGGCAGCCAGAAGTTGTTGACCAGGCGGTTCCAGACGTCGACGTCCTTGTCATCCTGGATGCGGTTCCAGTTAATGGCTTCAACGTGGCTAAGCAGCTTGACCTTCTCGGTCATGTCATCCCCTAAAAGTTGGGTTAGTTCTTTAGTTAAAGCGTACGACGGCGGGCGGGCGCCCGCCGTCGTACCCCAGCAAAATCAACCGATATCGGTTACAGCATGCAGCTGACGCAGCCGTCAACCTCCGTCCCTTCCAGCGCGAGCTGGCGGAGACGGATGTAGTAGATGGTCTTGATGCCCTTCTTCCAGGCATAGATCTGGGCCTTGTTGATGTCGCGCGTGGTGGCGGTGTCCTTGAAGAACAGCGTCAGGGACAGGCCCTGGTCCACATGCTGGGTGGCGGCGGCGTAGGTGTCGATGACCTTCTCGTAGCCGATCTCGTACGCGTCCTGGTAGTACTCCAGGTTGTCGTTCGTCAGGTACGGGGCCGGGTAGTACACGCGGCCCAGCTTGCCTTCCTTGCGGATCTCGATCTTGGACGCCACCGGGTGGATCGAGGAGGTGGAGTTGTTGATGTAGGAGATCGAGCCCGTCGGCGGGACGGCCTGCAGGTTCTGGTTGTAGATGCCGTGCTCCATGACGGAAGCCTTCAGCTCGCGCCAGTCATCCTGCGTGGGGATGTGGATGTTCTTGAACAGCTCCGCGACCTTGGCGGTCTGCGGGACCCATTCCCGGTCCGTGTACTTGTCGAAGAACTCGCCCGAGGCGTACTTGGACTTCTCGAAGCCGCCGAACGTCTGGCCGGTCTGGATCGCCAGGCGGTTGGAGGCGCGGACCGCGTGGTACACCACCGAGTAGAAGTAGATGTTGGTGAAGTCCAGGCCCTCTTCGGAGCCGTAGTGCACCCGCTCGCGGGCCAGGTAGCCGTGCAGGTTCATCTGGCCCAGGCCGATCGCGTGGCTCTGGTCGTTGCCGCGGGCGATCGAGGGCACCGAGGTGATGTTGGACATGTCCGAGACGGCCGAGAGCGAGCGGATGGCCGTCTCGATGGTCAGGCCGAAGTCCGGCGAGTCCATGGTCTTGGCGATGTTCAGCGAACCCAGGTTGCAGGAGATGTCCTTGCCGGTCTGGTCGTAGGACAGGTCATCGTGGTACGTCGTGGGCTGGGAGACCTGGAGGATCTCGGAGCACAGGTTGGACATGATGATCTTGCCGTCGATCGGGTTTTCCCGGTTCACGGTGTCCTCGAACATGATGTACGGGTAACCGGATTCGAACTGGATTTCGGCGAGGGTCTGGAAGAACTCGCGCGCCTTGATCTTGGTCTTCTTGATCCGGGAATCGTCCACCATCTCGTAGTACTTCTCGGTGACCGAGACGTCGGAGAACGGCATGCCGTAGACCTTTTCGACGTCGTACGGCGAGAACAGGTACATGTCCTCGTCCTTCTTGGCCAGCTCGAAGGTGATGTCCGGGATGACGACGCCGAGCGAGAGGGTCTTGATGCGGATCTTCTCGTCCGCGTTCTCGCGCTTGGTGTCCAGGAAGCGGTAGATGTCCGGGTGGTGCGCGTGCAGGTACACCGCGCCGGCACCCTGGCGGGCACCGAGCTGGTTGGCGTAGGAGAAGCTGTCCTCGAGGAGCTTCATCACGGGGATGACGCCGGAGGACTGGTTCTCGATCTGCTTGATCGGCGCGCCGACCTCGCGGATGTTGGTCAGCGCGAACGCCACGCCGCCGCCGCGCTTGGACAGCTGCAGGGCGGAGTTGATGGAACGGCCGATCGACTCCATGTTGTCTTCGATGCGGAGCAGGAAGCAGGAGACCAGCTCGCCGCGCTGGCGCTTGCCGGCGTTGAGGAAGGTCGGGGTGGCCGGCTGGAAGCGGCCCTCGATGATCTCGTCGACCATCTGCAGCGCGAGCTGCTCGTCGCCGCGGGCCAGGTGCAGGGCCACCATGCAGACGCGGTCCTCGTAGCGCTCCAGGAAGCGCTTTCCGTCGAACGTCTTCAGCGTGTAGGACGTGTAGAACTTGAAGGCGCCGAGGAAGGTCTCGAAGCGGAACTTCTTCTTGTAGGCGCGGTTGTAGAGCTCGCGGATGAAGTTCATCGTGTACTGGTCGAGGGTCTCGCGCTCGTAGTACTCGTTCTTCACGAGGTAGTCGAGCTTTTCCTCAAGGTCGTGGAAGAACACGGTGTTGTTGTTGACGTGCTGCAGGAAGTACTGGTGCGCCGCCTCACGGTCCGCCTCGAACTGGATCTCCCCGTTCGGGCCGTAGAGGTTCAGCATCGCGTTGAGCTCGTGGTAGCCCAGGCCCTGGTAGGCGGCCGGCATGGCCGGCTTCTCACCGGGGACGGTGTGCTTCTCGACGGCGGTCTTGGCGGCGGGCTTCATGGCGGAGCCGGTTACTTCTGTGTCTGCGACAGTCGTGTCCAAAATTCTTCCAATCCTTGTTGTACTCGGCTGACGTCTTCCGGCGTCCCCATGAGTTCGAATCGATATAGGTGCGGGACCTGGCATTTGGCGGCGATGATGTCGCCGGCCATGCAGTAGTTGTCCCCAAAGTTCGTGTTGCCCGCCCCGATCACTCCCCGGAGCTGTTGCCGGTTGCGCGGATCGTTCAGGAAGCGGATGACCTGCTTCGGAACGGACCCTTCTCCCCCGGTGCCGCCGTAGGTGGGAAGCACCAGCACGTAGGGCTCGGTGGCCACAAGCGCGGGTTCCCTCGAATGGAGCGGGATCCGGGCCGCGTCGACGCCCAGCTTCCTGATGAAGCGTGCGGTGTTCTCCGAGGAGGAGGAGAAGTAGATGAGATGGCTGGCGGTGGTCCGGGCGTCTGCGGTCACCTGCCCGGCGCCGGCTGTCGGCGTCGCGGCGGCTGTTGCCAGTGCCATGGAGTAATTCACCTCATCTGACGTGTTTTCGTTCGAAGCGGTTCAGGCGACGGCGACGGCGTGTGCCTGCGCCAGTTCTTCGATCTTGTCGGGGCGGAATCCGGACCAGTGGTCCTGGTCGGTGACGACAACCGGGGCCTGCATGTAGCCGAGGGCCTTCAGGCGCTCGAGGGCATCCGCATCCTGCGAGATGTCGACGCTCTGGTAGGTGATGCCCTTCTTATCCAGCGCGCGGTATGTCGCGTTGCACTGAACACAGGCCGGCTTCGTGTAAACCGTTACGGTCATGGTCCCTGTCCCCTTTGTTGAAGTCTTTGGTACTGCGAAATGTGTACTGCGTAGGAGCCGCTGCTGTTGAGCTGAGTCTCTGTTGCGTCTGTGGTGCCAGTAGTCCGGGCGGGCCGCTCCGGGACAGGAATCCTGATCCGATACTGGCCTTGCCTGGCGAGCACTGCTGCTCCGCTGGAACTGTATGTCGATACTACATGTAGTGCAAGAGCCCGACGTGGACCCCAAGATGATGTATTACAAGTATGTCATTTAATGCACCGCCAGTCCACAGGCGGGGTGCCTCAAAATGTCCGGATTTCCGCCGTTTTGCCGGACGAAATCCACAGGCTGTGGAGTACCTTTGCACAATTAACTCCCCTGCGTGTCGCCCGGCAGACGGCGTGTCGCGGCCGCGGCCCCGAAGGTCCGGAGTGCGATTAAGCACTAGATATGGTGTCCGCAAACACGCAGAAGGCGGGCACCCGGGGGTGCCCGCCTTCTTAGAACGTGAGGTGCCTAACAGCAGTTGCCAGGGGGTAGGCCTTCGCTGCCTACCTTCCGGCCTCCGGCCTGCTGCAGAGGACCTGCTCCACGCCCATCCGGCGCTCGGCGAAACTGCGCAGCGCGCCCACGAGGTAGAGCCGCCAGACCCGGGCGATCTCCTCGCCCATCATCGCGACGGCGGCCGCATGGTTCTCCTCGAACCTCGCGTACCAGGCTTCGAGGGTCCGGACGTAGTCCCGGCGCATGCCCTGCACGCCCTCGATCTCCAGGCCCGCGTCCTCCAGGAATCCCAGCGTCTCCCCCACCGGACGCATGTGCATGTCCGGGGCGATAAAGGCCTCGATGAACGGTCCGCCACCGGGGTGCCTGCCGCGCCGGGACATCTGCTGGACCAGCACCCGCCCGCCGGGCGTGACGTTGTTGAACAGCGCGGCGGCGTAGACGGGGTAGTTCCGCTGGCCGACGTGTTCACCCATCTCCAGGGAGGCGACGGCGTCGAACGGCCCGTCCGGGATCTCCCGGTAGTCCTGGATCCGGATCTCCACATGCCCTTCGAGGCCGCGTTCGCGGATGCGGGCGTCGATGAACGCCTTCTGCTCCCCGGACAGGGTGACGCCGACGACCTCGGCGCCGTAATGCTGTGCGGCGTGCAGGCTCAGCGATCCCCAGCCGCAGCCGACATCCAGCAGCCGCATCCCCGGTTTGAGGCCGATCTTGCGGCAGACCAGGTCCAGTTTGTCCCGTTGCGCGTCCTCCAGCCCGTAGTTTGCTGATGAATTTGTCCAGTACCCGCTGGAGTAGGCCATCTGCGGGTCCAGGATCAGCGCATAGAAGTCGTTGCTGAGGTCGTAGTGGTGGCTGATCGCGGCGCGGTCGCGGATCAGGCTGTGCAGCCTGCCCTTGACCCTGGCCTGGCTGGCCGGCGGCGGGGGCGGCGGCCCGAGCGCCCCGGCGGCGCGGGCAATCCGTGCGGCCCCGGCCAGCACCGCGGGGGTGGGCCGGACGCCGGAGAGGCCCCGGTCCCGGACCACTTTCCAGAGGTGCTCGAGCACCGAGTTGAGGTCGCCGTCGACGTCCAGTTCCCCGGTGACGTAGGCCTGGGCGGCGCCGAGTTCCCCGGGCGCCCAGAGCAGCCGCCGGATGGCGTCCGGTGAGTTCAGCCGGACGACGGGGGCGCCGGCCGGGCCGGCCTCGCTGCCGTCCCAGACCACGAGCCGGACCGGCAGGTCCCCGCCGGCCAGCGGTCGCAGGACCTCCTCGATCAGCGCCGCGAGCGGCGCCGTCATGCGTTGGATCCGTAAGTGGCCTCGCCTGCTGTCCGGCGGTCCAGCACGATCTGCTGCACATCGAGGTAGCCGGTCTCGAAGCCCGCGCGGGAGTAGCAGAGGTAGAACAGCCACATGCGCTGGAAGATTTCGTCGAAGCCCAGTGCCTGGACGTCGGCGGAGCGGGCCATGAAGCGCTCCTCCCAGAGCCGCAGGGTCTGGGCGTAGTGCTCCCCGATCGCGAGGCGTTCGCGCACGCGCAGTCCGGTCTGCTTCTCGGTGATGTCCTCGATGGCCCGCACGGAGGGAATGACGCCGCCCGGGAAGATGTATTTGTGCACCCAGGTGTAGCTGGAGCGGGTGGCCAGCAGCCGGTCGTGGGCGATGGTGATGGCCTGGATGGCAACCTTCCCGCCCGGGGCCAGGACCCGTTCGATGGTCTGGAAGTACGTGGCCCAGTACTCGAAGCCGACGGCCTCGATCATCTCCACGGACACGACGGCGTCGTACTCGCCCTCGACCGCGCGGTAGTCCTTGAGCTCGATCGTGACGGCGTCGGTGTAGCCGGCGTCGGCGACGCGCTTGCGGGCCAGCTCCTGCTGCTCGCTGGAGAGGGTGACGGAGTAGACGGTGGCGCCGCGCTGCGCGGCCCGGAGAGCGAGCTCGCCCCAGCCGGTGCCGATTTCCAGCACCCGGGTGCCCCGCCCGACGCCGGCCTTGTCCAGCAGCCGGTCGATCTTGGCCTGCTGCGCGGCGGCCAGGCCGTTCCAGCCGACGCCCTTCAGCGCCTCGCCGGATTCCGGGAAAATCGCGCTGGAGTAGGTCATGGTCTCGTCGAGGAACGTGGCGAAGAGTTCGTTGGAGAGGTCGTAGTGCCGGGAGATGTTCGAGCGGGTGTTCTGCTCGGTGTTGCGTTCCTTCCGCGGCTGGCGCGGCAGGTAGAGGGCTCGGAGTTTCTGCAGCGGCTCGGGCACCAGCGTTCCCACCCGGGCGGCAAAGACCTCCATGACGGCGGTGAGGTCATCGGCGTCCCAGTCTCCGGCCATGAAGGACTCCCCCAGGCCGATCAGTCCGCCGTCGCCGAGCCGGGCCGCGAACGCCTCGGGACGGTTCAGGGTCATCACGGGGTACGTGTGCCCGGGTGCGGCCGCCTTGCCCAGTACGGTGCCGTCAGGGTAGCGGACCTCCAGCGGCAGGCGGCGGACCGCGGCCTTGAAAATGGCCTCTGCAACGCGGCCGGCGACGGCGACCTTCAGGCCGGAGGGGACGGCGGCGACGCTGGGCCAGATGCCGGCGTCGACCACGGCGGGCGGCTGCGGGACGGTGTAGGGGGCTGCGGCCTCGTTGGTCCGGCGCGCGGCGCCGGATCCGGTCGCTTCGGTCATAGTCACTGAACTGCCTCCTGTGAAGGGTGGTGTGGTCGTTTGATGAGGGGCAGCCGGCGTGCCCAAAGCTTGATGCCCTGCCAGCGGATCTGCACCGAGACGCGCAGGGGTGCCAGCGGGACCGCGAGCGCCGCGGCGAGGATGTTCCGCACGGTGGCGTCGTGGCGTTCGCCGTCCATGCTGGCAACGAAGGGCTGCTGCCCCTCGCGTTCGAGGACGATCGAGACGGCGAGCCGGTCGCCGGGTTCCGGGAGTTTCATCCGGTACTGGCCTTCGACGTCGTTGAACGGTGAGACGTAGAACGCCTTGGGGACGCTGGCCCGGCCGGCGCCGTCCGTTTCGAGGAGGTAGCAGTGCCGTTCGCCGTAGGTGTTGTGGACCTCGGCGAGCACGCAGCGCAGCTCCCCGGCGGCGTCGTGGCACCAGAACAGGCTCAGCGGATTGAACACGTGCCCGAACACCCGGGCGCTGGCGAGCATCGTGATCCGGCCGCCGCCGAGGTCAATCCCCCGGGTGGCCAGGAACGCCTCGACGTTGCCGCGCAGGGTCCCGTCCGGGTCGCCGAGGTGGTCCGCGACGCGGAAGCCGGCGAGGGGCCGGAGCAGGCGGGGCAGCGCGGGCAGCCGGTCGACGTTGACATACCAGCTGTAGCTGCGGTAGGTGAACGCGTTCTTCAGCGGGGTGCGCCGCACATGCGCGATGGAGGTGCGGTAGATGGCAGCTGTTGCGCTCATGAGCCCTCCGCGGGGACGGTCTGCAGGTCCGGGTCCAGGGAAACCGTATCAAGCGCGACGCCGGCGTCGTCCCACTCGCGTCCGAGGCGCGCCGCGGCCCGGACCCCGGAGAGGGCGCCGTCCTCGTGGAAACCCCAGCCGTGGTAGGCGCCGGCGAAGGCGAGCCGGTCGTCGCCGAGGGCGAGGATCCGCTGCTGGGCTGCGAGGGAATCGGGGGTGTACTGCGGGTGTTCGTAGACCATGCGCTCGATCACGGTATTGTCCGCGATCAGTTCTGATTCGCCCAGGCTAACGATGTAGCGCCCGAGGTCCGCAGGCGCCAGCCGCTGCAGCCGGGTCATGTCGTAGCTGACCAGCACCTTGTCCGGCCGGGCGTCGCAGGCGGGCAGCCGGTAGTTCCAGGACGCCTTGGCGTTGTCGCTGGAAGGGAGCACGGCGGCGTCGCGGTGGAAGACGGTGTGGTTGACCGAGTACGGCATCCCGCCGAGCGCGGCCTCCTCGGACGGCGAGGCGTCGGTGAGCATGCCCAGTGCCTGGGCCGGGTGGGTGGCGATCACGACGGCGTCGAAGGTCTCGGTGGTCAATGTTCCCGAGCCGGTGCTGGCGGTCAACTCCACCCCGTCCGCATGGCGGCGCACTCCGGTGACCGGGCTGGAAAGGCGGATGTCCGGCAGTGTTGCGGCGAGTTTGTCCACGTAGCTGCGCGAGCCGCCGGTGACGGTGCGCCACTGCGGTGAGCCCGAGACGCCGAGCAGTCCGTGGTGGCCCAGGAAAGTGAAGAGGTAGCGGGCCGGGTAGGCCAGGGCGGTGGTGGGGTCGCAGGACCAGACCGCGCTGACAACCGGGGTCATGAAGTGCGAGATGAAGTAGCTGCTGAACTTCTCCCGCGCCAGGAACTCCCCCAGGGTCAGCTCCGGCTCGCCTGAACTGTTCTCCTCGGCGAGCAGGGCGCGGGCCTTGCGGTAGAAGCGCATCACCTCGAGCAGCATCAGCAGGTAGCGTCCGCGCAGCAGGGTGGAGGGCCGGGGAAGGATGCCGCGGCCCTTGGCCCGGGCGCCGGCGTATTCCAGGCCGCAGCCGTCGCAGCGGACGGACATGCTCATTTCCGAGTCCTGTGTTTCGATACCCAGCTCGGCGAAGAGCCGCAGCAGCGTGGGGTAGGTCCGTTCGTTGTGGACGATGAAGCCGGTGTCGATCCCGAGCACGGGCCCGCCGGCCTGCGGGACGTCGTGGGTGTGGGCGTGGCCACCAAGCCTGGAGTCGGCTTCGAAAAGGGTCACGGTGTCGTGCCGGTTCAGGACGTAGGCGGCGGTCAGTCCCGCCACGCCGCTGCCAATCACGGCTACGCGCCGGCCCTCGGGAATCCCTGCTGCATCTGACACTGATCTGCTCCTGTTGGCTGGTTCATCGATTGCCTGAATCGTCTTATGGGCAATTCGTCGCCGGAGGGCGGACGGATGTGTACGACTTTCCAGCTTTTCGCTTCGAACCAATGTGCCAGAATGAAGCGGGATTGCGGTCCCGCCTCACCGGAACCTGCGAAGGGCAGACCTTTGATTAACCCCGTCCATCTGCGGACCCTCGTCGAAGTGACCCGGCTGGGCTCCTTCGCGGCCGCCGCCACCCGGCTCGGCTACACGGCGTCGGCTGTTTCCCAGCAGATGTCCGCCCTGGAACGCGACACCGGCGTCGAACTGTTCCAGCGCTCGGCCCGCAGCATCCAGCCCACCGACGCGGCCCTGGTCATGACCCGGCATGCGGCCAAGGTCCTCACCGACATCGACGCGCTCATGGCGGCGGCCTCCCGCACCGGGGATACCACCCGGCAGGAGCTCCGGCTCGGCATCTTCCCCAGCCTGGCGACCTTCGTGCTGCCGCGAATCCTGGCGAACCCGGCCTGGAAAAAGCTTGGCATCGACCTGCGGGTCTCCGTGGCCGAGCCCGCCCAGACCATCCAGGGCCTGCGCACCGGCGGCGAACTCGACGTCGCCCTCGTCTACCAGGTGGGGCAGTCCGGCCTCGCCTGGCCGCACACCGTGAACCGGCAGTGGATCGGCGACGACGACTTCCGGGTGGTGCTGCCGGCAGCCTGGGGCATCGGCACGGAGTCGAAAGTCGCGGCGGACCACCTCTCCGACATGCCGTGGATTGTGCACCACCCCGGCACGTCCGACGCCACGGTGATCGAGCGGCTCTTCGCCAGCTGCAACCTGCACCCCCGGGTCGTGGCTTACAGCGATGACTTCCATGCGAGCCTCGAGATGGCCGCGGCCGGGCTGGGCGCGGCGCTGGTCCCCGAGCTGGCCCTGCTGCACCGCCCCGCCGGCGTGGTGGTGCTCGACGTGCCCGAGATCCGGCTTGCCCGCAACGTCTTTGCCCTGCTGATCAACGAAAAGCAGACCGCCCAGGTCCAGCTCTTCGTCGAACTCCTGGCCGACACCTTCAACTCCCCGGCCCTGAAGCAGGCCGCCCAGCGCCAAGGCTGAGTCAAGACTGAGTCAGGGCTGGGCCAGGGCTGAGAGCGCAGAGTTCGGGTTGATTCAGCGCGGAGTTCAGCGCGTCCGGAGCCGCTTGCGGAGCCCGGTCCCCATCCCGGCGAGCGCGCTGATGATCCGGTGTTTGGTCCTGGTGTAGGGCGGGTAGATCAGTTCCAGGGTGTCCGGCCGGAAGGTCTTGGCCAGGGTGGACCGCTCATGCGAGAACGTCCGCAGTGAATGCTCCCCGTGGTAGGCGCCCATGCCGCTGCCGCCGACGCCGCCGAAGGGCAGCCCCGGCACCATCAGGTGGGCCGCCGGGACGTCGAAGCACAGCGCCCCCGAGGAGGTGCGTTCGGCGAAGGCCCGGCGGGTGCCGGCGTCGTTGCTGAACACGTACAGCGCGAGCGGCTTGGCGCCGTCGTTGATCATCCGGATGGCCTCGTCCCTCCCGGCGACCGGCACCAGCGGCAGCAGCGGGCCGAAGATCTCCTCCCCCATGACGGTGTCCCCGGGGGCCGGGCGCAGCAGGGTCGGGGCGAAGTGGCGGCTGGCGGCGTCCCGTTCGCCGCCGTGGACCACGGTGCTGCCGTCGGCGAGGGCGGCGATGCGTGCGAAGTGCCGGTCGTTGACGATCCGGCCGTAGGACTCGCTGCGGGAGGAGTCCGTGCCGAAGAGCGCGCCGATCGCCGTGACGAGCTCGCGCTCCAGCGGAACCAGCACGTCCTCCGTGGCCAGGATGTAGTCCGGCGCCACGCAGGTCTGCCCGGCGTTCATGAACCGGCCCCACGCGAGCCGCTTGGCCGCCTTGGCCAGGTCGGTGGTGGAGTCCACGTAGGCCGGGGACTTGCCGCCCAGTTCCAGGGTCACCGGCGTCAGGTGCTCGGCCGCGGCGCGCAGCACCACCTTGGCGGCAGCTTCCCCGCCGGTGAAGAAGATGTGATCGAAGCGCATCGCCAGCAGGGCGGTGGTTTCCGGGATGCCGCCCTGGACCACCTCCGCCGCGCCGGGCAGGTATTCCGGGATCCAGCGGGCCAGTGCGGCCGAGGTTGCGGGGGCGTGTTCGCTGGGTTTGAGCACCACGGTGTTGCCGGCGGCGAGGGCGCCGGCCAGCGGTGCGAGCAGCAGCTGCAGCGGGTAGTTCCACGGGCCGATCACCAGCACCACCCCCAGCGGGGTCAGTTCGGTCCAGGCCTTGGCGGGCTGGACGGCGAGCGGCACGGCGACGGGCCGGGGCCGCAGCCAGGCCTCGAGGTTCTTCTCCAGGTGCGCGGCTTCGGCGGTGACAAAGCCGATTTCAGTCAGCAGGGATTCCGTGGCGTGCTTGCCCAGGTCGCTGGCCAGCGCGTCGGCAAATTCCGTGCGGCGCTCGGCCAGCATCCGGCGCAGGCTGCCGAGCTGCTCCAGCCGCCAGGCCAGTGGACGGGTGGCGCCGCTGTCGTAAAGTTCACGGGCGCGGGCGACGGCGGGGGCAATGGTTTGCATCCGCTTAATGTACCGGCCCCGGGCGTCCGGCCGGGTGCAGTACCGGATAAAACCTTGGGAATGCTGGAACGGGCCGGATTTGAGGACTATGTTGAAGGTATGAACAAGGTAGCGAGCAAGCACTTCGGAGAGGTTGAGCTCAACCATGGAAGGGACCACAATCTCACTGCCAAGCATGAGTTGGCGGGCCAGACCGTGGAGCTTGACCTGAATGTCAATGCGCATGACCACTTCGACGAAGCGGCGATGCACAAGGTTGACTACCGGCTGCGCTTCCTGCCCGAACTCGTGGACCAGGTCCGCGAAATGATCGCCGATGAACTGCAGCAGGAGGGCACCAGCCCGCAGGAGTACCGGCACTTCCACTGCAACGCCATCAAGGAAGAGCACCTGAAGAAGGTCTTCGGCGTCGAGGACAAGAGCCAGCTCACCGACGCGGTCTTCCTCAAGGCACTGAAGCTCGGCCACGTGGGCATCTACCCCGGCCAGCCGGAGCGCTACTTCGTCCTGGACTTCACGCTCGGCCAGCACTTCACCGACGAGATCCTGGTTGCCTCCGCTGACGAGGACGGCGTCGTGGACGACGAGATCCTCTGGGAATCCTGAATCGACTGCTCCGCAACGGCCCTTATGAGCGTTCAAAAGGGCGGTTGCTCAGCAATCGATGAGTAGAACGGACGACGGCGGCCGGTCACCCTTGAAGGGTGGCCGGCCGCCGTCGTTGGTTCAGCCTGCTACTTGGCTGCCTGCAGCAGTTCGGCGCGGACCGTCTTTGTGGCGTGGACCAGGTTGCGCAGGGACTCTTCGGTCTCGGCGTAGCCGCGGGTCTTCAGGCCACAGTCCGGGTTGACCCAGAGCTGGCGGGACGGCACGTGCTTGACGGCGGTGCTGAGCAGTTCGGTGACTTCCTGCTCGCCCGGGACGCGCGGCGAGTGGATGTCGTAGACGCCCGGGCCCACGCCGCGGCCGAAGCCGTGGGACTCCAGGTCGTGGACGACCTCCATGCGGGAGCGCGCGGCCTCGATCGAGGTGACGTCGGCGTCGAGGCCGTCGATCGCGTCGATGATGGCGCCGAACTCGGAGTAGCACAGGTGTGTGTGGACCTGCGTGGCGTCCCTGGCGCCGGCGGTGGCGAGGCGGAAGGACTTCACGGACCAGTCCAGGTATGCGGCCTGGTCGGCCTTGCGCAGCGGCAGGAGCTCGCGGAGGGCGGGCTCGTCCACCTGGATGACCTTGATGCCGGCGGCTTCGAGGTCGGCGATTTCGTCGCGGAGGGCCAGGGCCACCTGGTTGGCGGTCTCGCCGAGCGGCTGGTCATCGCGGACGAAGGACCAGGCGAGGATCGTGACCGGTCCGGTGAGCATGCCCTTCATGGGCTTGTTGGTCAGGGACTGCGCGTACCGGGCCCATTCCACCGTGATGGGGGCGCTGCGGGTAACGTCGCCCCACAGGATCGAGGGGCGGGTGCAGCGGGAGCCGTAGGACTGGACCCAGCCGTGCACCGTGACGTCGAAGCCCTCGAGGTTCTCGGCGAAGTACTGGACCATGTCGTTGCGCTCGGGCTCGCCGTGGACCAGGACGTCGAAGCCGAGCTCTTCCTGCAGCTCCACGACGCGCTTGATCTCGTCCTTCATGAGCTGTTCGTACTGTTCAGTGCTGAGCTCGCCCTTGTTGGCGCGGGCCCGGGCGGTGCGGATTTCCCCGGTCTGCGGGAAGGAGCCGATGGTGGTCGTCGGCAGCGGCGGCAGGTGCAGGGCCTCGGTCTGCGCGGCCTCGCGGACGCCGTACTCGGAACGGCTGAAGTCGGCGTCGGTGAGCGCGGCGGTCCGGTTCCGGACCTCGGCGCGGCGGACACCGCCGGCGGCGGCGCGGTCGGCGATGATGCGCGTGGCCTCATCGATGGCCGGCTGGACATCCCTTGACTGAACACCAGTTGCCGGGTCGGTCAGGAGGCCGGCGAGGGTGACCACCTCGGTGGCTTTCTGGTCGGCGAAGGCCAGCCAGCTGCGCAGCTGCGCGGAGAGCTGGACTTCCTCGTCGACGTCGTGCGGGACGTGCTGGGTGGAGGTGGAGGTGCTGACGGCCAGCGTGGCGACGGACTTTTTCAGTTCGGCGATCTTCTGCGCGGAGGCGGCAAGATCGTTGCGCCAGATGTTGTGGCCGTCCACGACGCCGGCGACGAGGGTCTTGTTGCCCAGGGCGGCCAGTGCAGCGGCGGAGGGAACGGCGCCCTTGAAGACGTCCAGGTGCAGGGCGTCGATGCCCGTCGCGGCGAGCGTGCCGAGCTGGCCGTTGAGCGCACCGTACGGGGTGGAGACGAACAGCTGCGGGCGGTTGGCGGCGGCGGAGAGCACCTCGTAGGAACGGGCGACGGCGGCCTGGATCTCGGCGGCCGGGGTGTCCTGGTCCACCACGAGGGCGGGCTCGTCGAGCTGGACCCAGCCGGCGCCGGCGCCGGCCAGCTTCTCCAGCAGGGCGGTGTAGACCGGCAGCACGTCCTCGAGGCGGGACAGCGGGCTGAAGCCGGCCGGGGCGTCGTCGGAGGCCTTGCTCAGCAGCAGGAAGGTGACCGGGCCGACGATGTACGGGCGGGTTTCCACGCCGTTGGCGAGGGCGTATGCGAATTCCTCGACGATGCGGCTGGAGGTCAGCGCAAAGTTGGTCTCCGGGCCGATTTCCGGGACGAGGTAGTGGTAGTTGGTGTCGAACCACTTGGTCATTTCCAGCGGCTGCTGGTCCTTGTTGCCGCGGGCCAGGGTGAAGTAGCCGTCGATGTCCAACTGGCCGCCGGCGTTCAGGAGGTTGCCGAAGCGGGCGGGCACGGCGCCGAGGTGGGCGGCGGCGTCGAGCACCTGGTCGTAGTACGAGAAGGTGCCGGGGACGGCGGCGGCTTCGGTCAGGCCCAGGCCCTGGAGGCGCCTGGCGGTGCCGAGCTGGATCTCCTTGGCGGCGGCGTCGAGGGCGGCGGCGTCGATCTTGCCGGCCCAGTAGGCCTCCACAGCCTTCTTGAGTTCACGGCGGCGGCCGATCCGCGGGTACCCCAGGATGGAGGCGGACGGGAAGGGGGTCTTGCTGGTGGCAGTGTTCTGTGCAGTCATGGGAAAGTCCTAAGCGTTGGTGGGGTGGCTAGCTGGCGAGGTCAGCTGGCGAGCTGGCGGCGGCCGGCCGTGCGCTGGTGGCTACTGTGCCGGTTGCCTCTTTGAGGGCGGGGAAGGGCGAGTTTGTCCAGCACGTCGAGGGCGGCCGTGTGTTCGTTGAAGGTGTAGAGGTGCAGACCGGGGGCGCCGGCGTCCAGGGCCGCGTTGGCCAGGTCCACGGTGGCGCGGACCCCGATCCGGGTGCGTTCGGCGTCGGTCTCCGCGGCGGCAAGCCGTTCAATGAGGACGGGGTCCGGTTCGACGCCGGTCAGCTCGCTGAGCCGGGCGAGCCGGCGGAGGCTGATGAGCGGCATAACGCCCGGGATGATCGGTATGGTGACTCCGGCCCGGCGTGCCCGGGTCAGCAGGTCCGCGTACTGCTCGGTGTGGAAGAAGACCTGGGTGATGGCGAAGTCGGCGCCGGAGCGCTGCTTGGCCAGCAGCACCTCGACGTCGTGCGCCTCGCTCGGGGATTCCGGGTGACGGGTGGGGTACGCGGCGACACCGACGGCGACCTTGCCGGCGCAGAGCATCGCGGAGCGGCGCTGTTCGACGCGGCGGATGAGCTCGATCAGGTCCTGGGCGTAGCGCAGCGAACCCTCGGCAGGGGCCCCGCCGTCCTTGGGCTGGTCGCCGCGCAGGGCCAGGATGCCGCGCACGCCGACGTCGAGCAGTTCGCCGATGATCTCGGCGAGCTCCTGCGGGGAGTTCCCCACACAGGTCAGGTGCGCCAGCGGCCGCAGGGTGGTTTCCTGGACGAGGCGGTTGATGAGCTCGACGGCGGTGTTCCGGTTGGATCCGCTGGCGCCGTAGGTCACGGACACGTAGTCCGGGTCCGTGGCCTCGAGTTCGCCGATGGTGGTCCAGAGCGATTCGGCGGCCGCGGGCGACCGCGGCGGGAACAGTTCATAGGACAGCGCGACGGGCGCCGTACCGGCAAGATTTGGATGGGTGTCAATAAGGCTTGGTGGAGACATTTGCGTCCTTGGCTGTGAACACTGACGGCTGGGCCCGGAAAACGGGGACCGTCGGTGAATTGAGTTTGGGGAACACGGAGGAAACTCCAGCAGGGCGCAGCCGCGACTGTTACGCCTGATACGAAGTTGTCCGTGAGCAAATGTCAGGCCCACATGGGGGCACCCACACCCTCCTGGGCCGCCGTGGGGCTGGCCGTGAGCGGAGGATCGCTGACACGTTACTGAGGTAACTTGGATAGAACTCTACGGGCGACCCGGGAGGCCGTTCAAGTCGGCCCCCGAATTAAGACGCAGCTTTACGGCATATTTCATCTCGGGACAGAATATTCTTCGCCCGGATGGTCGTCAGGGGTTGTCCGTGGGCGGTCCCGTGCTGTGTGCCGTTGGACGCCGGCACTCCCCATCGTGCCCGCGCAGGACTATCCTTTTGCCATGATCCAGCTTCCAGCCAGCTACCAGGAGTATCTCGCCGGCAAGAGCGAGAGTTTCATCAACACCGTCCGGCCGATCCTGATGCAGTCCTCGGCGGACAAGTCGCACGGTGTCCGGGTCACGTACAACCCCGGCCCCACCGGCCACCAGGCACACGTGGACGAGACCATCCCCTTCGGCACCGTCGTCGAGGACATCGACTGACTCACCGGCCCGGGGGCCGGTCCGCCGGCCGGCTCTAGCCCTCCAGCAGGAGGCGCTGCGAGCGGGGTGCCAGCGTGTGCTCCAGCACGAGGCAGGCGGCGCCGATCGCGCCGACATCCTCGCCGACGCCGGTGCCGACCACCTCGATCTCATGGATTCTCCGGGTGGCGCTGCCTTCCCGGACCAGCTCCGGGATCCGTTCGAGATACCGCTGCGAGAGGCAGGTCCAGAAGGGGCCGCCGAACACCACCCGGTCCACGTCCAGGGCGTTGGTGACGGTCGAGACGGCGCGGGCCACAAGGACGGCGGAGTGGTCGATGATCGCCTCCGCCCTCGCGTCGCCGCCGGCGGCGGCGGCACACAGTGCGGCGAAGCTCTCCTGGATGGCGGGACCCGTCACGGCCTCGAGCGGACCCCTCAGGACCCCGGCTTCGACGGCCCGGGCCACCAGCACCTGGGGAATACAGGTCGACTTGACGCAGCCGCGCTGGCCGCAGTCGCAGGGTGCGCCGTCGGGATCAACGATGATGTGCCCGATCTCCCCGGCGTTGCCCGAGGTCCCGCGCACCACCTCGTCATTGAGCACGATCCCGCAGCCGATTCCGGTGCCCATATACATAAAGACGAAGCTGCCCGCGCCGCTGGGACCGCCCGCCCAGGTTTCGGCCACGGCGGCACTGGTCACGTCCTTGTCCACGATGGTGGACAGCCCGGTCGCTTCGGCCAGGGCGTCGCGGAGCGGCACGCGGTCCCAGCCGAGCAGGAGCGGAGGGTCGACGACGGTGCCCTCCTCGAGGTCAATCGGTCCGGGCGAGGCGATCCCCAGGCCGGCGATCCGGGCCGGGTCGACGCCGGATTCCGAGATGAGCTGCTTGATTTCGGCGGCGATGGTGTCGATGACGGCCCCGGGATCGCTGCCGGCCGGAGTCTTGATCCGGGAGTGTTTCACCACGGCGCCGACCAGGTCCAGCACCACGAACGTGGTCACGGCCGGGTCCAGGTGGACGCCCACGGCGTACATGCCGGAGGACTTGAGCCGGAGCATGGTCCGCGGTTTGCCCGGTCCGGTGCCTTCCTTGCCGGCCTCATAGATCAGGTCCTGGTCCAGCAGCCGGCGGGAGATATTGGAGATCGTCTGCGGGGACAGCCCGACGATCTGGGCCAGCTCCACCCGGCTGAGGCCGGCCGGGGAACGCCTGATGGCATCGAGGATGACCGTGAGGTTGAAGTCCCCCATCCGGGGCAAATTGGTTCCGCGCCTCGGCGAGGACTGGCGGATCTCAGTCACTGATACCCCTAAACGTCTTTGGCGATGCACTGCTTATCTCAGAATCGTACGTTACGTCCCTGTGACCGGCCCCACGCCCCGCTTCACACTTCGGTGGTTTTCCGTACGCTGGCCGTCACAGTGAATTTCGGGTTCCGGCCGACCTCGCGGGTTGGGCCGATCAGCCGCTGCAGCGCGGGCTGGTAGTGCAGGTGGCTGTTGAACACCGTCCAGAGTTCCCCGCCCGGTGCGAGGACCCGTCCGGCCGCCTCGATCAGCTTGAGGCCGGCCCCGGCATGCACCGCGGCCCCGACGTGGAAGGGCGGGTTGAGCAGGATCAGATCGGCGCTGGCGTCCGGCAGGGAGGCCATGGCATCGTCCTGGAGGACCGTGACCTGGGCGGCGAGGCCGTTGGCTTCCGCCGTGGCCCTGGCCGAGTCGACGGCGGCCGCGGACTGGTCCGTGGCCGTGACCCGTGACCCGGGGTTGCCGCGGGCGTACATGGCGGCGAGGATCCCGGTGCCGCAGCCGAGGTCGATGGCGTGCCGTGCCGGCGGCATCTGCGGCAGGAACTCCAGCAGGAACCGGGTGCCGATGTCCAGCCCGGTCCCGGCAAACACGGCCCCGCGGGCGCACACGGTCAGGCCCAGCTCGGTGTTGGCCTCCGTGACCGGGAACGGCGGGGCGCCGGTGGCGGGCCTGGGGCCGCGGGCCAGCAGGATCCGGGATTTTTGCCGGGCACGCTGGGGCTGGACCTCGCTGAAGTGGCGCTCCAGCACCGCGTTCATGCCCAGGCTCATGTGCTTGACCCGGCCGCCGGCCAGCAGCACGACGTCGGGCGCGGCGTGGCGGGCGACGGCGTCGGCAATTTCCTCCAGCTCCGCCAGGGACTTGGGCAGCTGGAGGAGCACCACGCCGGCCCCGGACAGGAGCCCGGCGCCAAGCGGCAACTGTTCGAAGCCGCCGGAGCTGCCGAGCTTCCCAGCGTTGCGGCGGAGGGCATGCTCGCCGGTGATGAGGTCCTGGTGCACCCGGACCGGGCCGGCCCAGCCGATGGTGCCGTCAGAGTCAGCGGTGTCAGAGGCGGCGGGAGGGCGGACAGCGTCGAGGGCCAGGGCACCCAGGGTCAGTGCCCCGTAGCGGTCCCCCACCACGGCGAGCCTGCTGCCGGGCTGAAGAACCCCGGCCGCGAGCAGGTCGACGGCGGTGTCCAGCAAGAGCCGGTCCGTGGCGTCCCAGGCCTGCAGGTTGACCGCCTCCACGTCCGGGAACCTGCCCAGCCGGGAGAAGAGGGAATCAAGAGTGTTGTCCGCCACGCGCGAGCTGCCGCCTTTTGTGAGTCAGGTTGGTGGGTCAGGGTGTTAAGGGTGGGAGGTGAGGGCCCCTGCAAACTTATCCTGCTCCCCCAGGAAACGCAGGATGCCCGTTACCGCGGCCCGTCCGGCCCGGTTGGCGCCGATCGTGGAGGAGGAGGGTCCGTAGCCCACCAGGTGGACGCGCGGCTCCGCGGCCACCTGGGTGCCGTCCATGGCGATCCCGCCGCCGGGGCCGCGCAGGTGCAGCGGGGCGAGGTGTTCCAGCTCGGCCCGGAATCCGGTGGCCCAGAGGATCACGTCGGCGGCCAGGAAGCTGCCGTCCGCCATCCGCACTCCGCCGGGCTCGATGCCGGTGAACATGGGGTGGCGCTCCAGCACACCCCGCGCGGCGGCCGCCCGCAGTCCTGGGGTCCAGATCAGGCCGGTCACGGCGACCACGCTCTGGGGCGGCAGTCCCTGCCGGACGCGTTCCTCGACCAGCGCGACGGCGTCGTGCCCGGCCTGCCGGTCAAAGGCGGCGTCCCGCCAGACGGGTTCCCGGCGGGTGAACCAGCTGGTGGTGGTGACCTGGGAGATCTCGTCGAGCAGGCCGACGGCCGAGATTCCGCCGCCGACCACAATCACGTGCCGGCCGCGAAAGTCCTCCGCGGCGACGTAGTCCGCCACGTGCAGCTGCCGGCCGCGGAACGTGGCCTGTCCCGGGTAGATCGGCCAGAACGGCCGCGTCCAGGTGCCGGTCGCGTTTATGACGGCCCGGGCGGACCATTCGCCTCGGGACGAGGAGATCCGCAGCCGCCCGCCGTCGTCGCTGTCCTCCCGCGAGACGGTGCGGACTTTGACGGGACGTTCGATGGACAGCGCAAGTTGGCGTTCGTAGCCGCCGAAGTACCGGGTGAGGAAGCTGGAACTGGCCTCCTCGGGATCCACGGAAGGCTGCGCGATGCCCGGCAGGTCGCTGATGCCGTTCACGGTGGCCATCCTGAGGCTCTTCCAGCGGTGGCGCCATGCACCGCCGGGGCCGTCTTCGGCGTCGAGGACTATGTAGCTCCTGGCCGGACCGGCCGCGGGATCCAAGTGTTCCGGTGCCGTCCCGGCCGGGATGAGGCCCCGGCGCTGCAGGTGGTACGCGGCGGATAGTCCGGCCTGGCCGGCGCCGATAACAACGACGTCGGCGGACCGGACCGGGTCGTCCGTCCCTGAGGTCACGCTGATCGGGTCCCGGTCAGATCTTCTTGACCACGCTGGATTTCAGCTGCATGGGTCCAACGCCGTCCACCTTGCAGTCGATGTCGTGGTCGCCGACGCCGTTCACGAGCCGGATGCCGCGGACCTTGGTGCCGACCTTGATCACGGTGGAGCTGCCCTTGATCTTGAGGTCCTTGATGACCGTGACGGTGTCCCCGTCGGCCAGGATGTTCCCGACGGCGTCCTTGATCGGCTTGGCTTCCTGGCCCTCTGCCCCCGGCTCCGCGGCCGGTGACCACTCGTGTGCGCATTCGGGGCAGACCAGGAGCGCCCCCATCTCATACGTGTATTCGCTGGAGCATTCGGGGCACGGGGGCAGGGTCTCGTTCACGTCCCCAACTTTAGTCGAGCGGGCGCACGAAGGGCCGGTCGGGCCGGATTGCTAAGCTGGTTTCCCCAGAGTGAAGGCGGCACCTCATGGCCGACAGCCCAGTCCAGTCCCCCGGTCCGGTTCCATCCCGCAGTCTTCCATCCCACCGGCCTCCATCCCACCGGCCAGTGCCGCCCGCCGCGGAGTCCTGGCTGCGCTCGGGGTTGCGGACCGCCGGCCGGCTGCTGCTGGGCGGATTCCTGGTCCTGGCCGGTGTCAGCCACCTGGGTTGGAGCCGTGAGGCGTTCCGAGCCCAGGTGCCGCCCTGGCTGCCGCTGGACGTGGACTTCGTTGTGGTTGCCTCCGGGCTGGTGGAGATCAGCCTGGGGCTGGGTCTGCTGCTGATCAGGCGACGGCGGGTGGCCCTCGGCTGGATGGTGGCGGCCTTCTTCGTCCTGGTCTTCCCGGGCAACTTTTCGCAGTTCGCCACGGGCACCGATGCGTTCGGACTCAATTCGGACCTGAGCCGCGGGACTCGCCTGCTGTTCCAGCCGTTTCTGGTGCTGTGGGCCCTCTGGTCCACGGGCGCGTGGCGGGCCTGGCGGGAGAGACGGACCGGCCAGCGCTCCGGCTGAGGGCGCCGGGGCGCGCAAGTCACGGTTAAGTCATCCGCAAAAACAAAGGAGGTCCTGCTCAGTGAGCAGGACCTCTTCGGTGGAGCTGAGGGGACTCGAACCCCTGACCCCCTGCATGCCATGCAGGTGCGCTACCAGCTGCGCCACAGCCCCGAACTGCCCGGCAAAACTGTCCCGTAAAGGACCGTCTTCCCTGAAGCAACCTGTTTATCTTAAACCACATTTCCCGTTCACGCGAATCGGCGCGCCCTCGCGTGGCAAAAGTTCCGGCAGGCCGTCACTTTCCGGGTCGTGGCTGGCAGCGCCTCCGCCGTCCGGGGCGCTTTTGGACACGGTTCCGGCCCCCCAGGGTCCGGTGTCCGCGGCGTGTCCGTGTCAAAGTGCCCCCGGACCGCAGCAGCCCGACCAACTCCGCACACAAAAAAATCCGCCGGAATCTTTCGATTCCGGCGGATTATCCGGTGGAGCTGAGGGGACTCGAACCCCTGACCCCCTGCATGCCATGCAGGTGCGCTACCAGCTGCGCCACAGCCCCGAATTTTCGTTGCTCCGAACCCGTCAGCTAACGCTTTCGGTTCCGGCTTTTTGGTCCGGATCTCTCCGAAGCAACTCAAATATCTTAGAACAGCCTTTCGGAAAATTCCAAATCGGGAATATTCCGTGGTGCTCCCCTGCTACTCCGCTTCGGAGGATGCCGCGGCCTTGGCGGAGGCGTCATCCCCCAGCTGCAGGTCCACGACGGGGCAGTCTTTCCAGAGACGCTCAAGGGCGTAGAACACACGGTCTTCCTCGTGCTGGACGTGGATAACGATGTCGCCATAGTCCAGCAGGACCCAGCGGCCGCCGGAGCGTCCTTCACGGCGGATCGGCTTGAGTTCGAACTTGGAGAGTTCGTCTTCGATGCCGTCAACGATGGCGTTGACCTGGCGCTCAGACGGTGCGGAGGCAATCAGGAAGATGTCGGCCAGGGCAAGCCGTTCGCTGACGTCCATCGCGATGATGTCCTCGGCGAGTTTCTCCGCGGCAGCTCGGGCTGCGTGTCGGGCTGTGGCGATGGCTGATTGTGTTGCAGTCACGGGACTCCTTGTTGGGAAAAGCTTGTTGTGAAAAAGCTTGGTGGGTGAAAAAGCTTGTGTGGCGGATATGCGTGGAACGGCCGCGGGCCGCAGCGGCGGGGCCGGGAACGAGGGTGGCTAGCCGGATAGGCCGGTGATGATCAGCATGATGCCGACAATCAGCGCAATCACGCCAAGGGCTAGCACCGCGAGCTGCACGAGGCGGAGCCGCCGCGCCCTGCCCAGCCCAGCGGTGTCCGCGTCGAGTGGCTCAAGCCCGTGGGCGGTGGTTGCGGCGACGGGTGACCTGCCGGCGAAGTCCTCGTCCGCCTGGGGCGCGGCAGGGTTCCCGGCCGTGGGGCGGGACAGTGCTTGGGGCGGCGCGGAGGCAGCCTGGGCAGCGGCATCGGCTCGTGCCAGCACGCCGGCGCGGCCGGTGGTGCCTGTACCCCGCTGGCGGGAGGGAACCGGACGGCGGTTGCCGGACTTCCGGGGCTGCTCAACCCGGGGACCCGGATTGGTGGCGACGGGTACGTAGGACGTGGCAGGACGCTTCAAGACGGGCCGCTCCACGCCGGGCACCTGGACGAACTCCAGGGGGGTGACCATGGCCAGGTTGTTGGCCGTGGTCGGGTCGTTCCGAACCGGATCGGGCTTGGTGTTCTGTTCGGCAAGTTTTTGTTTCGCTGCGGCGCGGCGGTTCAGCACGGCGGCCCGTTCGGCCAAGGCGATCTGCTCCGCCAGCACGTCCGGATCGACGGCTTCCGGGTCAGTGGCGTTGATGTGTTCCATTTTGGCCAGCTGGTTTTGGGCCTGCTGGGCCAGCAGTTCCCGCGCGGCGAGGGCCTGTTCCACGGTCATGCCAACGGGTCCCTGACCACCCCGGCCGGCAGTGCCGCCGTCGGACTTCTGCCCGGGGGCTTTGGCGCCATCAGCGGGAGCGCGCTCCACGGCGGGCTGCGCGGCCGCCGCGTCCGGCACGGCGGGGGCTGCCGGCGCACCGGCAGCGGCGCCGCGCGGGGGAACGGCCGGGGTGGCCCGCGTCCGTGGGGAAGCAGGGACAATCAGGTTGGCTGAGGTAGCCGGGGCCGTTTCGGCAGCCAGCTGCAGCAGCCGAAGCTGGCGCCTGGTAGGCGGTCCGCCACCGGACAGATTGCCTTCTTTTTCGGCGAGTTCCTTGATGGTGCGCAACGTGGCGCGGTCCCGGGCACGGACCTGAGAGGACCGCTCGGATCCGGCCGTGGTGCGGACTGAGTCCACGGGGCCCGCATTTCGGCGGCGTCCGGTGACTTCCGCCTCCGTGGGCTCGCCGGGGTCGACGACGCCGGGGGCAGCACCGCCGGGGGGAACAATACTGGCAGGCCGCGGAGCGGCGGGGATGCTGGAGGCAGGGTTGTTTGAGGCAGGGGGAACCGCGCCGGGACCTGGAGTACCGGGCTCCTGGTTCGCTTCCGGGCGTTCATCTCTGGCCTGCCGCAGTTGGCGGCGGCTGCGGATTGGTGGCTGTTCCTGACTCATTGCAAACTCATTCGGTGCTGGCGGGTTGGGCTATCTCGGTGCTTCGGTCATAGCGGGCGGCGCCATTGCCGGCGGAGGTGTCCCCGGTGTCGGGGTCGCCGCCGTACAGCCCGTATTTGGCGATGTACTGGACCACACCGTCGGGGACGAGGTACCACACGGGGTTCCCTGCCGCGACCCTGGTGCGGCAGTCGGTCGAGGAGATCGCCATGGCGGGAACCTCGAGCAGGCTGACGTCCTTGCGGCCCATTCCGTCCAGCACGTGGCCCGGCCGGGTCACCCCGACGAAGTGCGCCAGGGACCAGAGTTCGTCGATGTCCTTCCAGGACAGAATCTGGGCCAGGGCGTCGGCGCCGGTGATGAAGAAGAGGTCCGCGTCCGGGCGCAGGGTGTGCAGGTCGCGCAGGGTGTCGATCGTGTATGTGGGCCCGGGCCGGTCCACGTCCACCCGGCTGACGGTGAAGCGGGGATTCGAGGCCGTGGCGATGACGGTCATGAGGTAGCGGTGCTCGGCCTCGCTGACCTTCTTGCTCATCTTCTGCCAGGGCTGGCCCGTGGGCACGAAGACCACTTCGTCCAAGTCGAACTTGGCCGCGACCTCGCTGGCCGCGACAAGGTGCCCGTGATGGATGGGGTCGAACGTGCCGCCCATCACACCCAGGCGCAGGCGGCGCTTGGCGCCACGCTGCTTCACGATGGCGGAAATATTAGTGCCCTTGGCCGTGATCGTGCTTGTTCGGGTGCTGGCGGTGCGGGTCCGCGTGCTCCTCGACGGCTTCGTGGCGCTTGCCCAGGTTGGAGTAGGACAGCGTGATGAACAGCATGACCAGCAGGACCGCGAACATGATGGCGCCGATGACGAACGGCGGTGCAATAAGCGGCGCCAGTTCCTCGTGGCCTGATTCGCCAGCGGCGGCGACGATTGTGGCGATCTGCTGCGACAGCATGTTCTCCCCTAGTGAGTTTAAGATTTGACGACGGCGGGTATCCCCGCCGTTCCGGACTTCTGTTCCATGTTACAGCGTTGCTAGGCCCTGATCTGGCCCTCGCCCTGGACGATCCACTTGGTGGTGGTCAGTTCCGTCAGGCCCATCGGCCCGCGGGCGTGCAGCTTCTGGGTGGAAATGCCGACCTCGGCGCCCAGTCCCAGTTCGCCACCGTCGGTGAAGCGGGTGGAGGCGTTGACGATAACGGCGGCCGAATCCACCTCGGCAATGAAGCGTTCGGCGTTGCCGAGGTCATTGGTCAGGATGGCTTCGGTGTGGCCGGTGGACCACGTGCGGATGTGCTTGACGGCGTCGTCGAGGCTGTCCACCATGGCCACGGCGAGGTCCAGGTCCATGTATTCGGTGGCCCAGTCCTCGTCCGTGGCGGGGACCGAGTCGACCGAGGCCGGCAGCGCGGCGCGGATCCGTTCGTCGGCGTGCAGGGTGACGCCGGCGGCGCGCAGTGCTGCGGCGACGGCGGGCAGCACAGTCGACGCGGAGTGGACCAGCAGGGTTTCCACGGTGTTGCAGACGCTGGGCCGCTGGGTCTTGGCGTTCAGCAGGATCTCCACGGCCATGTCCTCGTTCGCGGAGGCGTCCAGGAATATGTGCACGTTGCCTTCCCCGGTCTCGATGACGGGGACCTTGGCGTTGGTCACGACGGACTGGATCAGTTCCCGGCCGCCGCGGGGAATCAGGACGTCGACGCGGCCGCGGGCGCGCATCAGGGCATTGGCGCCGTCGCGGCCGTACTGGTCGACGCTTTGCACGGCGTCGGCGGGCAGGCCTACGGAATCGAGGGCGTCGCGGAGCACGGTGACGAGGGCGGCGTTGGTCGCGGCGGCGGCGGTCCCGCCGCGCAGGATGACGGCGTTGCCGCTCTTCAGGCCGAGCCCGGCGATGTCCACGGTGACGTTGGGGCGCGCCTCGTAGATGGCCGCGACGACGCCCATGGGCACGTTGACCTGGCGGAGCCGGAGCCCGTTGGGCAGGGTCTGGCCGCGGACCACGTTGCCGACGGGATCGGGCAGGTTGGCGAGGTTCTCCAGCGCGGCGGCGAGGCCCTGGATGCGGGCGTCCGTGAGAGTGAGCCGGTCCAGCATGGCCGCGGACGTGCCGTTGGCTTTGCCGGCGGCGACATCCGTGGTGTTGGCGGCGAGGATCTGGGCCTTGCGTTCCAGCAGCGCGGATGCGATGGCGCGCAGCCCGCGGTCCTTCCAGGCCCGGTTGGCGCCGGCCATCCTGCGCGCGGCCTGGCGCGAGCGGTCGGCGATGGCGTGGACGGCTGCCTCGACGTCGACTGACGCGCCGTTTTCCGGTGCAGTGTCCGGGCCGGCATCGCGGGTGGCGTCCGCCGGTCCGTCCGCGGGGAGCAGACCTTCGGCGAACAGCTTTTCGGCGAGCACGGCAGAGCGGGGGGTCAGGGCCTCAGTCATGCTTCCAGTTTAGGCGAGCGGGCGGCTCAGACCAGCACCAGATCGTCAACATGAACAACGACGCGGTCATATCCGCGGCCGAGGGCCTTGCCAAGCTCCTTCGTGGAGCGGCCCAGCATCTGCGGAAGTTCGGCGGCGCCGTAGTTGACCAGGCCGTGGGCGATCACGGTGCCGTCGGGTGAGACCATTGCCACGGCGTCGCCGGCCTCGAAGTGCCCGTGCACGGCGGAAATGCCGGCCGGGAGCAGCGAGGTGTGGCGGTCGCGCACGGCATGGACCGCGCCGTCGTCGAGCACCAGCGTGCCCTCCACGGAGGCGAGGTGCGCGAGCCAGAGCAGGCGGACCGGCTTGCGGGAGCCGTTGACGGAGAACCAGGTTCCCACATCCTTGCCTGCCAGCGCGGCGGCGGCGTTGCCCGTGGACGTGACGAGGGCGGGGATGCCCGAGCCGGCGGCGATGGTGGCCGCCTCGACTTTGGTGACCATTCCCCCGGTGCCGGTCCCGGCCTTGCCGGTGCGTCCGATCGTGACGCCGTCGAGGTCTTGCGGGCCGGTGACGTGCGGGATCCGCTTGGCGCCGTGCGCGGGAGGGCCGTCATAGAGGGAATCGACGTCGGAGAGCAGCACGAGGGCGTCGGCGCGGACCAGGTGGGCGACGAGGGCCGCGAGCCGGTCGTTGTCGCCGAAGCGGATCTCATGGGTGGCGACGGTGTCGTTTTCGTTGACCACGGGCACGACGCCGAGGTTCAGCAGCCGGTCCAGGGCGCGCAGGGCGTTGGTGTGCTGGCTGCGGCGCATGAAGTCTTCGGCGGTGAGGAGCACCTGGCTGACGGTGACGCCGTGGGCCCCGAAGGCGTGGGTGTAGCGGGCCATCAGCAGCCCTTGGCCCACGCTCGCGGCCGCCTGCTGGGTGGCAAGGTCGCGGGGACGCTTGGCGAGGCCGAGCGGCGCGAGCCCGGCCGCGATCGCGCCGGAGGAGACCAGGATGATCTCGGTGCCGGCGTTGCGCTTGTGCGCGAGGGCGTCGGCGAGCTCGGTGAGCGCCTCTTCCGAGATGCCGCCCTTGATGGACGTCAGCGACGACGATCCGACCTTGACCACGATCCGCCGGGCCCCGGACAGCAGGGAGCGGTCGGGGGCCGGCGTGACCGTAGCACGGCTGTCCGGGGCCCGGCTGTCCGATGCCCTGCGGGGATCCGGGGAGACCGCCGCGCCGGGTGCAGTGACGGCTTTACTCGTCATCTGTTGCGCCCAGTCCACTCTCCTTGAGCGGCTTGGCGACCCTGCGGCTGCTGACGGATTCGGTCCAGATCCCGGCCTTGCGCTCGGCTTCGAGTTCGGCGCGGGCGGCAGCCTTGGCCTCGCGGCGTTCGATCTGCTCGTCGCGCTTCTGTCCGCGGGTGGGGCGGTCGCCGATGTCGGCGAAGCGCACGTCGGTGCCGCGCGGGGCGGCCAGCAGTTCGGCGCCGGCCATCATGGTCGGCTCCCAGTCGAAGACGACGCCGTCGTCCTCGCCGATGACGACCATGTCGCCGGGCTTGGCGCCCTGCTTGAACAGTTCGTTTTCGACGCCGAGCTTGGCCAGGCGGTCGGCGAGGTAGCCGATGGCTTCCTCGTTGGTGAAGTCGGTCTGCTTGACCCAGCGCACGGGCTTGTCGCCCAGGACGCGGAACAGCGGTTCGAGGTTCTTCTCTTCGCGGCGGATCTTGAAGCCGGATTCGTTGACCGCACGCGGCTTGAGAATGGGGGCATGCACCTTCGGCGGGGCGGCAGCGAGGGCGTCGCGGGCTGCCTGGACGATTTCTCCCATGGCGAAGCCGAGCTGGCGGAGTCCTTCATGGCTGGTTGCCGAGATTTCGAAGACCTTGTAGCCGCGCGATTCCAGTTCCGGACGGACGAACTCGGCCATGTCCTTGCCGTCGGGCAGGTCCACCTTGTTGAGGGCGACCAGGCGGGGGCGGTGGTTCAGCGGGACGACCTCGCCGTCGGCACCGCTGTAGCTCATGTCGACCGCGTACTTCTCCAGCTCGGCCTCGATGATGGCGAGGTCGGAGAGCGGGTCGCGGTCCGATTCGAGCGTGCCGCAGTCCAGGACGTGCACCAGGGCGGCGCAGCGCTCGACGTGGCGGAGGAAGTAGTGGCCGAGGCCCTTGCCCTCGCTGGCGCCTTCAATCAGGCCCGGGACGTCGGCGATGGTGAAGCGCACGTCGCCGGCCTGGACCACGCCGAGGTTCGGGATCAGGGTGGTGAACGGGTAGTCGGCGATCTTGGGCCGCGCGGCCGACATGGCGGCGATCAGGCTTGACTTGCCGGCGGAGGGGAAGCCGACCAGGGCGATGTCGGCGATGGACTTCAGCTCCAGGACGACGTCGCTGGATTCGCCTTCGATGCCGAGCAGCGCGAAGCCCGGGGCGCGGCGCTTCTGCGAGGAAAGCGAGGCGTTGCCCAGCCCGCCGATGCCGCCGGCGGCCGCGATGTATTCGGCGCCTTCGCTGACGAGGTCCGCGAGGACCTGGCCGTCCTTGGACTTGACCACGGTGCCGACGGGGACCGGAAGGATCAGGGTTTCGCCGTGTTTGCCGGCGCGCCAGTCGCCCATGCCGGGGCCGCCGTTGGTGGCGTGGCGGTGCGGGGCGTGGTGGTAGTCCAGCAGGGTGGTGGTCTGGGGGTCGACGCGCAGGATGACGTCGCCGCCGTTGCCGCCGTTGCCGCCGTCGGGACCGCCGAGCGGCTTGAACTTCTCGCGGTGAACGGAGACACAACCGTGGCCGCCGGTACCGCCGGATACGTGCAGTACTACCCGGTCTACAAAGCTAGCCACGTGGATCTCCTCAGTGCTGTTCCCCGGGGGTCCGAGGACTCCCAAGATGATTGTAATGCGGTTAAAACACCGGTGGAGCGGACCTAATGGCCCGCCCCACCGACTTAAGACTTGTTGTTACTCTGCAGCTGCTGCAGCCACAATGTTCACAACGCGACGACCGCGGCGGGTGCCGAACTCGACAGCGCCGGGGGTCAGGGCGAACAGGGTGTCGTCGCCGCCACGGCCAACGCCGGCGCCCGGGTGGAAGTGGGTGCCACGCTGGCGGACGATGATCTCGCCTGCGGAAACTACCTGGCCGCCGAAGCGCTTGACGCCGAGGTACTGGGCGTTAGAGTCACGACCGTTGCGAGTGGAACTCGCGCCTTTTTTATGTGCCATTTGGAAATGCCTGCCTTAAAATTCTGGGGAATCTGCTGAAAACCTGAACAGTAACGATTAGTTACTTGATACCGGTGATCTTGACCTTGGTCAATTCCTGACGGTGACCCTGGCGCTTCTTGTAACCGGTCTTGTTCTTGAACTTCTGGATGACGATCTTGGGACCGCGAAGGTCCTCAAGGATCTCAGCCGTAACCTTTACCTTGGCCAGGTCCGAAGCTGCAGACGTGACCTTGTCACCGTCTACCAGGAGCAGTGCGGGCAACTCAAAGGTGCTGCCGGCTCCACCGGGGACGCGGTTCAGGGTAACGAAGTCTCCAACGGAAACCTTCTCTTGGCGGCCGCCTGCGCGGACAATCGCGTACACCACTGGGGAACTCACTTCTCTCGACGTTTATTACTAGATTTGCGTGCGGAACCTGGGTCCAAATGTTTTTGGTCCGGCTCACGCTGTGCCTCTACGCCGGTGGGTTCCCCGGGGGGACCCATGAGCTATCCCGTGGACAATCGCACTCGAAATCAAGTGGAGCGTCCTCAAGGTCATAACCCAAGTGTTGGCGTAAGCACCGAAGATCTAGACTACGCTAATTTTGCCTTCGGCCGCAAATGAGGCTGGTTCCGAAGGGAGGTACGTGGTAGGCGCCACTCTGTATGGACAGGGTGTTGCCGCAACGACTTCCGGAACCGTGCCCACCTATCGTACAGGCTCCGCCCGGCTCCCCGGGTCAGGCGTGCAGCCGCGGCGCGTCGAAGAAATCGACCTCGTACCGGGCGGACTGCCGGAAGGCCACGGTCATGGCCTGCCGTTCGCCCTCCGACGCCCTCCGCCCCGCCGCGTCGGCATATGCGACGGCCTGCCGGGTGGCGGCGGCGAATTCCTCATCCGCATAGGTTCGCAGCCACACCGCATAAGGGTGCTCGTCCGGGGCGCCGGCGGCGAGGAACTGCCCGTGGAGGGTCTCCCCCACCTCCGCATAGAGCCAGAAGCACGGCAGCACAGCGGCCACGAGCACCCCGTAGCTGCCGGAGACCGAGGCGGCCAGCAGATGGTCCACATAGGACTTGGTCACCGGACCCAGCGTTCCGTCGGCGGTTCGGGTACTCAGCCAGGTCCGGTGCAGCTCCGACTCGACTTCGAGGCAGTTCTGGGCGGACCGGGCCCAGAAGAGCTGCTCGGCCTCCGTGGGCGCGATTGCGGCGGCGCGAGCCAGGACCCGGGAATAGCCATTGAGGTAGAGGGCGTCCTGGGCGAGGTAGTAGGCGAACTCCTTCTCCGGCAGCGACCCGTCCGCCAGGGCCTTGATGAAGTCCAGGCCGTAGATCGCTTCGAGGTCGGCGGCTGCCGCGTCCCGGAGCGCGGCGGCGAAGGCCCCCTCGGCCGGGACGCGGCCGGTTTGGCCATGGTCCTGCGTGTGCTGCTGGACGTGGTGGAAATGATGGACCGGCCCGTTGCCGTTGCCGACGTCGAGGTCCGCCGAGGTGCGCAGCGCCTCCTGCAGCCAGGGCTTGACGTTGCGGAGCACGGTTTCCCAGTCCCCCCGCCCGTCGTGTCCCAGGATCCGGGCCTGTACGGTCGCCATCGCCGAGGACAGCGAGCATCCGGTGCCGTGGCTGTTGCGGGTGGGCACCCGCTCCCCCGGCACCACGACGACGTCCTGGGCCAGGAGTCCTCCAGTGTTGACCAGCGCGTCCGGGCAGCCGGCGCCGTCGTCGAGGTGGCCGCCCTTCACCAGGACCGTGGCCCCCGTCCGGGCGGCGAGCCGCTTGCCCTGCTGCAGGGCCGCGGCCCAGTTCCCGGCGGCGGGTTCTTTGAGCAGGATGGCGAGTTCGGCGAGGTTGGGGGTGATCAGGTCGGCGTAGGGCAACAGCGCCTCCAGGGCCGCCTCGGCCGACTCCTGCAGCAGCCGGTCGCCGCTCGTCGCGACCATCACGGGATCCAGGACCACGACGGCGGGCCGGGCCTTCTCCAGCCAGGTGCGGACGGCGTCGATCACGGCGGCGTCCCCCAGCATCCCGATCTTGACGGCGTCGATGCTGATGTCCCCGCTGAGGGCGTCCAGCTGTGCCGTGAGGAACGCCGCCGGCGGGACATGCACGGCGCTGACTCCGCGGGTGTTCTGCGCGGTCAGGGCGGTGATGGCCGCCATGCCGTAGCCGCCGTGCGCGGCAATGCTTTTGAGGTCGGCCTGGATTCCGGCACCGCCGGAGGGATCGGAGCCGGCGATCGCGAGCACCCGCGGGATGCGGGGGGCCGCCGGGGCCGGGACACACGGAAGAAACGATGAGGTGGTGGTCAAGAGAGACATCCCTTCGCCGGTGCTAACCGGACAGGTTCAACGGGTCTGGATCTCAGCCGGCTCGATGCGCGGCACCCCGTGTCAGGGACCCAGCCTAGCCGCATCCCTTAACGAAGTCGCGGGCACGGCCCGAACCTGGTCGTATTGCTACGCCGTCCGGACCGCACCCGCGGCCTTGCTGAACTGTTCCGGTGTTAGAGCTCCGAAGCCGGAACCCCGACACCGAGGATGATCGGCTCGCCGGCGGCAGGCCTGGCCGCCGGCGTGGTGGCTGCCGGGACCTTGGCCTCATGCACCGAAACGGCGGCCTGCGGGGTTTCCTGGCGCTGTTCCACCGAGGTCTCGTTGGCTGCACCCTGGGCGCGGCTGGCGCTGCGGTTGCGGCGTCCGCGGCGGGCCCGGGAGGTGCCCGCCTCGGCTTCCGCCTCGGTCTGGGATCCCGGCGCCTGGGCGCGTCCCGGTCCGGTTCCGCCCGTGCGCGCCGGGGCGGCCGTAGCGGTCCGGGCGGCCGGAGCCTTCGTTGCCGGCGACTGCGCGGCCGGTGCCGCCTCGGCTTCACCCAGGTGGGCGAAGGCCTCGGCCAGGAGATCCAGGGTCAACGAGGGCGCGCTTGTCTCGTCGGCGTGTTCCACGAACGGCAGGGCGACCTGCTCGCCGCCGAACGTCAGCACGGCGGCGGGACGTCCCGCAGCCTCCTCCGTCGCGGCCAGCTCGACGGCTGCCTCGAGGGCGGCCTGGCGGGTCCCGGCGTCGGCGGCGGCTGCCTCCCCGTCGTGCAGGTGGGCGGCGTGCGCCGCTGCGGCGATGTTCGCCAGCGCGGCGCGGGTGGCCTCGGCCTTGGCGTGGCGCTCGGCCTCGGTGGGCTCGGCGTGGACTGCTGCCGGGGCGGACTGCTCGTCCGTGCCCTGGCCTCCCCTGCCGCGGCGGCGGCTCTTGCGTTCCGTCCTGGCTGCGGGCTGGTGCTCGGTCCGCGGGACGTGGTGCTCGGCGGCCACGACGTTGGCGCGGCGGTGTTCCACCGGTTCGTCGTGGGTGACGATGCCGCGGCCGGCGCAGGTTTCGCACTGCTCGCCGAAGACCTCCAGCAGCCCGGTGCCCATCCGCTTGCGCGTCATCTGCACGAGGCCCAGCGAGGTCACCTCGGCGACCTGGTGCTTGGTCCGGTCCCGGCCCAGGCACTCGACCATGCGGCGCAGCACGAGGTCGCGGTTGGATTCGAGCACCATGTCGATGAAGTCGATCACGATGATGCCGCCGATGTCGCGGAGCCGGAGCTGCCGGACGACTTCCTCGGCCGCTTCGAGGTTGTTCTTGGTGACGGTTTCCTCAAGGTTGCCGCCGCTGCCGGTGAACTTGCCGGTGTTGACGTCCACCACGGTCATGGCTTCGGTGCGGTCGATCACGAGGGAGCCGCCGGAAGGCAGGAAGACCTTGCGGTCCAGGGCCTTGTGGATCTGCTCGTCGATGCGCCAGGCGGCGAAGATGTCCGTGTCCTTGGTCCACTTTTCCAGCCGGCCCACCAGGTCCGGCGCCACGTACGTGACGTAGGCCTCGATGGTGTCCCAGGCTTCCTCGCCGGAGACGATCAGCTTGGAGAAGTCCTCGTTGAAGACGTCACGGACCACCTTGATGGTCAGATCGGGTTCGCCGTAGAGCAGCTCGGGGGCGAGGATCTTGGTCGAGGTCGACTGCCCCTCGATCCCTTCCCACTGGGCGCGGAGGCGGTTGATGTCGTGCGTGAGCTCTTCCTCGGACGCGCCCTCGGCGGCGGTGCGGACGATGACGCCCGCATCTTCCGGCAGGCGGTCCTTGAGGATCCGCTTCAGGCGGTTGCGTTCGACGTCGGGCAGCTTGCGGGAGATCCCGGTCATGGAACCGCCGGGAACGTACACGAGGTAGCGGCCGGGCAGCGAGATCTGGCTCGTGAGCCGGGCGCCCTTGTGCCCGACCGGGTCCTTGGTGACCTGGACCAGCACGGAGTCGCCGGACTTCAGCGCATTCTCGATCCGGCGCTGCTTGCCCTCGAGGTTGACGGATTCCCAGTTGACTTCGCCGGCGTAGAGCACGGCGTTGCGGCCGCGCCCGATGTCGACGAAGGCGGCTTCCATGGACGGCAGCACGTTCTGGACCTTGCCCAGGTACACGTTTCCGATCAGGGAATCCTGCTGGGTCTTCGAGACGAAGTGCTCGGCCAGGACGCCGTCTTCGAGGACGCCGATCTGGATTCTGTCGTCGCGCTGGCGGACGATCATCTGGCGGTCGACCGATTCGCGCCGGGCCAGGAACTCGGCCTCGGTGATGACGGTGCGGCGGCGGCCGGTATCGCGGGATTCGCGGCGGCGCTGCTTCTTCGCCTCGAGCCGGGTGGAGCCCTTGAGGGAGGTGACGCGGTTGTTGACGGGCGCCTCGGCGGCTGCACGGGGTGCACGGACTCGGGTCACCGTGTTGGGCGGATCGTTGTCCTCCCCGCCGGTCAGTTCCAGATCCTGGTCGCCACGGCGGCGGCGACGGCGGCGGCGCGAGGTCACGCCGTCTTCGAGCGGCTCGTCGGAGCCTTCTTCTGCTTCTTCCGCTTCGTCCCTGTTGCCTTCGGCCGTGTCGTTGTCGGCACCGGACTCACTGTCGGATCCGCGGGTGCTGCGTCCACGGCGCCCGCGGCTGCGGCGGCGGCGGCGGCTTCCGGCGTCCTCGCCGTCACCGTCCTCGCCTTCTTCTTCCTCGGTTTCTGCCACTGCGGCGGCCGCCGGTGCCGGGCGCACGGCGGCGGCCAGGTCGGGGGCCTGGAAGATCATCGAGGTGACCGCTCCCGGCTCAAGGAACAGCGAGGCCGCGGCGGAGGGTGCCTCGGCGGGCGTTTCTGCTGCTTCTGTTGCTGCGGAGGCACTGGCCTCCACTGCGGCTTCCGCGGGAGTGGCTGCTGTTGCTTCGGGGGTTTCTGCGGTGTCTTCCGCGGCCGGGGTCTCGGCGGCGGGTGCTGCGGCGGCGGGTGCTGCGGCGGCGGGCACTTCAGCGACCGGGCCAGCGGCCTTGGCGCGGCTGGCACGGCGCCGGACCGGCTTCTCCACCGGAACGTCAGCGGCTTCAGCGGCCGGCGCGGCGCCCGCGGCATCGGCGAAGGCCGGAAGGGGCTCGGCCGGTTCGGCGACCTTGCGGGCGCGGGAGCGGCGGACGGGCGCCTTGGCAGTGGCTTCGGCGGCCGGAGCCACGGCTGCGTCGGTTGGCTCGGCGGGAACTGCGGCGGCTGTGTCCGCTACGGCGTCGGACGCCGCTGCCGTGTCCGCTGCGTCCGCGGGGGCTTCCTTCTTCGGAAGGGCCTTGCGGCGGGTCCGGACAGGCCGCTTCGGCGGTGTGGCCGCAGCTGCGGCTTCTGCTGAATCCTCGGCACCGAGGGCGTTGTCGTTGGCCGTTACAACCTGGTCATTATCCATATGTGGCGACACTCCTGCCCCTGACGTACCGCCACATCCGGCACCCGTTGGGGCAAATATTTGTCAACACCCGCAGGCATTGACAGAAGTCAATTGGGTACCCTCAGGTTCGCACCGGCAGTGGGGTGCGGCAGCCCTGGAGGGCCGGCGGAATTGTTCTGAAACCCGTTGATCTACATGTCACAACCAGGTGCCGTCCAATGGCATTGCGGGACAGCCGGGATCAGAGGATCCGTGGCTCCCTGCTCATCATTGGCGGTCTTGGGAACAAAGTCGCCGGACCGGAATCCGGATGTGGATCGGGTTCCAGCCACGATCATTGTCTCACAGGACCCAGGAATTCAGGCGTAAGGGAGGCATCCGGCCCGCACAGCGGACCGAATCACTGGGGAAGGCACGACGCTTCCCGGGCTTCATCCAGTCTCCGGCGATAGAATCGGACCAGTTGCACCGACCCAAAGGACTTTCATTCCATGCCCACCATCTCCAGCGCCACCGACGAGGCAGCCGAGCAGCAGCAAGGCTCCCGCACGTCCGTTGCCGAACGGCCGTTGCCTCCGATGACCCGCGACCGCCCGTTCGCGTGGCTCCTGCTGATCACCGGCGTCGTCGGCTGGCTTGCCTCCGGGGCGCTGGTGCTGGAAAAGCTGGAGGTCCTCAAGGATCCCAGCCATGTGACGGTGTGCGATGTAAACCCCTGGATCTCCTGCGGGCAGGTCATGCAGACCTGGCAGGGTTCGGTGTTCGGCTTCCCCAACATGTTCATGGGCATCGTGGCGTTCGCGGTCATCATCACCACGGCCATGGGCATCCTCGCGGGAGCCACGTTTGCCCGCTGGTACTGGCTGGGCCTGCAGGCCGGCGTGACGCTGGGCTTCGCATTCGTGGTGTGGCTGTGGTCCCAGGCGCTGTACTCCATCCACATCCTGTGCCCGTTCTGCATGGTGGTCTGGGCTGCGATGATCCCCCTGTTCGTCTGGGTCACCGTCCGCAACGTCACGCACGGCGTCATCCGCCTGCCCGCGGGCGCCACCCGGATTCTGGGCGACTCGGGCTGGATCATCACGGCGCTGCTCTATGTCGCCGTGGTCGCCACCATCTTCTTCGCCTTCATCCAGGTCTTCATCGGAACCTCCGGCTACTAAGGAACGAACCCCGGTTAACCACCGCGAGGTGACAGTTAAGGCCCATGTCCGCGCACGAACATGGGCCTTAACCGTCACCTCGGCACCGTCACCCCGGCGGGGACGGTGGGTCCGGAAGTTAGTCCTGGAACCAGATCTTGATCTCGCGCTCCGCGGACTCCACGGAGTCCGAGCCGTGGACCAGGTTCTGCTGCACTTTCAGGCCCCAGTCGCGGCCGAAGTCGCCGCGGATGGTCCCGGGGGCCGCCGTCGTCGGGTCCGTGGTGCCGGCGAGCGAGCGGAAGCCCTCGATCACGCGGTGGCCCTCGAAGATTGCCGCGACGACCGGTCCGCTGAGCATGAACTCGACGAGCGGCTCGTAGAACGGCTTGCCGACGTGCTCCTCGTAGTGCTGCTCGAGCAGTTCGCGGCTCGCGTCGACCTTCTTGAGCTCGGCCAGGGTGTAGCCCTTGGACTCGATGCGGGCGATGATGCTGCCGGTCAGGTTGCGGGTGACGCCGTCGGGCTTGATCAGGACGAGGGTTCGCTCAATGCTCACAGCTGCTCCAATGTGTTGGGGGCGGGATTCGGAAACAAGTCTAGTTGCTTTGACCTTCGGGGTGCGCTGCGTCCCAGGCGGCCTGTTCGCGTTCCCGCTGGGCGGCCTCCCGGTCGATCCGGATGCCGGTGCGGATGCCGTACCACCAGGCGACCGCGAAGAGGCCGCCGACCAGGAACATGGCCGGCTCCAGGATGCCGGTCAGGATCAGCACGATCTGCAGGATCCAGCCCAGGGCCACTCCCCACGGTTTGGTCAGCACGGAGCACGTGACGACGTAGATAAGGGACAGCGTGATCCCGACCGAGAAGATCAGGACCGGCGGGAATTCGTCCCGCCGCAGCCCGAAGACCGTGAGGGTGCCGAAGAGCACCACGAAGGCCTCCAGCAGCAGGACTGTCGAGGCGAACATGACCTTGGTGGAGCGGCGCTTCTTGGGCATGCCCGGGCGCCATTCGCGTTGGGCTTTGGTGAGCTTCGCCATGGCTTACGCGTCCGCCTTTCCGAGCAGGATCCGGGCGTCCGCGACGAGCGTGATGGACCCGGTGACGAGGACGCCGCCGGCGAGGTCGTCGTTGGATTCGGCACGTTCCACGGCCCATTCGAGGGCGTCGTCGAGCTTCTCGGCCACGTGGATGTTGTCCTCGCCGAATCCGAGCTCCAGCGCGAGTTCCGCCAGGTCCTCGGCCGGCACCGCGCGGGGAGAGTTGGACTGCGTGAAGCAGTACTCGGCGGCCAGGTCCCCGAGGGATTCCTTGAGCTGCCGGAGGATTTCCTCGGCATCCTTCTCCCGCAGGATGCCGACCACCACCACCAGCTTGGTGAAGTTGAAGGCCTCGTGGATGGCCTCGGCGGAGACCCGGATGCCTTCGGGGTTGTGGGCGGCGTCCACGATGATGGTCGGCGCGGTGCGCACCACCTCCAGGCGGCCGGGTGAGGTGACCGAGGCGAACGCCTCCTGCACCACCTCGGCGTCGAGCGCCTTTTCCGCGCCGAAGAACGCCTCCAGCGCGGCGATCGCGACGGCGGCGTTCTCGGCCTGGTGCGCGCCGTGCAGCGGCACCAGCAGGTCCTCGTAGCGGCCCGCGATGCCCTGGATGGTGACCATCTGGCCGCCGACGGCCACGGTGCGGGACTCGACGCCGAACTCGACGCCTTCGAAACGGAACGGGACGTTGGTTTCCTTGGCTTTTTCCAGCAGCACCTGGGCCGCATCGCGGGGCTGCGCGGCGCTGACCAGGAAGCCGCCGGGCTTGATGATGCCGGCCTTTTCGTACGCGATGTCCTCGGTGGTGTCGCCCAGGAGCTCCGTGTGGTCCAGCGAGATCGGGGTGACCACAAAGACCTGGCCGTCGCCGACGTTGGTCGCGTCGGTGATGCCGCCCAGGCCGACCTCGATGACGGCGACGTTGACCGGCTGGTCCGCGAAGATGGCGAAGCCCAGGATGGTGAGGCATTCGAAGTACGTCAGGCGGGGCTGGCCTTCGGCCTCGAGCTCGCTGTCCACGATGGCCAGGTACGGGCGGATCTCGTCCCAGATCCGGACGAAGGTCTCGTCGGACACGGGGGCGCCGTCGATGCTGATCCGTTCGGTGACCTTGGACAGGTGCGGGCTGGTGTACCGTCCGGTGCTCAGCCCGTGCGCGCGCAGCCCGGCCTCGATCATCCGGGCCGTGGAGGTCTTGCCGTTGGTGCCGGTGACATGGATGATCGGGAACGCCTTGTTCGGCTCCCCCAGGATGTCCATGGCCCGGTGCAGCGGGGCCAGCCGCGGTTCCATCTTGTTTTCCGGCGCGCGGCCCAGCAGCTCGGCGTAGACGCTTTCTACGGAGAATTCGTCGGTCATGGGTTAGGCCTCTACTTTTTCTGCAGCAGTCTTAACAACGCTGACCTGGGGTTCCTTGACGTCGGCCGCAACCGTTTCCAGCTCGATGGTCAGGGTTTCGGTCTTGACGAGCTCCGCGTTGGCCAGCAGGGCGTCGACGACGTCCTGCCGTGCGGTGACGGTGGTGCGGATCCGGTCGCTGACGTTGAGTCCGGCGTCCTTGCGGGCCTGCTGGATGGCGCGGACCATGTCCCGGGCGGCACCTTCGGCTTCCAGTTCTGGGGTGACCTCGGTGTTGAGGACGACGAAGCCGCCGCCCGGCAGGACGGCCGCCGCACGTGAGCCGGCGCCCTCCGCGGCTTCCGCCACGACGGTTTCCAGGGTGTATTCCTGCGGTTCCAGCTCCAGGCCGCCGGCGGTGACCGTGCCGGCCTCGTCCACGGACCAGTCGCCGGACTTGGCGCCCTTGATGGCCTGCTGGACATTTTTGCCCAGCCGCGGACCCGCGGCCCGGGCGTTGACCACAAGCTTCTGCTCGATGCCGAACTCCTCGGGGGAGGCGCTCCCGGCGTCGAGCATGCGGACGGAGCGCAGGTTCAGTTCATCGGCGACGACGGCGGCGAAGCCTTCCAGCGCATCCGCGCCGGGTGCCACGACGGTGAGTTCCTGCAGCGGCAGGCGGACGCGCAGGTTGGCGGCCTTGCGCAGCGAGGATCCGGTGGAGCAGATCTGCTGGACCCGGTCCATGGCCTCGACGAGGTCCGGGTTGGCCGGGAACAGGTCCGCGTCCGGCCAGTCGGCCAGGTGCACGGAGCGCCCGCCGGTGAGGCCGCGCCAGATCTCCTCGGAGACCAGCGGCAGCAGCGACGCGGCCGCGCGGGCGACGGTTTCCAGCGCGGTGTACAGCGCGTCGAAGGCGTCCACGCTCTCGTCGAAGAACCGCTGGCGGCTGCGGCGGACGTACCAGTTGGTGAGCATGTCCAGGTAGCTGCGGAGCTCGTCGCAGGCGCCGGAGATATCGTAGCTGTCCAGCTGGGCGGTCATGTTCCGGACGAGGTCCCCGGTGTTGGCCAGCAGGTACGTATCCAGGGTGTCGGCGTAGCCGTCGTAGCGGAGCTTCGCGTCGTAGCCGCGCGCGCCGTCAGCAGCGTTGGTGTAGAGCGTGAAGAAGCTGTACACGTTCCACAGCGGCAGGATGACCTGGCGGACGCCGTCGCGGATGCCCTGCTCGGTGACCACGAGGTTGCCGCCGCGCAGGATGGGGCTGGACATCAGGAACCAGCGCATCGCGTCGGAGCCGTCGCGGTCCAGGACCTCGGAGACGTCCGGGTAGTTGCGCAGGCTCTTGGACATTTTCTGCCCGTCCGAGCCCAGGACGATGCCGTGGCTGATGACGTTGCGGAAGGCCGGCCGGTCGAACAGCGCGGTGGACAGGATGTGCAGCATGTAGAACCAGCCGCGGGTCTGGCCGATGTACTCGACGATGAAGTCCGCCGGGTTGTGCGTGTCGAACCATTCCTCGTTCTGGAACGGGTAGTGGACCTGGCCGTACGGCATGGAGCCGGAGTCGAACCAGACGTCCAGGACGTCCTCGACGCGGCGCATGACGGACTGGCCCTCCGCCGGGGTGCGGGGGTCGTCCGGGTTGGGGCGGGTGAGCTCGTCGATGAACGGCCGGTGCAGGTCCACCTCGCCGGCCTTGTTCAGCGGCAGGCGGCCGAAGTCGGCCTCGATCTCCGCGAGCGAGCCGTAGACATCGGTGCGCGGGTAGTCCGGGTCGCTGGACTGCCAGACCGGGATGGGGCTGCCCCAGTAGCGGTTGCGGCTGATCGACCAGTCGCGGGCGTTGGCCAGCCACTTGCCGAACTGGCCGTCCTTGACATTCCCCGGGATCCAGTTGATGTCCTGGTTGAGTTCGGACATGCGGTCCTTGAACTTGGTGACCTCGACGTACCAGGAGGACACGGCCCGGTAGATCAGCGGGTTCCGGCAGCGCCAGCAGTGCGGGTAGCTGTGCTCGTAGCTGGCCTGGCGGACCAGGCGGCCCTGCGCGCGGAGCACCTGAGTGATGGGCTTGTTGGCCTCGAAGACCTGCAGCCCGGCGATCCCGGCCAGCGGGCCGTGGCTGAACAGCGGCAGGAACCTGGCGCCCTCGTCCACGGAGAGGACGACGGGGATGCCGGCCTCTTCGCAGACCTTCTGGTCGTCCTCACCGTAGGCGGGAGACTGATGGACGAGGCCGGTGCCGTCGGTGGTGGTGACGTAGTCGGCCACGAGGAAGCGCCAGGCGTTCTGGTTGCCGTACTTCTCGTCGTCGGCGAAGTAGTCCCACAGGGGCTCGTACGCCAGGCCTTCGAGCTCGGTGCCGGTGTGGGTGGAGGTGACCGCGGCCTCGGCCGCGGCGGCGCCCTCCGCGCCGTCGCCGTAGCCAAGGTCCTTGGCGTAGGTGCCGAGCAGTTCGGCGGCGAGCAGGAAGCTGCCGGTGACCGGAGCGTCCGCGGAGGCGGCCTTGACGCCGTTGGGCCCGGCCGGCAGGACCACGTACTCGATGGCAGGCCCGACGGCGAGCGCTGCGTTGGTGGGCAGCGTCCACGGCGTCGTGGTCCAGGCGAGCGCCTGCACGCCGGCGAGCTGCTTCGACAGCTCCGACTCCCCCGCCGTGATCGGGAAGATCACCGTGACGGTCTGGTCCTGGCGGTTCTTGTAGACGTCATCATCCATGCGCAGTTCATGGTTGGACAGCGGCGTCTCGTCCTTCCAGCAGTACGGCAGCACGCGGTAGCCGTTGTAGGTGAGGCCCTTCTCGTGCAGCTGCTTGAAGGCCCAGAGCACGGACTCCATGTACTCAACGTTGAGCGTCTTGTAGTCGTTCTCGAAGTCGACCCAGCGCGCCTGGCGGGTGACGTAGCTCTTCCACTCGTCGGCGTACTTCATCACGGAGGCGCGGCAGGCGTCGTTGAACTTGTCGATGCCCATGGCCTCGATCTGCGTCTTGTCCGTCATGCCCAGCTGCTTCATGGCTTCCAGCTCGGCGGGCAGCCCGTGGGTGTCCCAGCCGAAGCGGCGCTCGACGCGGCGTCCGCGCTGGGTCTGGTAGCGGCCCACAAGGTCCTTGGCGTAGCCGGTCAGCAAATGGCCGTAGTGCGGCAGGCCGTTGGCGAAAGGGGGACCGTCGTAGAAGACGAATTCGTTGCTGCCGCGCCCGCCGCCGGGAAGGTCGGAGGGGCGCTGGTCGATGCTGGCCTGGAAGGTGCCGTCCTCGTCCCAGTACTTGAGGATGCGCTCTTCGACCTCCGGGAACTTCACGGAGGCCGACACACCGGTGGTGTTGGAAGCTGCGTTGGAAGCTGTGCTGGAAGCAGAGGCGGGGGCGCCGGCGCCGGAGGGTGCGGCGGAGGCCTTCGGGTAATAAGTCATCTCGACATCCTGGGTTGAGCTAGTGAACAAATGGATTCATTCAGGATGCGAGGACGGCCCCTGCACTGTCTTTCGACAACACCGGCACCGCGGTACCACCTCACTTACCGTCGCCGGGCCCCTGTGATGGGACTGAGCACCGGCGTCGGCCGCTCATTACTGCTGTGACGGGCTTACCCGTCCGGTTCTACTGGCCCTGGCGCACTGAGTAACAGAAAAGTCGTGGCGCCGGGGCGTTCTTCCGGAAGCTCACCGGTGATGGCCGGGTCAAAGCTGCTGTAAGAAGTCTAACAACTGGAACGGGCCCGCAATGCCTACACTGAATCCCATGATGTTCCGGACCCGGGGCCGCGCTGCCCCGCGAACGCCTGCGGGCGGGGCTGCCTGCGGCTGGCGGTGGCTGGCAGGGCTGGCGGCAGCACCCGTTGTGGTGGTCTCCGTCATCCGTGCCGTGCCGCGGGAATGGCCCACCACCGCGGTCCAGCTTGTGTCCTTCACCCCCTGGCTGGTGCTGCCTGCCGGCGCGTCGCTGATGTTCGCGGTGCTGGGCCGGCGGCGGTGGATGGCGGGCGCCGCAGCCGGCCTCGTGGCCGTGCAGCTCTTCTGGCTGGTCCCGCTGGACTACGCCCGGGCCGCGCCGGATGCTGCGGCGGGCTCCGCGCCGGACTCCGCGGCGGACTCTGTGGACGGCATAGTGGAGCTGCGGGTAATGAGCCTCAACGCCAAACTCGGCAAGGCGGACGCAGCGGAAATCGTCAGGCTGGTCCGCGAGAACCACATCACCCTGCTGACGCTCCAGGAATACACCCACGCGCTCGAAGACCGGCTGAATGCTGCCGGTCTTCGAGCACTGCTGCCGAACAGGATCAGCGATCCCGCGGGCCGCTCCGCCGGTAATGCCGTCTACTCGGTCCACGAACTTGTGGCCACCGGTGATGTTTCCGACTCCCATTTTCCGATGCCCGTGATCCGGCTCACCGCCGAGTCCGATGGGGAGCGGGCCGTCGTCGAACTGACCAATGTCCACGCCCGTGCCCCCGTGGGCGTGGGCCTGCAGAAGTGGCGCAGCGACCTCGCGGCACTCGGCCAGCTGGCGTCACAACCCGGGAACGTGGTGCTGGCCGGGGACTTCAACGCCAGCTATGACCATGCCGAGTTCCGCGAGCTCCTGCAGGGCGGGGGCCGGAAACTGGTGGACGTGGGTATGGCCCAGGGCTCACGCCTGGTCCCCACCTGGCCGATGGAGGACCTGTTCCTCCCCGGCATCACGATCGACCACGTGCTGACCAGCCCGTCGGTGCGCAGCGCGGACTACGCCGTGCACCGCGTGCCCGGGACGGACCACGCCGCCATCATGGCCACGCTGACCGTCCCGGCCGCCGGCTAGAGCAAGCAACGCGGGGTGCGGGTAAGCGCCGGCGGCCGGGTGGACGTTGCGCCGCGGCCGGAAGCTAGGACCTGCGGATCAGCTTGAAGTTGGCGGCCTGCGCCACCGGGCGGATCACGATCTGGTCCAGGTTGACGTGGTGCGGCGCCGCGACGGCGTAGCGGACGACGTCGGCGACGTCCGCCGCGGTGAGGGGCTTCTCGACGCCGGCGTACACCTTCGCCGCGGCATCAGAATTGCCGCCGAGGCGGTTCAGCGCGAACTCCTCCGTCTGGACCAGGCCGGGGGCCACCTCGATCACGCGGAGGTTGTGTTCGGCCTCTTCCAGGCGCAGGGCGCCGGTGAGGGCGTGCTGGGCGAATTTCGCCGCGTTGTAGCCGCCGCCGCCCTCGTAGGCGGACAGTCCCGCCGTCGACGTCAAGTTCAGGACGGTGCCTTCACCGCAGGCGCGGAGCATCGGAAGGAACGCCCGGGTGAGCTTCATGGTGCCCAGGACGTTGACCTCGAACATCCATGCCCAGTCCTCGGTCCTGGCCTCGGCCACCTTGTCCGCACCGCGGGCGCCGCCGGCGATGTTGATGAGCGTGTCGATGCCGCCGGCACGGGTCACCTCGTCCAGGAGCCGGGCGACGTCGGCGTCGTCGGTCACGTCCGCCGGAACCGCGACGGCGCCGGTTTCCGCGGCAAGCGCCGCCAGCCGGTCCGCCCGGCGGGCGACGGCGTAAACGGTCCAGCCCTCGGTCCGGAGCGCACGCACGGTGGCTTCGCCGATTCCGGTGCTGGCGCCGGTGACAACTGCTGCTTTGTTGTGGGTTTCCTCAGTCATGGCACCACCCTAACGGCTTGGCGCTGCAGGAACTCCGGCAGCACCTGCGCCGCGGGGTCCGCCGGTCATGGAAGAATTGGGCCATGGCTGAAGACACGCAGGGTACAGACACGCCCACCACCGCCCCCATCAACGTTCCGGACAAGCCCGCCCTGGAGGGGCTGGAAGACGCCCTCACCCGGCGCTGGCTTGACGAAGGGACCTACAAGTTCAACCCGGACACCACGCGGGAGCAGGTGTACTCGATCGACACTCCCCCGCCCACGGCGTCGGGTTCGCTGCACGTCGGCCACATGTTCTCCTACACCCAGACCGACGTCCTGGCCCGCTACCAGCGCATGACCGGCAAGAACGTGTTCTACCCGATGGGCTGGGACGACAACGGACTGCCCACCGAGCGCCGCGTGCAGAACTACTACGGGGTGCGCTGCGACCCGACCACGGCGTACGACGCCGGCTACCGGCCCCCGGCCGAGCCCGCCAAGAACCAGCGCGACTTCGACGTCGTCTCGCGCCGGAACTTCATCGAGCTGTGCGAGGAGCTCGCCGTCGAGGACGAGAAAGTCTTCGAGAACCTGTTCCAGACGCTCGGCCTGTCCGTGGACTGGGACCTGACCTACCGCACGATCGACGACAAGTCCCGCGCCATCTCCCAGCGCGCCTTCCTGGCGAACCTCGCCGCCGGCGACGCCTACATGGCCGAGGCCCCCACCCTGTGGGATGTCACCTTCCGCACCGCCGTGGCCCAGGCCGAGCTGGAGGACCGCGAGGTCGCCGGCGCGTACTACCGCTACCCGTTCTTCACCGAAGACGGCGAGAAGATCTACATCGAGACCACGCGCCCGGAACTGCTGGCCGCCTGCGCCGCCCTCGTGGCGAACCCCGACGACGAACGGTACCAGCCGCTGTTCGGCAGGAAGGTCACCTCCCCCCTGTTCGGCGTCGAGGTGGAGGTCAAGGCCCACCCGCTCGCCAAGGCGGACAAGGGCTCCGGCGTCGCGATGGTCTGCACCTTCGGTGACCTCACCGACGTCACCTGGTGGCGTGAACTCCAGCTTCCCACGCGGGCAATCGTGGGCCGCGACGGCCGCATCGTCGGCGAGACCCCGGAGTGGATCACCACCGCCGAAGGCCGCGCCAGCTTTGAGGCAATCGCCGGCAAGACGGTTTTCAGTGCCAAGGAAGCCGTGGTGGAGCTCCTGGCCGCCGCCGGGCTCCTCGACGGCGAACCGAAGAAAATCATGCACCCGGTCAACTTCTTCGAAAAGGGCGACAAGCCCCTCGAAGTGGTCACGTCACGGCAGTGGTACATCCGCAACGGCGGCCGCGACGCCGACCGCCGCGAGCGGCTCATCGCCCGCGGCCAGGAAATCGACTTCCACCCGGCCTTTATGCGCTCACGGTACGAGAACTGGATCTCCGGGCTGAACGGCGACTGGCTGGTCTCCCGGCAGCGCTTCTTCGGCGTGCCGGTCCCCGTCTGGTACCCGCTCGACGCCGACGGGAACCCCGACTACGACGCCCCGATCGTGCCTTCCGACGCGCAGCTGCCGGTGGACCCGGCCGCGGACGCGGCCCCGGGCTACGAGGAAGCCCAGCGCGACGTGCCGGGCGGCTTCACCGGCGACGCCGACGTGCTGGATACCTGGGCCACGTCCTCCCTGACCCCGCAGATCGTGGGCGGCTGGAGCACCGACGAGGCGCTCTTCGCCAAGGTCTACCCCTTCGACGTGCGCCCGCAGGGCCACGACATCATCCGGACCTGGCTGTTCTCCTCCGCAGTTCGCGCCGACGCCCTGCAGGACGCCGCGCCGTGGAAGCACGCCGCGATCTCCGGCTGGATCCTGGACCCGGACCGCAAGAAGATGTCCAAGTCCAAGGGCAACGTGATCGTCCCCACCGATGTGCTGGAGGACTACGGCTCGGACGCCGTCCGCTACTGGGCCGCCTCGGCCAAGCTCGGCGCGGACACCGCCTATGAGATTGCGCAGATGAAAATCGGCCGCCGCCTGGCGATCAAGCTGCTCAACGCCTCCAAGTTCGTGCTGAACCTCGGCGCCACGGAGAACTCCGTGGTGTCCGGGGACCTGTCCGTGCTGGGCAACCCCTTGGACCGGGCCGTGCTGGCGCAGCTCTCCGACGTGGTCCAGCAGGCCACGAAGGCGTTCGAAAACTACGATTACGCCCGGGCCCTGCAGATCACGGAGAGCTTCTTCTGGCACTTCACCGATGACTACGTGGAGCTCATCAAGGACCGCGCCTACGGTGCCGCCGGCGAGGCCGAGCAGGCTTCCGTCCTCGCAGCGCTGGCGACGAGCCTGGACACGCTGCTGCGACTCTTCGCCCCGTTCCTGCCCTTCGCCACGGAGGAGGTCTGGAGCTGGTGGCGCACCGGTTCGGTGCACCGTGCCCAGTGGCCGTCCGCCGTCGAGATCGACGGCGACACCACCCTGCTGGCCACGGTCGGGACCGCGCTCAGCGGCATCCGCAAGGCCAAGTCCGAGGCCAAGGTCAAGCAGCGCACCGAGGTGCTGTCCGCGATCATCACGGCCCCGGATTCGCTCACCACGCAGCTGAAGGCCGGCCTGGCCGACCTCAAGGCCGCGGCCAACGCGCGGGAGCTGACCCTGGTGGCCGGCAACGGCGAACTGGCCGTGAGCGACGTCGTCCTGGCGCCGGCGGAGGTCTAGGAGCCCTGGCCAAAGTTTTTGGGCAAAGGGGAAGCCCCATCAGCGTGTTGCCGTTGGTGGGGCTTCGACTTTTCGATTGTCACGTGACGTCTTAGACAATCTGGCAGGATCCTTGGATATTCAGGTCTTCCTACCTCGTCACTGGTAGCCATCATCTGACTTTGCCGAAGGCTGCGTCGGATGAGTGTCACTGAATCTTTGGTTCCTGCGTCCCGCTTCTTTCGAAGTGGGTAAGTTCTATTGTGATCCCGGCCACGCGGATGCACAAGAGCCCCGGAAGAACTACATCAGAGTAGTTCTTCCGGGGCTTTCTGCTGCCCGCCGGGCGGCGTTTGTTGCCGCCCGGACAACTAGTTGAAGACAGGGCTTTCGGTCCGGCTGCGCTTGATTTCGAAGAAGTACGGGAACGACGCGAGGGTCACCGAGGCGTCCCACAGCCGGCCGGCATCCTCGCCGCGCGGGATGCGCGTCAGCACAGGGCCGAAGAAGGCGGTTCCGTTGAAGGCAACGATGGGTGTGCCCACGTCCTGGCCCACCAGCGAGATTCCGGCGTCGTGGCTCGTGCGCAGCGCGGCGTCGTATGCATCGCTCTCGCCTGCTGCCGCGAGTTCGGCCGGCAGGCCAACCTCGGCGAGGGACTTGGAGATGACCTCGGCGATGTCCTTGTTTCCCTCGTTGTGGATTTTGGTGCCCATGGCGTCGTAGAGCGCCTTGACGTGCCCGGTGCCGTGCTGCTCGGCGGCGGCCGTGATGACACGCACCGGCGCCCACGCCTTGACGAGGAACGCCTTGTACTCCTCGGGGAGTTCCTCGCGGCCCTCGTTGAGCATGGCGAGGCTCATGACGTGCCATTCGGTGCTGATGTCGCGGACGTCTTCCACCTCGCTGATCCAGCGGGAGGTCACCCAGGCAAAGGGGCACATCGGATCAAACCAGAAGTCAGCTTTATTGGTTTCAGGCACAGGTGTTCTCCTTGGGAAGTCGGCGGGGAAAGGTGCATGGCGCTGGCCCAAAGACCGCGCACACCACAGGTCACAGCGAGCGGCGCGGCCTGTTTATTCCGGATCAGGCGGACTTGCGGCGCTTGACGTCGTGGGCGATCATCGTCGGCGCGGCCTTCTTGGAGACCACGTCTTCGGTGATGATGACCGTGGCGATGTCGTCGCGGCTGGGCAGGTCGAACATCACCGGGAGCAGGACTTCCTCCATGATGGCGCGGAGCCCGCGGGCGCCGGTGCCGCGTTCCAGCGCCTGGTCCGCGATCGTGTTCAGCGCCTCCTCGTCGAAGACGAGCTCGACGCCGTCGAGCTGGAACATCTTCTGGTACTGCTTCACGAGGGCGTTCTTCGGCGTGGACAGAATCTGGATGAGCGCAGCCCGGTCCAGGTTGGAGACCGTGGTGATTACCGGGAGGCGGCCGATGAATTCCGGGATGAGCCCGAATTTCAGCAGGTCCTCGGGCATGACCTCGCCGTAGGAGTCGGCGTTGTTCTTGACCTCATTGAGCGGGGCCCCGAAACCGATGCCCTTGCGCCCGGACCGTGACCCGATGATCTCCTCGAGGCCGGCGAAGGCCCCGGCGACGATGAAGAGCACGTTGGTGGTGTCGATTTGGATGAATTCCTGGTGCGGGTGCTTGCGGCCGCCCTGCGGCGGAACCGAGGCCACGGTGCCCTCAAGGATCTTCAGCAGGGCCTGCTGCACACCCTCGCCCGAGACGTCCCGGGTGATGGAGGGGTTCTCGCTCTTGCGTGAGATTTTGTCGATCTCATCGATGTAGATGATGCCCTGCTCGGCCTTCTTGACGTCGTAGTCGGCGGCCTGGATGAGCTTCAGCAGGATGTTCTCGACGTCCTCGCCGACGTAGCCGGCCTCGGTCAGCGCCGTGGCATCTGCGACCGCGAAGGGGACGTTGAGGCGGCGGGCCAGGGTCTGCGCAAGGTAGGTCTTGCCGCAGCCGGTGGGGCCGATCAGCAGGATGTTGGACTTGGCGATCTCGACGTCGTCGTGATGGACGCCTTCGGCGAGGCTGCCGCTCTTGGGCGCGTGCCCGGCCTGGATGCGCTTGTAGTGGTTGTAGACCGCGACGGCGAGGGAGCGTTTGGCGGGCTCCTGGCCGATCACGTATTCCTGCAGGAAGTCAAAGATTTCGCGGGGCTTGGGCAGTTCAAAACTGCCCAGGTCAGCTACTTCGGCGAGCTCTTCTTCAATGATCTCGTTGCAGAGTTCAATGCACTCGTCGCAGATGTAGACGCCGGGCCCGGCAATGAGCTTCCGCACCTGCTTCTGGCTCTTTCCGCAGAAAGAACACTTCAGCAGATCCGTGCTCTCGCCAATCCGAGCCATATGTGAACCCCTTTAGAATCTTGCTGCCGGCCGTGTTCTACTCCTGCGCAGCGCTGCACCCGTTACTGGAATCACGGACGTGCCTTGGGAGACGCCAGCCGTGACATGTTCCACTCTAGGTCACTTTGGGCCTGTTGGGTGGAAAGCCGACGCCGGTGCGGCCACAAAAGTGGGCCGCACCGGCGTCGGGTACTGCTTGGAACGTGACGGGCTGCTACTTGGAGATTGCCTGCGGCTTCATCTTGCGGGAATCCAGCACCTGGTCGATCAGTCCGTACTGCATGGCCTCGGCTGCGGTAAGGATCTTGTCGCGCTCGATGTCGTTGTTGACCTGCTCCGGCGTCCGGCCGGAGTGCTTGGCCAGCGTGTCCTCGAGCCAGGACCGCATGCGCATGACCTCGGCGGCCTGGATCTCCAGGTCGGAGGCCTGGCCGCCCTGTCCGCCGGACAGCGAGGGCTGGTGGATCAGGACGCGGGCGTTCGGCAGGGCGAGGCGCTTGCCCGGCGTGCCGGCCGCGAGGAGCACGGCGGCGGCGCTGGCGGCCTGGCCGAGGCAGACGGTCTGGATCTCCGGGCGGATGTACGTCATGGTGTCGTAGATCGCCGTCATGGCGGTGAAGGAGCCGCCCGGGGAGTTGATGTAGAGCGTGATGTCGCGGTCCGGGTCGGTGGACTCGAGCACGAGCAGCTGCGCCATCACGTCATCGGCCGAGGCGTCGTCGACCTGGACGCCGAGGAAGATGATCCGGTCCTCGAACAGCTTGGTGTAGGGGTCCTGGCGTTTGAAGCCGTAGGGGGTGCGCTCTTCGAACTGCGGCAGCACGTAGCGGCTGCTCGGCAGGTTACCGGCAGTCGAACCGAAGTTGTAGTTCATGTTCATTGCTCCTGAATTCATTGCTGTCTGCGTGCCGGTCAGTTCTCGGTGGCTGCGGTGTCGGTAGAGCCGCCGCCGTTGGCGTTGGTTCCGCCGCCGCCGGCCACGGATCCCGCGTGCGCTGCGATCTTGTCGAAGAAGCCGTACTCGAGGGCTTCCTTGGCCGTGAACCACTTGTCGCGGTCGTTGTCCTTGAGGATGGTCTCGACCGTCTGCCCGGTCTGGTCGGCCGTCAGTTCGGCCATGACCTTCTTCATGTGCAGGATGAGCTCGGCCTGGATCTTGATGTCCGAGGCCGTGCCGCCGATGCCGCCGGAGGGCTGGTGCATCAGGATGCGGGCGTTGGGGGTGGCGTAGCGCTTGCCCTTGGTGCCGGAGGAGAGCAGGAACTGCCCCATCGAGGCGGCGAGGCCAGTGGCGACGGTGACGACGTCGTTCGGGATGAACTGCATCGTGTCGTAGATGGCCATGCCGGCGGTGACGGAGCCGCCGGGCGAGTTGATGTAGAGGTAGATATCCTTCTCGGGGTTCTCGGCCGAGAGCAGCAGCAGCTGCGAGCAGATCGCGTTGGCGTTCTCGTCGCGGACCTCGGAGCCGAGCCAGATGATGCGCTCTTTCAGCAGGCGGTTGTAAATGTAGTTATCCTGGGCTGCCGGATCGACAGTAGCCATCCGGGGTGCCCCTGCTTGCTGTGACATATGTACTTACCTCTCGCTGGCGACGGTGACGCCACTGGACGACATCACTGAACTTTCCTACATGGACACTAACGGTTTTCCCGGCTCCATTGTGCTCAGGCGCGGGGCTGTTCGCTGACGGCGCACGATTGCCCGGAAGGGTTCATCTTGGGCTTAAAAAGCCGCACCCCCGGATCAGTGATCCGGGGATGCGGCAGGAAACTGCGGGAACAGGAAGTGTTAGAACTTCACTGCTGCCGGGTCGTCGTTCTTCGCGGTCTCGGTTGCGGCTTCCTCGGAAGCGGCGTCCTCGACACCGGCGTCAGCCTCAGCTTCTGCCTCGGCCGGTGCCTCTTCGCCGCCGGGGCGGACGAAGTCGCTGAGGTCAACGGTGTTGCCCTCAGTGTCGGTGACCTCGGCCTGGCCCAGGACGACGGCCAGTGCCTTGCGGCGGCGGACCTCGGAAACCATCATGGGGACCTGGCCGCTCTGATCGATGATCTGGGCGAACTGGTTCGGGTCCATGCCGTACTGGCCGGCCGTGGTGACGATGTAGTCGATCAGCTCGTTCTGGCTGACATTGACTTCTTCCTTTTCGGCGATGGCGTCAAGGATGATCTCGTTCTGGAAGGCGCGCTCCGTGTTGGCCTTGACCTCGGCGCGGTGCTCCTCGGTGTCGTGCTCGCCTTCACCGTGGGCGTTCTCGGCGTTGAAGTGCTGCTCGAGCTGCTCTTCGACGACGGAATCCGGGACGGGGACCGCTACGAGCTCAACGAGCTTGTCGAGGACCTTGTCGCGGGCTTCAACGCCCTGCTCGACGACCTTGGACTCGGCGGCCTGCTTGGCGAGGTCCTCGCGGAGCTCGGCCAGGGTGTCGAATTCGGAGGCCAGCTGGGCGAAGTCGTCGTCAGCCTCGGGAAGCTCGCGCTCCTTGACGGACTTGACGACAACCTTGACCTGAGCGGACTCGCCGGCGTGCTCGCCGCCCACGAGGGTGGTGTCGAAGATGGCGTCCTCGTCGGCGCTGAGGCCGGTGACGGCTTCGTCGAGGCCTTCGAGCATGGTGCCGGCGCCGACCTGGTAGGACAGGCCGGTGGCGGAATCAACCTCGGCGCCGTCAATGGAGGCGGTGATGTCGACCGTCAGGAAGTCCTTGTCGGCAGCCGGACGGTCCACGGACTTCAGCGTGCCGAAGCGGCCGCGGAGTTCGTCCAGGGCCTTGTCGACGTCGGCGTCGGTGGACTCAGCCGCGGCAACCTCAACCTTGATGCCGGCGTAGTCGGGCAGCTCGATCTCGGGGCGGACGTCAACCTCGGCGTGGAACTTCAGTTCACCGTCGGTGGCGGACGGGTCCGGAACCTCGGTGATTTCGACCTCGGGACGGCTCAGCGGGCGGATGCCGGTTTCCTGAACGGCTGCCTGGTACCAGCCGTTGAGACCTTCGTTGATGGCAGTCTCCAGCACGTAGCCGCGGCCAACGCGCTGGTCAATGAGCTTGGAGGGGACCTTGCCCTTGCGGAAGCCGGGGACCTGGATCTGCGAAGCAACAGTCTTGTATGCCTCTGCGATGCTGGGCTTCAATTCCTCAAAGGGGACCTCAACATTGAGCTTGACCCGCGTGGGGGTGAGGTTCTCGACAGCGCTCTTCACAGTCTAAGTACTCCTGGTTTTAGGGGGTGGGGTTCTGCACCGCCAAGGGTCTGGCAGTACCTGCAGAGTCGGGGTGACAGGATTTGAACCTGCGACTTCCTGCTCCCAAAGCAGGCGCTCTAGCCAAGCTGAGCTACACCCCGTAAGTGCACAGAACAGTCTACGGTCATATTGTGCCGGTTTGCACATTTGACACCGGGGCCCTGAATTAGGTTTAGTTGTATCCGGCTTCAACAGCCGCCCGGAAGTTTTGCAGAGAGTTCCTGCGAATTCCCGGGGACGTAGCTTAATGGTAAAGCCTCAGTCTTCCAAACTGATTACGCGGGTTCGATTCCCGTCGTCCCCTCCGAAATATGACGAAAAGCCCCTCTCCGGAGGGGCTTTTTTCGTGCCCGCCCCCCGTCGACTGCTCCATAACTGCCCTTCTGGCGGGTCAGAAGGGCAGATATGGAGCAGTCGATGTGGTTGGGCTCATGCGCAGGCTCAGTGGGCCTGGCAGGACGGGCACCAGTAAAGCTTGCGGGCTACGAGGTCGGTCAGGGCGACCGGCGTTCCGCAGTCCCGGCAGTCGAGGCCCTGGCGCCGGTAGACGAAGTGGGCCTCGTCCAGGGCGGGAAGGCCGCGGGATGTGCCGCCCGGGGAGGCCACGCCGGCGGGAACGCTCCAATAGCGCGGGGGCGTGGTGATGATCCGGCCGTCGCGGACGCCGTCGGACATCATCGCGACGGTGTCGTCCCAGAGCCCTCCGGCCGCCTCCGCGGACAGCTCCCGTCCCGGCAGCCAGGGGTCCAGGCCCTGCCGGAAGAGCAGTTCGGCGCGGTACACGTTGCCGACGCCGGCGATCACCTTCTGGTCCATCAGCAGGGCCGCGAGCGGCGTGCGTTTGGCCCGGACCGCGGCGGCGAAGGCGTCCCGGTCGCCGGGAAGGTTCCGCAGCGGGTCGGGCCCGAGCCGTGCCAGCACGGCCGCGGCCTCCGCCTCCGTGACCGTCTCGCAGGTGGTCGCGCCACGGAGGTCGGCCCAGCCGTGGGCGCTGGCGAGCCGGACGCGGACGGCACCGACCGGGGCGGGCGGGCCCTCGTACCCGGCCGGCGCGGCCGCTGCTCCGCCGTCGTCGTAGACCTCCCGCTCCCCCACCTTGCGGGGCGCGCCGATGCTGGACGCGCCCCGGAAGCCGTCGTCACCGCCGAAGTCCCAGGCGCCGTAGAGGCCCAGGTGGACGTGCAGCAGCAGCCCGTGCTCGAACGCCAGGAAGAGGTGTTTCCCGTGCGCCGCGGAGCCGGTGAGGGTGTGGCCGTCCAGCAGCGCGGCACCGTGGACGAAGCGCCCCTGCGGGCTGGACACGGCGAGACGCTCCCCCGTGAAGACGTCCCCGAACTGGCGCGCCAGCCGGTGGACGGAATGCCCTTCCGGCACTAGGCGATGACCTCGCCGGTGCGCTCGTAGGCGGCAATCTTGCCGATCCGGCGGACGTGGCGCTCGTCGTTGCTGAAGGGTTCGGCCAGGAACGCCTCGATGATTTCCGTGGCCTCGTCGACGCTGTGCTGGCGGCCGCCGACGGCGACGACGTTGGCGTCGTTGTGGTCGCGTGCCAGCTTCGCGGTGGAGAGGTTCCACGCCAGCGCGGCGCGGACGCCCTTGACCTTGTTGGCAGCAATCTGCTCGCCGTTGCCGGAGCCGCCGAGGACGATCCCGAGGGCGTTGGTGCCGGCTTCCTGGTCCGCCACCACCGCGAGCGCGGCGTTGATGCAGAACGACGGGTAGTCATCCAGGGCGTCGTAGACCTTGGGTCCGTGGTCGACGACCTCGTAGCCTTTGGCGCTGAGGTGGCTGACGAGGTGGGCGCTGAGTTCCATGCCGGCGTGGTCCGTGGCGATGTGCACGCGCGGAAGGTCAGAGGGGGTCACGGCGTTTCCGTTCAGTTGGGCAGGCCAGTGGAGTCATCTGGGCTGCGGGCGCGGTTGTGGGGGCTGTTCCCAGCCTACTAGGGCACGGGCCGGCGGGCCCCGTTCGGCCGGCGGACGGGCTTCATACTCCGGCGGCGCCGCCGGCCCTGTGCGCCCGTGCCGCCACCCGGGAGATCACCTGCGCGACGTTGTCCGCCGTAGTGGCACTCCCGCCGCTGACGGTCAGGGTCCGGCCGTCGGAACGGTCGACGACGACTGCCGGGCCGCTGCTGACGAGCAGGGCCGTGGTGGTGCCGTGGCTGCGGTATCCCCAGCCGCCGTAGTCGGCCGCCCGGACCTCTTTCGGCGTCGCCCCCTCGATGGCAGCGGCCGGCACGTCCATCACCCGGACGAATCCCGCGGCAAAAACCCGCAGCCCGCTCCGGTCCACCCGGATGCGGGCGAACAGGCACGCGGCAGCCAACAGGGCCAGGGCGACGAGGAGGGCGGCGAGCCAGGGCACGGCGATGGTAAGGAGCGCGGCGGGAAGCAGGGTGGCGATTCCAAGCATCACGAAGACCGAGCTGCGGGCGTGGACCCACAGGCTCACCGAATCCCGGGCCAGGTCGGGATCGAGCTCGCGGGCCAGGGCTTCGGCAATGGCCCGGTCGTCGTCCGTGGACCAGCGTTCGTCGGCCTTGAACACGAAGCCCATGACGACGCCCAGGCCCAGCGCGGCGCCGCTGCCCATGGCGAGGACGGCGACATCCACCTGGGCGCCGCGCGCGTCCGCCAGGCCGAGTTGCCCGACCAGCACCGCGGCGAGGACGGTAGTGACGAACAGGCTCACGAACAGCCCGGCGCCCATCATGATCCGGCGCATGATGGCCGGACGGGACAGCGGCACGGCCTGCACCAGCACGCCCCCGCCGAACAGCACGATCATGGCCGCGCCGACGCCGGCGACCGCCCCGAACGGCGCGAAGTCCGCGGCGGCGCCCCCGGCCCAGCGGACGGCCAGCGGCTCGGGCAGGTCGGGGCGGATCAGGACAGCGCACACCACAAACGCGGCGGCGAGCATCAGCGGGAACCCTACGGCGAAGCGCAGTGCCCGGATGTCAACGGAATCCCGAAGCTTTCCCATATCCCCAACGCTACCCCCGTCGATTCGGCCTGAGTACTTTGGTGTGACAGCACCTTGGTGTGACGCAGGCAACTTGCCAAGCGCCGCAGAAGTGAAAGAATGATTTCACAGTAACGAGTTCTCCCATCCCCACGCATCCTGGAGGCCCAACTTTGCCCGGAATGAACCTGACGCGCGCCGAAGCACGCGAGCGCGCCGACCTGATCGCCGTCGACTCCTACGAGGTCGAGCTTGACCTGACCCGCGGGGACAGAGTCTTCGGCACTACCACCGCCGTGAAGTTCACGGCCACGCCGGGGTCCTCGACGTTCATCGACGCCGTCACCGACGCCGTGCAGAGTGTGACCCTGAACGGCCGCGAGCTGGACCCTGCCGAGGTGTCCGACGGCATCCGCATCCAGCTGCCGGACCTGGCGGCGGACAACGAGCTGCTGGTCGTCTCCGAGGCCCCGTACATGAACACGGGCGAGGGGCTGCACCGCTTCGTGGACCCGGTGGACCACGAGGTCTACCTCTACACCCAGTTCGAGGTTCCGGATTCCCGGCGGATGTTCGCCGTGTTCGAGCAGCCCGACCTTAAGGCCAGCTTCACGTTCACGGTGATTGCCCCCTCGCATTGGGACGTCATCTCCAACTCCCCCACCCCCGTGGCGGTCGAGACCATCCCCGGCACCGACGGCGGCGCCCGCTCCGTCTGGGAGTTCGCCCCCACGCCCCGGCTCTCGTCCTACGTCACGGCCCTGATCGCGGGGCCGTACCAGTCCGTCCGCAGCGAGGTGGTCTCCGCCGGCGGGAAGGTCACGCCGCTGGGCGTCTTCGCGCGGAAGTCCCTGATGCAGTACCTCGACGCCGACAACATTTTCGAACTCACCCGCCAGGGCTTCGAGTTCTTCGAGGCGCAGTTCGGCTGCCCGTACCCGTTCGAGAAGTACGACCAGCTGTTCGTGCCGGAGTTCAACGCCGGCGCCATGGAAAACGCCGGGGCCGTGACCATCCTGGAAGGCTACGTCTTCCGCAGCAAGGTCACCGACGCCCAGGTGGAGCGCCGCGCGATCACCGTGCTCCACGAGCTCGCCCACATGTGGTTCGGGGACCTCGTGACGATGCGCTGGTGGAACGACCTCTGGCTCAACGAGTCCTTCGCGGAATACATGTCCCACCTGGCCGCCGTGGAAAACACCAGGTTCGACCGCGCCTGGACAACCTTCGCGTCGGTGGAGAAGTCCTGGGCCTACCGCCAGGACCAGCTCCCGACCACCCACCCGATCTTCGCCGAGATCAACGACCTGGAGGACGTCGAGGTGAACTTCGACGGCATCACCTATGCCAAGGGCGCCTCGGTGCTCCGGCAGCTGGTGGCGTGGGTGGGTCCGGAGGAGTTCATGGCCGGCGTCCGTGAGTACTTCCGCAAGCACGCCTGGCAGAACACCGAGCTCAGCGACCTGATGGCTGAGCTGGAAAAAGCCAGCGGCCGTGACCTCGACCAGTGGGGCCGGCTCTGGCTGGAAACCGCCGGCGTCAACACGCTCAAGCCCGAGCTCGCCGTGGGTGGCGACGGGACGATCTCCTCTTTCGCGATCCTGCAGTCCGCCACCGACTCCCAGCCCACCATCCGGCCGCACCGGCTCGCGGTCGGTTTCTACAACCTCACCGCCGCCGGCAAGCTCGAACGCGTCCACCGCGAGGAGCTCGACGTCGACGGCGCGCGCACCGAGGTGCCGTCGCTGGCCGGGCTGGCCCAGCCGGACCTGATCCTGCTCAACGACGACGACCTGGCCTACGCCAAGGTCCGCCTCGATCCGAAGTCCCTCGCCACGGCCACGGCCCACCTCAAGGACTTCAGCCAGAGCCTTCCCCGGACCCTGGTGTGGGGTTCGGCCTGGGACGCTGCCCGCGACGGCGAGACCCCGGCCCGCCGCTACGTGGAACTGATCCTGGCCAACATCGCCGAGGAATCCGACTCCTCCGTGATCCAGGTCCAGCTGCGCCAGCTCGCCACCACGCTGAATTTCTATGTGGCTCCGGAACACAAGGAAGCCACCGCGGTGGCTGCCGCGGACCGGCTCTGGGAACTCGCGTCCGGGGTTCCGGCCGGCTCCGACGCGCAGCTGCAGTTCGTCAAGTCCTATGCCCTGCTGGCCCGCAGCGCCGGACAGCTGGACACGGTCTCCGGCCTGCTGGAGGGCGGCCGGACGCTCGAGGGCCTCGCCGTGGACCAAGACCTGCGCTGGGAACTGATCACCTCCCTCGTCGCCGGCGGCCGCGCCGGGCAGGAGACGATCGACGCCGAGCTCGGGCACGACAACACCGCCACCGGGCAGAACGCGGCGGCCCTCGCCAAGGCCGCCATCCCGACGCCCGAGGCCAAGGCCGCGGCCTGGGACTCGATTGTGGTCAAGGGAGAGCTGTCCAACGCGCTCCAGGGCTCAGCCGTCAGCGGCTTCACCCGGGTGCTGGACACGTCCCTGCTGGAGCCGTACGCGGAGAAGTACTTCGACGCGGTCCCGGGCATCGTCAAGGAGCGCACGCACGCCCTGGCCCAGCAGATCGTCGTCGGGCTCTACCCGGCGCAGCTGACCACGCAGGCGACCGTGGACCGCACGGACGAGTTCCTGGCCGCGCTGCCGGAGGACGGCGCGGCGCTGCGGCGGATGATGCTGGAGAACCGCGACGGCGTGGCCCGCGCGCTGCGCGCCCGGCAGGCCGACGTGTAGCCAGGAGTCCCCCACCCTGCCCAACTAACTCGCAGTTACGGCCGTTTTGAACGCTCAAAACGGCCCCTGCTGCCAGCTAGTTGGGCGGGGACGTGTCCTAGTCTGGACCCATGAGCCTCGATGAGCACCGCTATGCGCTGACAGTCCGCTGGACCGGGAACCTTGGCGAGGGGACGGCGTCCTACCGCGGCTATTCACGGGACCACGACATCGAGATCCCCGGGCTGCCCGTCCTGCGGGGTTCCGCGGATCCGACGTTCCACGGCGACCGCACCCGCTACAACCCGGAACAGCTGCTGCTCGCCGCCCTCTCCCAGTGCCACATGCTGTCCTTCCTGCACGTCGCCGTGAAGCACGGCGTGGTGGTCACCGGATATGAGGACCGGGCCGAGGGCCTGATGCGGAGTAACCGGGACGGCAGCGGACAGTTTGAATCGGCCACGCTCAGGCCCCGGGTCACCCTGGCGGCGCCGGTAGCGGAGGAACTCATGGCGGAACTGCACGCCGGGGCGAACAGGGTCTGTTTCATCGCCCGGAGCGTCAACTTCCCGGTGCTGCACGAACCGAGCGCGGTGGTCGAGGGCCTGGGCTGAACAGCCCGGCCCGTCACCGGCCCGCTGCCCGGAAGCCCCTAGGCGAGGGAGCGGTACTCGGACAGGATCCGGCGTTCGGTCTCCGGGGTCATCCCGGCCTTGCGTTCGCCGCCGAGTCCGCGGCGGCGAACCTGCGCGATGCCTCGAGGTAGGCGGCAAACGGCACCGGCTCCCCCACGGCGTTCAGCGCCCCGTTGGTCCCCTTTTCGGCGGCGGTGAGGATCCAGGCCGCGAGGTCCCGGACGTCGATGATCTGGGTGGCGGCCGTGGGGATGTCCGGGACCAGGACGGGATCCGCGTCCCGGGCGAAGCGGGCCGGCCAGTACCCGTAGCGGTCCGAGCCGCCTGCCGGGCAATTTCTGCCGAGAGGAAGGCGGTGCCGCCGAGGACCAGGATGCGCATGGGGCCACGCTACGGCGCTAATGTTGAATGAGACCAGAGCGTTATGCGCCCGGCGAACGCCGGCCGCCCCTCACGACGCACAGACCGGCGCTACCGCCGGCAGCAGGAACACAGTTACAAGGAGTACCGCCGAGCGATGTTGAGCCTGACCACCACCGAACCCATCACCCCGCCGGATATCTCGGCCATCAACGTGCCGGGCGTCCTCATCAGCCTGGGGGTCGGCATCGCCGTGTGGCTGGCTGCGTCCTTTGTGATCTCCGTCATGACCAAGCGCATCGCCGCGGGATCCTCGTTCATGAAGAAGCCGTACTTCCGCTGGGCGGCGCCCGCGCTCCGCGCGCTGGATCACGAACGCCGGGTCCAGCGGGCCCACACCATCGGGGCGCTGCTCCGGAGCGTCGTGGGCGTCCTGATCTCCATCCTCACCAGCGTGTACGTGCTCAAGAACCTGAACGTGGACGTCGCGCCGATTCTGACCAGCGTCGGAATCCTCGGTATCGCCATCGGCTTCGGCGCCCAGCAGCTCATCCGTGACTTCCTCGCCGGCGTCTTCATCACGATCGAGGACCAGTACGGGATCGGCGACATCATCGAGACGTCCGAGGTGGTGGGCACGGTCGAGGCCATGAACCTGCGGATCACCCGGGTCCGGGCGGAGGACGGCACCATCTGGTACCTGCGCAACGGCGAAATCCTGCGGGTGGGCAACCGCTCCCAGGGCACCTACATTCCGCCCGAGACGCCGCCGGCGGACGAGGCCGACAGCGCACCCCAGCAGAAGGCCGGAGAATAGAACCATGACGATCCCCACCGCCGGCGAACCGCGCCAGCCCAAGCAGCTGCTCCAGAACGACCCGTTCAGCCAGCCCGGCTACACGGACAACTTCTACGACGCCGTCGGCGGGCACGACACCTTCGTAAAGCTCGTCGATGTGTTCTACGACGGCGTGGCGACTGATCCGCTGCTGCGGCCGATGTATCCGGAGGAGGACCTGGAACCGGCCAAGCGGCGCTTCCTGATGTTCCTGGAGCAGTACTGGGGCGGCCCGACGACATACGGCGAGGAGCGCGGGCACCCCCGGCTGCGGATGCGCCATATGCCGTTCCGGGTCACCCCGGAGGCCAAGGAGCGGTGGCTGTTCCACATGCGCACCGCGGTGGATGCCCTCGAGCTCCCCCCGCTGTACGAGGGGACACTCTGGGACTACATGGAGCGGGCCGCCCTCTCCATGGTGAACAGCCCGTCCGGAGCCTGACACCGGGCCCGAGCGGTCCGGATGGGTCCCTCGCGGACCCGTGATCAGCGCCGCCCGTGCCCCACGGCCAGCGCGGCGCGCCCGTTTCCGGCGACGTGCACCAGGAACGCGATCACGAGGAACGCGACGAGGACCTGCGCCGTCGTCGTCAGCGCGGCCGGCCAGCCGCCGTCGAGCGTCGGATCGAGGAAGTCGTAGACGTACCAGCCGTCGACCGCACCGCGCACCCAGGAGAAGATGAGGAAGGCCACCGGGTAGCCGAGCCACACGATCGGCCGCCGCCACGTGCCGCGCACCGTCCTGGTGACGAGGAGCCAGTCGAGCGTGACGAAGAGCGGAGCCAGCCGGTGGTGCGCGAGCTGGGGCCAGTACATGTCCCAGCTCCACCACGGCTCGTCCGGCGGGGCCACGAGCACCGCATAGATGATGCCGGTCATCACCAGATAGAAGACCAGTGCGCCGAACAGGTGGTCCCACCACTCCGGCAGCCGGGCCCGCGGCCGGGAGGCGGACGCGATGAGCACGATCCCGAGGACGAGGTTGGACTGGACCGTGAACTCCGAGTAGAGCTGGAAGATGTCCACATCGCTGCCGGGCAGCGTCGCGTCGTACGTCTTTTGGACGAGGGCAACAAGCACAATCGCGCCCACCGCCAAGCGGAGCAGGCGGATCCAGCTGCGGTCCGGATGCAGCGCGTCATTGAAGCCGAGGTGCCGCTCGACGGGGGGATCCAGCACCGGTACGCCGCTCATGCGCCAAGTTTGTCAGGCCGGCCGCCCCTGCCTAAGGACCTAAAGTCCCGTACCGGTGCGGGCCAGGACGTGCCCGCGGGCTCCGCTGAGCCGGAACCAGCGTCCGGCCCGGTAGAGCTGCTGTTCGCCGTCGGCCAGGAAGCCGAGGGTGAGGGCCGCGAAGGCGGCACCCAGCGGGAGCCCCCCGGCGCCCGGCAGTTCCCGCCCCCACACCGTGGCGCGGGCGTTGTTGACGATCAGCGCGCCGGGTTTGTCCGGGATGATGGCGGCGATCTCGGTGATGCCGGCTTCGGCGGACCGGCGCAGCGCGGCGTCCTGCAGCGTGGCCACGGCTTCCCAACCGGTGCGGGGCGCACCGACGCCGGCCCAGGATTCGGTGACGGTCACCGGCGGCACCGGCAGTTCGACGTCGTTCTCCCCCGCGCGGGCCAGCCGGTCCAGCACCGCGGAGATCGGGACGGTGACGTCAGTGTCCGCCGGCTGCGCCAGGGCCATGGTCCGCAGCCCGAGGATCGTCGGTGTCGCTTCCCCCAGCAGCCGCGGCCGCAGCACACACACGTAAGCGGCGAGCACCGGCCCGGACGCCTGGAGGCGGATGGCGCCGTCGTCGATGGACCTGGCACGGGTGGCGAAGGTGCGCAGATCGGCGAGGTCGCGGGGATCGGTGAACTGCAGGGGCTGGGTTAGGACGTCAGACACAATATCGACTCTACCGGCTGTGCCTCTTTGGGGCGGTGCCGGAGGGACGTCTAGAGTCGAACCATGACTGAAGCCGAAGCCGGATTGCAGGGGCCGCCAACGCAGGACCCCACCTCCTCGCTCCTCCAACTGCTGAACCTCGGTGAGCTGGAGGGCGCCAGGACGGATGAGGACATCTTTATGGGTCCCTCGCAGCAGCAGCCCCGGCACCGCGTCTTCGGCGGCCAGGTCCTTGCCCAGTCGCTGATCGCCGGGAGCCGGACGGTGCCCGAGGGGCGGGGCGTGCACTCCATGCACGGATACTTCCTGCGCCCGGGGGACGCCAACAAGCCGATCACCTTCGGCGTGCAGCGGCTCCGGGACGGCCGCTCGTTTTCGGCGCGGCGCGTCCACGCGTACCAGGAGGGCATGCCCATCCTGTCCATGATCGCCTCATTCCAGGACGCGGACGAGGGCATCGAGCACCAGTCCGAGATGCCGGCCGGCATCCCCGGGCCGGAGTCGCTGCCCAGCACGGCGGACCTGCTGGGCAAGTACGACCACCCCGTGGCACGCCACTGGGCCTACGAGCGGCCCTTCGACATCCGGCACGTCGACCCGGCCCTGTATGTCTCGGCCAAGGGCGGCAAGGAACCGCGCAATGCCGTCTGGATGAAGACATTCGGGCCTATGCCGGACGATCCGGAGCTGCACCGCGCCGCCCTGGCCTACGCCAGCGACTACACCATCCTGGAGTCCATCCTCCGCAAGCACGGGATGAGCTGGATCACCCCGGGCATGTCGGTGGCGAGCCTGGACCACGCCATGTGGTGGCACCGGCCGGTCCGGGTGGACGAGTGGCTGCTGTACGTCCAGGAGTCCCCCAGCGCCCAGGGCGCCCGCGGGCTGGCGACGGGCAGGATCTTCAGCCGCGACGGACTGCACGTGGCCACCGTGGCGCAGGAAGGCATGATCCGGGTTCCGACGGACCTCAAGAACAAGGTCAGGGGCGCCGTCCAGTCCAAGGTCCTGCAGCACCAGATGCGCAAGGCCGACCGCGGCTGATCCGGCACGCCCCGGACCCTGCTTGCAGGTGACAGGCAAAAGGCCGGCTCCCCAGTGGGGAACCGGCCTTCCTGTTCCGCTGTGTGCCCTGCGGGCTTAGTCGCGGGTGAGGCGGCGGTGGGTCACGCGGTGCGGCTTGGCTGCATCCGGGCCCAGGCGCTCGACCTTGTTCTCCTCGTAGGATTCGAAGTTGCCCTCGAACCAGTACCACTTCGAGGGGTTCTCCTCGTCGCCTTCGTAGGCGAGGATGTGGGTGGCCACCCGGTCCAGGAACCAGCGGTCGTGCGAGACCACGACGGCGCAGCCCGGGAATTCGAGCAGGGCGTTTTCGAGGCTGCTGAGCGTTTCGACGTCGAGGTCGTTAGTCGGCTCATCGAGGAGCAGCAGGTTTCCGCCCTGCTTGAGGGTCAGCGCGAGGTTCAGGCGGTTGCGCTCACCACCGGAGAGCACCCCGGCCTTCTTCTGCTGGTCCGGGCCCTTGAAGCCGAAGGCGGCGACGTAGGCGCGGGACGGCATTTCGACGTGGCCGACCTGGATGTAGTCGAGGCCGTCCGAGACAACTTCCCAGAGGGTCTTGTTCGGGTCGATGCCGCCGCGGCTCTGGTCCGCGTAGGAGATCTTGACGGAGTCACCGATCTTCAGCTCGCCGCCGTCGAGGGGCTCGAGCCCGACGATGGTCTTGAACAGGGTGGTCTTGCCGACGCCGTTCGGGCCGATGACGCCGACGATGCCGTTACGCGGCAGGGTGAAGGACAGCCCGTCGATCAGGGTGCGGTCCTCGAAACCCTTCTGCAGGTTCTTCGCCTCCAGGACGAGGCCGCCCAGGCGCGGTCCCGGCGGGATCTGGATCTCTTCGAAGTCCAGCTTGCGGGTGCGGTCGGCTTCGGCAGCCATTTCCTCGTAGCGGGCCAGACGGGCCTTGGACTTGGTCTGGCGGCCCTTGGCGTTGGAACGGACCCACTCGAGTTCCTCGGTGAGGCGCTTGGCCTGCTTGGCGTCCTTCTTGCCCTGGACTTCCAGGCGGGCGCGCTTCTTCTCGAGGTACGTGGAGTAATTGCCCTCGTACGGGTACAGGTGCCCGCGGTCCACTTCGGCGATCCACTCGGCAACGTGGTCGAGGAAGTACCGGTCGTGGGTGACCGCGAGGACGGCGCCCGGGTAGCTGGAGAGGTGCTGCTCGAGCCAGAGCACGCTCTCGGCGTCGAGGTGGTTGGTGGGCTCGTCGAGGAGCAGCAGGTCCGGCTTCTGGAGCAGGAGCTTGCAGAGGGCGACGCGGCGGCGCTCACCACCGGAGAGCAGGGTGACGTCGGCTTCCGGCGGCGGGCAGCGGAGGGCGTCCATGGCCTGCTCGAGCTGGGAATCGAGATCCCAGGCATCGGCGGCGTCGATCGCTTCCTGCAGCTGGCCCATTTCCTCCAGGAGGACATCGTAGTCAGCGTCGGGGCTGGCCATCTCTTCGGAGATCTCGTTGAAGCGCTGGATCTTGCCGATGATCTCGCCGACACCTTCCTGGACATTGCCCAGGACGGTCTTGTCCTCGTTCAGCGGCGGTTCCTGCAGCAGGATGCCGACCGTGTAGCCGGGGCTGAGCCGGGCCTCGCCGTTTGAGGGAGTGTCCAGTCCGGCCATGATCTTGAGAATGGTGGACTTACCTGCACCATTCGGGCCGACGACGCCAATCTTGGCCCCCGGGAAGAAGGACATGCTTACGTCATCGAGGATAAGTTTTTCGCCAACGGCCTTGCGGGCCTTGGTCATTGTGTAGATAAATTCCGCCATGCCTACAAATCTAGTGGTTCCGCCGGGATAACTCACATTCATGCCGTCCCCATCCACTTCCTGCCGCGGACCGGTGCCGGCCCCACGGGGCGTGACGCCGGCGCTGGCCATTCAGGCGGCCGCCCCTTTCAGTTCGCCCGTTTCCTCATCGAACTCCTCCTCTTCGCCGCTGATGTCGTCGACAAAGATGCCGTGCGGGGCGGGTACGTCGTCGTCGTTGTTCCCCTCATAGTCCTGGTTGCCCTCCTCGCTCCCCTCACCGTTGCCGTCCGGCGGGAGCGCCGCCGGGCCCGACGGGCCGGCAGCGGACTGCGGACCGGTGGCGGCCGTGCGGATGAAGTTGGCGGAACCCCACGTGAGGTCGTGGCCAACGGAGTCGGCGTCGATTTCAGCCGAGTGATAGATCCGGCCGTCATGTTCCCAGCTCCTCAACTTGAGCCGTCCGACGACGATGACCTTTTGGCCCTTCTTGACGCTGCATCCGATGTTTCCGGCCAATTGCCGGTAGCCCTGGACCTTGAACCAGTTGGTGTTCCCGTCAATCCAGGCGTTCGTGGCGCGGTCGAAGCGCCGTTCGGTGGAACCCAGCCGGAAGTTCGCCGTCGCCACACCCCCGGGCGTCGTCGAACTCTTGGGCTCCGTGGCGACGAAGCCACGGACCGTGATGATGTCGCTCATGCTCATGTCCTGTCTCGAAATGTCGTGCCCTAGAAGGCTCCTTCAGCTTCGCGCCGGAGGCGGCTCTCCGCGAGAGGCCCGGCGTGCCATGTGGAAAACCCGGAGCGTAAGCGGCCCCGAACGGCAGGCAGGTGTCCGGGCAGGTGCCCGGGCCCGGGGTCGCGCGCCGTGGGGGTCCTGACAGCGGACAGCCGCCGGGCACGGTAAGCTTTTTGAGGCGTAGCCCGGCAGCAGCCGGGCGGGTACGCCTGTACGCCCCAGTAGCTCAGGGGATAGAGCAGCGGCCTTCTAATCCGCCGGTCGGGGGTTCGATTCCCTCCTGGGGCACCAGAGTGCGGCTCTGGCCTGCCGGAACATTCCGCAGGCCAGAACCGTGATCCCGGCAGGCCAGTGCACACACGCAGCGCCCGCTAGATCCATTTGTTGCGCTTGAACGTCCAGTAGAGCAATACGCCCATGCCGATCATCAGGCCCAACGCCATCGGGTAGCCGAAGACCCAGTCGAGTTCCGGCATGCTGCGGAAATTCATCCCATAGATGGTGCCGATCAGCGTCGGCGCGAACAGGATGGCTGCCCACGCGGAGATCCGTTTGACCTGCTCGTTCTGGGCAAAGCTCGACTCCGTCAGCAGGCGCATTTCGTCATTCTGCCGCTGCGCCACGAGCGCGGCATTAACTGCCAGCGCATTTTGCAGCAGCGCGCGGAAAGCCGCGACCCGCTCACTGAGCCGCAGCACATGGTCCAGGACGTCACGGTAGTGGTCCTGCAACTCGGGGCGGGGCTGGTGGCCCGGCGCCTCGGCCATCAGGGACTGCAGGATTGTGGTCAGGGGCGCCGTCGCCCGCTGGAACATAATGACCTGGCGGGAGAGCTCATAGATCCGGCGGGACACGCCCGGGTCCGCGGCGAACAGCTCGTCCTCGATTTCGTCGACGTCGTTTTCCAGGCCGGCAGCGACCGGCTCGTACTCATCCACGACCTGGTCCAGGATCGCGTAGAGCACGACGTCCGGACCGAGCGCCAGGAACTCAGGCTGGGATTCCATCCGGCGGCGGACTTTGGCGAGGTCCGGTGATTCCGCCCGGCGGACGGTGACCACGAAGTCCGCTCCGCGGAAGACATGGATTTCGCCGAACTCGACCTTTTCCAGGTCGTCGAGGTAGCGGGCCGGGCGAAGGACCAGGAACAGCGTTTCGCCGTAGTGTTCCAGCTTTGCCCGCTGATGGCCGGCGAGCGCATCGTCCACGGCCAGGTGGTTCAGGTCGAATTCCTCTGCCACGGACAGCAGTTCTACCGCGTCGGGCCGGTAGAGCCCGATCCAGGCCATGCCCTGGCGCTGCCGGAGGATGAAGTACGTCTCGTCCAGGCTCTCCGGGTCCGCGGTCCGGTAACCGTTTACGTACACCGCGTTGTCGACAATGCTCACGGCAGCGCCTCCTCCACCAGGCATCCCTTGGCTGCGACGCTATACCGTCGTCGGCCCCGTGCCAACAGCCCGTACGCGCCGCCCACAATCTGCTGCAGCGCGCCCTCCGTCCGCATGGCCACCCATCAGCCATCAGCACACTTAGTATGGAGGGGACAGGCAGGACAGCAGGGACAGCCTGTGCGCCTGCCCGCAACTGAAAGGTACGGCCGCCATGACCCAAACACCCCGCGGATTTGACCCCCACGATCCCAACGGTCCCAATGGTGCTTTGCCCACCCGGTACCCCAGCGACGCTGACCAGTACCCCGGCGTTCCGGCGGGCGGCACCGAACTTGTTTCCGGGGCTCCGGCGGGCGGCACCGAACTTGTTTCCGGGGCTCCGGCGGCCGCAACGCCGGTCCAGCCCGAGGAACCTCCCCGCGCCGAGCCTGAACCGCCGGCGCCTGCCCCTGCCCCGGAACCGCGACAGGTGACCCGCGCCGGGATGGTGTGGGCCGCGGTTGCCTGCGCCCTGGTGGTGCTGATCCTGCTCATCGCCTTCATCCTGCAGAACCAGGAATACGTGCAGGTGAAGTTCTTTGGCCTCCAGGGCTCGGTTCCGCTGGGAATTGCCCTGTTCATCGCGGCCGTCGGCGGCGGCGTGCTGGTCGCCATCGCCGGAGCCGCCCGCATCATCCAGCTGCGGCTCGCCGCACACCGCCAGCGCGTCAGCCGCCAGGCCGGCACGGGGTCGCGCCCGCGCTGACACCGGCAGGAGCTAACCTCGTTCCATGGATGGTGCGGACCCCCGCGGGCAGGAAGCCCCGACCACTGCTGCGGCGGACTGGCCCGACGTCGAACGTCTCTTCGGCGTCCGCGGCGAGCCGTCCCGGTGCTGGTGCCGCTTCTTCGCCCTCACCGGACCGGAATGGTCGGCGTCGACCCCGGAGCAGCGGAAAGTCCAGCTACGGGCCAAGTTCGACGGCGGCAGCCCGGCCCCGGGGGTGCTGGCCTTCCGCGGCGGGACTCCGGTGGGCTGGTGCGCCGTCGAGCCCCGCGGCTGCTATCCCCGGATCCTGCGCTCGAAGGTTCTGACAACGGCAGCTCCCGGGGCGGTCCGGGATCCCGGCGGGCAGCAACTGTGGTCCGTGAGTTGTTTTGTGGTCTCCCCCGGCCAGCGGCGGACCGGAGTGGCCCGGGCGCTGCTGGCCGCCGCCGTTGAGCACGCCTTCGCCCACGGCGCCACGGTGGTGGAAGGTTATCCGGTCGATCCCGCGCAGCGGCCCAAAGCCGGCCCGGCCGACCTGTATCACGGCACCCTGGGCCTGTTCCTGGCGGCCGGTTTCGAAGTGGTCAGCGACGCGGTGCCCGGCCGTGCGGTGGTCCGCCTGACGGCGCCCCAGCAGGGCACCGCCACCGTCCCCTAAGGCAGGGTCAGGATGACCGGCCCGTCCTTCGTGATGGCCACGGTGTGCTCGCTGTGGGCTGCGCGCCGGCCGTTGGCCGAGCGGAGGGTCCACTCGTCGTCGTCGTGGAAGTAGTCGTCCTTGCCGCCAAGGATGAGCATCGGCTCGATCGCGATGACCAGCCCTTCGGTCAGCTTGATGCCGCGGCCGGGCCGGCCGTCGTTGGGAACGTGCGGCTCGGCGTGCATGGTCTTGCCGATCCCGTGGCCGCCGTGGTCCGCCAGCAGCCCGTAGCCGGCACGGCGTGATGCCCCGCCGATCGCGTAGCCCAGGTCCCCCATCTTGTTGCCGATCCGGGCCGCCTCGATGCCGCGGGCCAGGGCCGCGTCGGTGGCGTCGATCAGGGCCTGGTCCACCGGGTCGGCCGTGCCCACGATGAAGCTGATGGCCGCGTCACCGCACCAGCCTTCGAGGAACGCCCCGCAGTCCACGCTGAGGAGATCGCCGTCCTGGAGCCGGTAGTCGTTGGGGATGCCGTGCACCACGGCGTCATTGACCGACGTGCAGATCACCCCGGGAAAGGGCACCGAGGCCCACCGCGGCTGGTAGTTCAGGAAGGCCGGCGTCGCTCCGGCGGCCGCAATCGTGGCCGCGGCCAGCTCGTCCAGTTCCTTCAGGGACACGTCGACGGCGGCCGCCTCCCGGACACGCTCCAGCGTGTTGGCCACCACCCTGCCGGCTTCGCGCATCAGGGCAATCTCGGCGGGGCTCTTGATCATCGACATGCCTTCAACTCTAGGGCCAGCCGGGGCGTGGCTAAAGTTGCCCCATGGCCAACGCTGAACTGATGTCCGCGATCCGATCGAGGCTGCGGGCTGCCGCCGACCCGGCCCGTGCCGCGGGGGCGCAGGCCTACCTGAAGTCCGAAATGCCCTCGCTGGGCGTCCGGGTTCCGGAGGTCCGGCGGATCGTGAAGGCCGCCGCCAGGGAGTTGCCTCCCGGTTCCCTGCAGGAACTGCAGTCCACCGTGCTGGAGCTGTGGCGCGGCGCCGGCTGGCGGGAGGAACGCTACGCGGCGATCGACCTCACGGGCCTGCGGCTGGCCGCCGGTGAGCTGGGCATGCTGCCGCTGTACGAGGAAATCATCCGCAGCGGCGCCTGGTGGGACCTGGTCGACGGGGTCTCGCACCGGCTCTGCGAGCTGCTGCAGAGGCACCGGGAGGACATGTCCAGCGTGCTCCGCCGCTGGAGCACCGACGCGGACCCCTGGATCCGGAGGGCCGCGATCACGGCCCAGCTGGGCGCCAAATCCGCGACGGACCCTGCCCTGCTCGCAGCCGTCATCGAACCGAACCTGGCCGACCCCGGGTTCTTCATCCGGAAGGCTATTGGCTGGGCCCTGCGTGACTACGCCGCCACGGATCCGGACTGGGTCCGGGACTTCGCGGCCCGGCACGGCGGGGCGCTGAGCCCGCTCTCCCGCCGGGAGGCCCTGCGGAAACTCAGATGACCGGGCGCGTGGTGACTGGTTCCTCGGACTTGCTGAAAAGCAGCTTGGTCTTGGGGTCGAGGAAGATCAGGTAGAGGGCGAACAGCAGGGCAATGATCGCGGCGGCGTTGCGGGCCAGGGCCAGGGCCAGGCCGAGATCCGCGGTCTGCAGATAAGGGAACACTTCCAGCTGGTCCGAGATCGCGTACACCATAAAGAACGACACGATGAAGTACAGGGCCTTGACCTGCCAGTCGTCGCGGATGCCGGTGACGGCGAAGAGCGGGATGAGCCAGACGACGTACCAGGACTGGATCATCGGGGCCAGGACGACGACGGCGGCGAACGCCAGCGTCAGGCGGCGGATCAGCCGGTCGTAGTCGCCGCGGAAGATCTGCCAGGCGATGATGCCGACCGCCAGCAGCTTCCCGGCGTCGTACACCCACTTCGCCAGTCCCCAGCCGTCGAGTCCGAACGCGTTGAAGATGGAAGCGACCACCAGGCCCAGCAGCCCGACCGGGGCGTACCAGATCCAGATGCTGCCCGGGGCGGAAAGGCCGTTGATCCAGCCGAAGCCGAAACCGTTGACCATGCTCATGGCGTACAGGAGGGCCAGGCTGATCCCTGCGGTGAGCCCCCAGAAAACGAACTTCCGCGGCCAGCTGGCGCCCTGTCCTGCCCAGAGGAGGCCGATAAAGGGCAGGAAGACGATGGTGATGGGCTTGACCGAGATGGACAGGGTCACCAGGACCAGGCCGAGGATGACCCGCCGGGTGGCGCAGTAGTACAGCCCGGCCAGGGCCAGGCCGATCATGAGGGCGTCGTTGTGGACGCTGGCGATGAAGTTCGTGAGGAAGAGCGGGTTGGCGGCGGTCAGCCACAGGGCGCGGTGCGGGTTGACGCCGTGCAGTTCGGCGAGCTTCGGCACGTAGATGATGCACAGCACGATCCCCACCAGCGCGGCGAGGCGGAACAGCATGATGCTGGCTTCCGGGTGCACGTTGGTGGACCAGACGACGAACTGCTCGATCCAGAGGAAGAGCTGTCCGTACGGCACCGGCGCCTCGGTCCACATCTTGTCGGCGCCAAGCTGGAAATAGTTCGACAGCGCGGAGATTCCGTTTTCGTACGGGTTGAAGCCCTCCACCATCAGCCGGCCCTGCCCGATATAGGCGTACACGTCGCGGCTGAACAGCGGCACGGAGAACATCAGGGGCAGCCCCCACAGGACCACCGCCTGCAGTGTGGCCTTGCGGGCCTCCGCTCCCCAGACGCGCACGCGCTGGCCGAGCCTGAGCCAGGAGCGGACGAGCAGCATCCCGCCGACGGCGAGCAGCACAATGCACAGGGCGACACCGATGGCCTCGGTGCGCATCCAGATGAAGAGCGGGATGCGGCGGAGCTCGGAAGCCGGAGCGAGCCAGCCCACGCCGAGGGAACCGATCGCCATAAAGAGAGATCCGACGAATCCCGCCAGCAGCGGTGAACGGGCATTGTCCACATCAGCGGCTGCTGCCGCCGGGGACGTGCCGGCAGCCGTTTTCCCCGCCGCAGGCACAGGCACCGTCATCTCAGGATCGTCCAATCTGTTGTGGGGCTCATCAGCACCCGCTGCCGGCCGCTTGAACCGGCCCGGGGCACGCCGCGATGACGAAAAAATTCGACGCCCGCGTACCCGAAATCCTAGCATCGGACCGCCCAGCGGCGACGAAACGGTAGGCTGGGCCCGTGCCTATATCTAATGAACGCATCGTCTGGATCGACTGCGAAATGACCGGCCTGGACACCATCAACGACGCCCTCATCGAGGTGGCCGCGCTGGTGACGGACTCGGAGCTCAATATCCTCGGTGACGGGGTCGACGTCGTCATTAAGCCCGATGACGCCGCGCTGGCGCAGATGAACGACTTCGTGCGCGACATGCACACCCGCTCCGGGCTGCTGGCCGAGCTCCCCCACGGCAAGACCATGGCGGAGGCCCAGACCATCGTCCTGGACTACATCAAGAAGTGGGTGCCGGACCCCAAGAAGGCCCCGCTGGGCGGCAACTCGGTGGGAACCGATCGGGTCTTCCTGGTCCGGGACATGCCCGACCTCGTGGAGCACCTGCACTACCGGGTCATCGATGTGAGCACAATCAAGGAGCTGTCCCGGCGCTGGTACGCCCGGGCCTACTTCCAGTCCCCCGCCAAGCTCGGCGGCCACCGGGCCCTCGGCGACATCCAGGACTCCATCGACGAGCTGCGCTACTACCGCGAGGCCGTCTTCGTCCCCGCGCCCGGTCCGGACAGTGCCACGGCGCAGCGGATCGCCCGGAAAGTGATGGGCGCGGCGGAGGACCCGGCAGCGGCGGAGGCGTCCTCCGGGACGCCGGCGCCGTAGCGCCCGGGCCGGCCCCGCAGCCGGCCTCCGGGAGTAATCTGCGCCACGTTTGCGGAAAATTTAGGTGAAAACCCGAAAAGTGGCAAAAGCACCCCCGAAGAGCAGGTAAGCTATTTGTCGTTGCCTTTTCAGCCAGCCGGTTCGCCGGAAGGCATGGCAGGGCACATGGTGGGCGTAGCTCAGTTGGCAGAGCGCCTGGTTGTGGTCCAGGAGGTCGCGGGTTCAACCCCCGTCGCTCACCCTCATGAAGGACGGCAGTAATTGTCCGACCTTAGACGAAGGCCGTACCGGATATCCGGTGCGGCCTTTGTTGTCTGCGCAGTTGTCCGCCCCACGGACTGTGAACGGAAGGAAACGCTTTGAAGCGCACGCTTTTTGACGAAGACCACGAGATGTTCCGTGAGATGGCTGCCGAGTTCAATGCGCGCGCCGTGGCACCGTATTACGCCCAGTGGGACCAGGACCACATGATGTCCCGCGAGCTGTGGACGGCGGCCGGCGAGCAGGGCCTGCTGGGCCTGGCCGTTCCGGAGGAATTCGGCGGCATGGGCATGGACGACTACCGCTTCCGCGCCGTGCTGGACGAGGAGTTCGCCAAGAGCAACCACCTCGCGGTGGGCTTGGCCTTCCACCTGCACGATGACATGGTCCTCCCCCACCTGCTGGCCTACGGCTCCGAGGACCTCAAGGGCCGCTGGCTTCCCGGCATGGTCTCGGGCGAGACGGTCACCTCGATCGCCTGGACCGAGCCCGGCGCGGGTTCGGACCTCCGCGGCATCCGCACCAAGGCGGTGCGCGACGGCGACGACTGGCTGATCAGCGGCCAGAAGACCTTCATCGGCAACGGCATTTCCGGCGACGCCTCCCTGGTCCTGGCCCGCACAGACGGAAGCGCCGGCCGCGGGAACCACGACTCCTTCTCCCTGTTCATGGTCGGCAAGGGCGAGGGCTACAACACCGGCAATCAGCTGGACAAGATGGGCCTCAAGGCCTCGGACACCGCGGAACTGTTCTTCGACAACGTCCGGGTGCCGCACGCGGACCTCGTCGGCGAGGAGGGCAAGGGCCTGCAGTACGCCGCCGAGCAGCTCCCCCAGGGCCGGCTCGCGATCGCGGTGGCAAGCTCCGCCGTCGTCCGCGCCATCTATGAGGAGACCGTCAGCTACACGAAGGACCGCAACGCCTTCGGGGAGCGGATCATCGACTTCCAGAACAGCCGTTTCGAACTCGCGGACATCCTCACCGAGGTCGAGGTCACGGAAACCTACGTGGACCAGGCCATCCGGGCCTTCAACGCCGGCGAGCTCGACGCCGCTGCCGCCGCCCGCGCGAAGCTCTGGGCGTCTGAGCGCGCCAAGTCCGTCACCGACCGCTGCCTCCAGCTGCACGGCGGCTACGGCTACATCCTGGAATACCCCGTGGCACAGGCCTTCCTGGCGGCCCGGCTGCTGACCATCTTCGGCGGCACCAACGAAATCATGCGCGACGTCGTCGGCCGCACCATCGCCGACTGACCCGCCGCTCACCACAGCACCAGAGGAACTTCACTGACATGACCGTTCTGCCCATCACGATCTGGGGCGAGCCCGTACTGCACCGCCGGGCCGCCGAGGTTGAAGTCTTCGACGACGAGCTCCGGACCCTGATCGCCGACATGTTCGAGACCAACGACGCCGCCAACGGCGTCGGTCTCGCCGCGCCCCAGGTCGGGGTGGGCAAACGGCTGTTCATCTACAAATACGACAACGACGACGGCGCCCCGCCGTCCGGCGCCGTCGTCAACCCGGTGCTGACCCTCTCCAAGATTTCCGGCGCGCTGCCGGATCCGGACGAGGAGGAGGAAGGGTGCCTGTCCTTCCCCGGCGGGCAGTACCCGCTCAAGCGCGCGGAGTGGGCCCGGGTGCAGGGCTTCGACGGCGACGGCAAGCCGGTCGACTTCGAGGCGACGGGCTGGTTTGCCCGGGTGATCCAGCACGAATACGACCATCTGGACGGCAAGCTCTACGTCAACCGGCTGATCGACCGCTACGCCCGCAAGGCGATGAAACAGGCCAAGAAGAGCGGCTGGGGCGTCCCCGGGCTGACGTGGATGCCGGGCGTGGACCCGGACCCCTTCGGGCACTAGGGCCCCGGTTTGCTCCTCCCGCCTACCCCTCCCGGTCGACGGCGGCGAGGATCGCCGCCCCCAGTTCGGCCGGCCGGGTGAACTGCGGCCAGTGACCGGTGGGCAGGTCGACGTAGTCGACGTCGCGGACGCGCCCGAGCTCCGCGACGTACGGGTGGCCGGCCCCGATCATTTCGATGAGCATGGCGGACGGGAACTCGCAGGCTATGACGGTCGCGGGGACGTCATAGCGGCGCTCGTCGTGCAGCCGCTGCCGGTCCTGGGCAACCCCCTTGGGCTGCGGGATGGCACGGGCCCGGAACATCGCCCGCAGCTCCTCGTCGAGGTCGGTGAGGTCTTCATCCTCGAAGAGTTCCCAGGGCGGGAGCGGCACGTCGTCGCCGTCCTCCGGCAGGTCGTCGTTGATGACGCCGCCGTCGCCGAGGGGGCCGCTGTCAACGTAGATGGCCCGCGCCACCCGGTCCGGGCGGGCGTCGACGGCGCCGTGAATGATGGCTCCCCCGCCCGAATGGCCCACCAGGACCACCGGGGCATCGAAATCGTCGATCTTCGCCACCACGGCGTCGATGTGGGTGCGCAGACCAATGCCGGCCCGCGGCGCGTCGGCCGATTCCAGCCCGGGCAGGGTCAGCGGGTGGACCTGATGGCCGGCGGCGGTGAGCGGCGGAGTCACCTCCTCCCATGAGGAGGCGTCCAACCAGAATCCGGGAACCAGGATGATGTCCATGCCGGTACCCTACCCGCCCCGGACCGCGGGAGGCACGGCCCGGCGGAGGAATGTTCCGTCCCGGCTACCCATCGGCCGGTTTCTGCAGGATCGAGGCGTGATCCGGAACGTACCGGAACAACTCCCGCGGAGGGCGCGTGTAGTTGACGGCCTTGGGCCTTTCGGGCAACGTCACCTGCTCCGTCCGGACTTCGGTGTAGTCAATGCTGGAGAGCAGATGGGCGATCATGTTGATCCGGGCCCGGCGTTTATCCTCTGCCTCGACCACATACCAGGGCGATTCGGCAGTGTCGGTCTGCATGAACATGTCGTCCTTGGCCCGGGAGTAGTCCTCCCAGCGGAGGATCGCCTCCCGGTCCATCGGGGAGAGCTTCCATTGCCGCATGGGATCATCCAGCCGGGACTTGAAGCGCCGTTCCTGTTCCGCGTGGCTGATCGAAAACCAGTATTTGAACATCAGGATGCCGTCCTGGACCAGGAGGCGTTCGAAGACCGGGCACTGGGCCATGAAGCGTTTGTGTTCCGCGGGCGTGCAGAATCCCATCACATGTTCGACGCCGGCCCGGTTGTACCAGGAGCGGTCCATCAGGACGATCTCCCCCGCGGCGGGCAGATGCTGCACGTAGCGCTGGAAATACCATTCACCCCGCTGCCGCTCGGTCGGGGCCGGCAGCGCCACGATGCGGGCAACACGCGGGTTCAGGTACTCGGTCAGCCGCTTGATCGCGCTGCCCTTGCCGGCGGCGTCGCGCCCCTCAAAGATCACCAGCACTCGCGCCCCCGTGCTGCGGACCCATTCCTGCAGCGCGACGAGCTCGGCCTGGAGCCGGAAGAGTTCGGCCTCATAAACGCTCAGGGGCAACCTCTCCGGGCGTTGCGGGGCGTTCCCCTTGGCGCCTTTCCGTCCGGGCTTTTCGTTGCCGGAGCCGGGCTTGCCGGAGCCGTCCGTGCGATGTGCCATGGTTCCCGTTCCACTCGTCGCGGCGGACTTTCGCATCGCCAGTCCTGCCGCGCCTATTCTCGCGGAGCGGCCAACCGCCCACAAGGGGTCGTCCTGCCGGGGACACCGGCAGCGCACTGCTCCTATGCTTGGGCCATGGAAGCCCCCAGACCGACGGCGATGCAGCCCATCCTCACGCTCACTGTAAACCCCGCACTGGATGTCAGCACCGCAACGGAGCAGGTCATCAGCGGCCACAAGCTGCGCTGCGGCGCCAGCCGCCTCGACCCGGGCGGCGGCGGGGTGAACGTGTCCCGGGTGGTGCAGCGCCTCGGTGGCCGGACCCTGGCGGTCTACACCGCCGGCGGGCCCACCGGCGAGGCGTACCGCCGGCTCATCGAAGCCGAACGCGTCCCCACGCTGGCCGTGCCGATCCAAGGCAGTACCCGCGAGGACTTTACGGTCGATGAGACGACGACGGGCAAGCAGTTCCGCTTCGTGCTTCAGGGCCCGGAGTTGAGCGAGCCCGAGTGGCGCCTGTGCCTGGCGCTCGTGGCGGATTCGATTCCCGTGGGCGGCTACGTCGTGGCCAGCGGAAGCCTTCCGCCAGGGGTTCCCGACGATTTCTACGCCCAGGTGGCGCGGCTGGCGCGGCTGCACGACGCACACTGCATCGTGGACGCCTCGGGACCCGCCCTGTCCGAAGCACTCGCCGAGGGGGTTTTCCTGGTCAAGCCGAGCCGGCGGGAGCTGGGACTGCACTTTGGAACGACGCTGCAAAGCGATGAAAGCCAGGTCGAGGCTGCCGCGGCGCTGGTTGCAGACGGTTCAGCGGAACATGTCGCCCTGACCCTGGGCGGCGAAGGTGCCGTGCTCGCCTCGAAATCCGGGGTTCTGCGGCTGGCCGTGCCGGAGGTGCAGGTTCGAAGCACCGTCGGGGCCGGCGACAGTTTCCTGGCCGCCTTTGTGCTCCGCCTCGCCCAGGGCCGCACGATTGAGGAAGCGCTCCGGGCCGCCGTCGCCGCCGGGAGCGCCACGGTGACGACGCAGGCCACCGAACTCTGCCGGCGCGACGACGTCGAACGGCTGGAGGCGCAACTCACCGCGCAGGCCCTGGACGGGAGCGGCGGACAGTGACGGCCCGACCGGCCAGGCTGGCGGCCGCGCTGCTGCTAGCCGTTGCAACGGCGGGCTGCTCCAGCGAGGCGCCCATCGCCTGACCTGCCATTGCGTGGTTCAACTCGCTCACCGTGTCCCTGGATGGCGCCGCCGACGGCAGCGTCCTGGCCCGGCGCGAGGTGGAGCTGGGCTGGACCCGGGTGGACGGCAGCGAAGCGTGCGGCGGCCCGGCGACCGCGGGCCCTGTCAGGCTCGTCATCTAGGGGACCAAGGCCGTCGTCCGGTCCCCCGGTATCAATCGGCTGTGAGAATCTACTGAGCAGGCGCGACAACCGTCTGCTGCCCTGGGCAGGAGGCGAGGACCCTGTGCATCGCGTCCTTCTCCGCGGGCGTGACCCACAGCCGGTAGGCGGCCTTGACGGAGATCTGCCGGGCAACATAGTGGCAGCGGAAGGCCTTGTTCGGGGGAAGCCAAGTGGCGGCGTCGGAGGCGCTCTTCTCCTCGTTGGCAGGACCGTCCGCGGCGATCAGGTTCAGCGGATCGTTGGCCAGATGCTCGCGTTGTCCGGCGGTCAACTGCTGGGCGCCCTTCTGCCAGGCATCCCCGAGCGCCACAACGTGATCGATCTGCACCGCCGTGCTGCTCCCGGCTCCCCTGCGGAAAGTGAGCTGGCGGCCGGTGTAGGGTTCCCGGAACGTTCCGCCGGCCACCCGGCAGCTGGAATTTTCGGTGAACTCGGCGCCCGACAGATCGCGGCGCAGGATGTCGTTGCGGGTGTCGCAGCCGTTGCGGTCCACGTCCAACCACGCCTGGCCGAAAGCGCTGCGGTCGTAGTTGTCCAGGCCCGCCCGGCCCTTGACCGGCAGCGTGTCCAGCAGCGCCGCGGCGGGGCCCCGGGGAACAGGCCGCACCGCGGGGACAGGCTTCATCCAGCCGGCTGCCAGCACCGGAGCCTCGCGGGGTCCGCCGGCGGGCGGTTCGACAGCGGCAAACTGCCCGACGGTGAAGAACCAGCCGAGACCGGCGACGACGGCGAGTGCCGCGGCGGCCAGCAGTCCCCACGCCTGGCGGGACCGCCGTCGTTCCCGCCGAAAGTCCCGCCACGTGAGCGTCACGCGGGCGCCCGGGCAGGGTGCCGGGATCCGCTGTGTCCTGAGGCGGGCTGGATTCTTTCCACCCCTGAAGCCTAGGCCCGGCCTCCGCCGTTGCAGGCGTTATCCACAGTGTGGAGGACAGGTGCCCAGCTAGTTCTCTTTCGTGACGCGCACCAGGTCTTCGTTGGCGAGGGCCAAAAGGGATTCGAGTTGCCGGACCCGCGCCTCGTCGACATCCCCGGCCGCATGTTTGGCGCGGGCATCGTCAAGAAGCCGTTTGGCTTCCTTGGCATTCCGCCGGGCAACGTCCAGGGCGTGTTCCAGGGTGGTTTCGTGCTCCACAGCCGAGTTCTGTTCCATTGCACCATTGTGGTGCCCTTTCCCGGCCGATTCCAGAGGAACCGGCCGGGAAACGGAGAACAGATTCTAGGGAGGTGGCGTCAGGCCGTGACCTCGACGGGCAGGCCGGCTGCCTCCAGGGTTGCGGCTGCGTCCTTGGCGGGGAACGACGGCGGGTTCACGCCGGCCATTTCCTCCATCACGCGGACCACCTGGCAGCTGTAGCCGAACTCGTTGTCGTACCAAACGTAGAGAACCAGGTTCTTGTCGTTGGAGATCGTGGCGAGGCCGTCGACGATGCCCGCGCGGCGCGAGCCGACGAAGTCGGTGGAGACAACCTCGGGCGAATCGATGTAGTCGATCTGCTTGCGCAGCTCCGAGTGCAGCGACATTTCCCGCAGGTAGTCGTTGACCTCATCCTTGGTGGTGCCGTTTTCCAGGCTCAGGTTCAGGATGGCCAGCGACACGTCCGGGGTGGGGACGCGGATGGAGCTGCCGGTGAGCTTGCCCAGCAGTTCGGGCAGGGCCTTGGCGACGGCCTTGGCGGCACCGGTCTCGGTGATGACCATGTTCAGTGCAGCCGAGCGGCCGCGGCGGTCGCCCTTGTGGAAGTTGTCGATCAGGTTCTGGTCGTTGGTGAAGGAGTGGACCGTCTCGACGTGGCCATGCACCACGCCGAAGCGGTCGTTGATCGCCTTGAGCACCGGGGTGATGGCGTTGGTGGTGCAGGAGGCCGCCGAGACGATCGTGTCCGAGTCGGCGATAGTGCCGTGGTTGATGCCGTGCACGATGTTCTTCAGCTCGCCCTTGCCCGGGGCGGTGAGCAGAACCCGGGCGACGCCCTTGCTCTGGAGGTGCTGGGACAGGCCCTCGGCGTCGCGCCAGCGTCCCGTGTTGTCGACGACGAGGGCGTCGTGGATTCCATAGGCGGTGTAGTCGACCGTCGCGGGGTTGTCCGAGTAGATGACCTGGATCTGGACACCGTTGGCCGTGATGGTGTCGTTCTCGAGGTCAACCTTGATGGTGCCTTCGAAGGAGCCGTGGACCGAGTCGCGGCGGAGCAGGCTGGCGCGCTTGGCGAGGTCGTTGTCCGAGCCGCGGCGGACCACGATGGCGCGCAGGCGCAGGCCGTGCCCGCCGCCGGCCTTTTCAATCAGGAGACGGGCCAGGAGCCGGCCGATGCGTCCGAAGCCGTAGAGGACGACGTCGGTGCTGGTGCGGTCGTCGCCGCCACGTTTGCCAACAACCTCGGCGAGTTCCTTGCGGAGGAACTCGTCCAAGGTGGCGCCATTGCCCTCGACGCGGTACTTCTCGGTGAGGCGCGCAATGTCGATGGCTGCGGCGCCGAGCTCCAGTTTGGTCAGGGCGTCAAGCAGCGGGGCGGTCTCTTCGAGCCGCAATTCTTCCTTGCTCATCCGGCGGGCAAAGCGGTGGGCCTTGAGGATGTTCATGGTGGACTTGTTGATGAGGCTGCGGCCGTGGATGGAGGTAACCACGTTGTTCTCGCGGTACAGCCGGCCGATCACAGGGATCATGGCCTCGGCGAGCGCCTCCCGGCCCATCCACGTATCAAGACAAGAATCTGACGTCTGGCTCACAGAAATACCTTCCTAGAATCCACCGCATACGGCGTCGTATGCGGAAGTCGGCTGCCGGAGGATATCCGGAACCTTAGCGCCGGCAGGGATTCGGTCCATCCCGGGCGCCTGTGTCGAGCAAAGAAAAGCCGCCGGCTGCGAACGCAGACCCGGCGGCAGAACTTCTACGTTCAGCATCCAGTCTACCGGCGGCCCGGCAGGGTCCGGTCTCCGTCGAAGCGTGAAATGACTCACATAGAGCCGGGGGCTCGCTGCTGCACAGGTCAGGTGGGCCGACACCTATGGCTGTTATGGTCCTACCGGGCGTCCTGGAGGATCATGTCGACGGCCTTTTCCGCGATCATGATGGTTGGCGCCTGCGTGTTGGCACTCACCAGCCGGGGCATGATCGAGGAGTCAACGACGCGCAGTCCCTCCAGCCCGTGGACTTTCAGCCGCGGCGAAACCACGGACTCATCGGTGGTGCCCATGGAGCAGGTACCGACCGGGTGGTAGGAGGTCCGCCCGAAGGAGCGCACGAAGTTCACGTACTCGTCGCGGGTTTTCACAGGACTTCCGTCACCGATGTGCTCAGCCTTGGTCAGCGCTGCCATCGACGACTGCTCCATGATCTGACGGCTCTGCTGCACACCGGCGATTGCCATCTCGAGGTCGTAATCATCGGCGAGATAGTTCGGATCGATGAGCGGTGCTTTGCCTGGGTCAGAGGACACCGGGCGGACCGTTCCCCGGCTCCGTGGCCGCAGGAAGTAGGAGTTCAACGTGGCACCGAAACCGGGCTTTAAGGCTGCGCCGCACGTCCCCACCCGGGCGGCGGGCAGGAAGTGGAACTGCAGGTCGGGGGTCTTTTCGTCCTTGTTCGCGTAGCTGAAGCCACCTGCTTCGACCAGGGTGGACGCGAACGGACCCGAGCGGAAAGCGACGTACTCGACGCCGGCCAGGACAGTGGCCGGGCGCACCTGGTTCAGCCGGTCCAGGCTGTGGTAATCCGTGAGCTCGTAGACGATATCGACGTCGCAGTGGTCATGCAGGTTCTTGCCCACGCCCGGCAGGGCGTGGACGGTGTCGATGCCGGCGGCGGCGAGGTCCGCCGGGTCGCCGATGCCCGACAGTTGCAGCAGTTTGGGCGAACCGAATGCCCCGGCCGAGACAATCACCTCGCGGTTGGCGCTGTACGTTCGGACGCTGCCGCCTTCGATCGCCTGGATTCCGACGGCCCGGCCGTTGCTGATGATCACTTTGGAGACGGTGACGTTGGCGCGAACGGTGAGGTTGCGCCGCTTGCGGGCGGGCCGGAGGTAGGCGACCGCCGCGCTGCACCGGCGGCCGTTCTTCGTTGTGGTCTGGTAGAAGCCAACGCCGTACTGCTCGGCGCCGTTGAAGTCGCTGTTGTAAGGCAGCCCGAACTCCTGACCCGCCTTGACGAAGGCCGCCGAGAGCTTGTGCGGACGCAGCAGGTCGGACACACCGAGCGGGCCCTCGGTGCCGTGGTGCGGTGCCGACAGCCGACTGTTTGACTCTGAGCGGATAAAGTACCTGCCCACCTCGTCGGCGGACCAGCCTTCGCAGCCAAAGTCCGAGACCCAGCTGTCATAGTCCTCGGCCACGCCGCGCGTGAAGACCTGCGAGTTGATGGACCCCCCGCCGCCCAGCACGCGGCCCTGGGCGAGCGGGATGCGTCGGCCGTTGCTGTGCTTCTGCGGCACACTTGCGTAGTCCCACTGGTACGGACCTCCCTTGAGCATCGGGAAGCCCGCCGGGACATGGATGAACGGGTGGCGGTCGGATCTGCCCGCCTCGAGCAGCAGGACACGGACTGAGGGGTCTTCGCTGAGCCTGCCCGCAAGAACGCTGCCGCCGCTGCCACCCCCGGCAATCACGTAGTCGTATGCTGCGTCGTCCGACACTCTTACTCCTGGGCTTCGTGCTGACACCGCCGGTGCTTGAACGTTACAGTGCAGTCTCTGGTCCCGCCGGGATGATGTCAAGCATTCGGCCGGGCCTGCACTCGCGCGGGCATGAGGCGCCCGGCAGTTGCCATGACGATGCAGCCGCTGCCGCCCGCCAGCCATAACGGCGGACGCGCGGCCTAATCGTTGGGACTCGAGTGGGCGTGCGCCTCATCGCGGGCCGCCTTCAACACGCCCTCGTAGTCGGCAATGGTGAGCACGCCGTGATCATCCAGCACGCGCTGAATGCCGGTTACGAGGTCTTCCAGTTCGTAATCCTCAACGCGGTGGTCGTACGTGCGGGGTGAAGGCTTCGTGGCCAAGGCAATATCTCCGAATCATGAACAGAGTGGATATGCAAGCCTAACAACTTCGTAAAGCTTGCGACATAGCCCACACTCTAGCCTCCGGCGACTCCCCCAGTGCCACAGGCGCCGTTCGGGCGATGGGGCGAGTCAGCGTTTAGAGGGTGGCCCTCAACCAGCCAGCAGCGTCGTCGAGGCGGGAGTGGAAGACGTCCGGCCACGGCGGGTTGTGCGTCTCCGGGCCCTCGTAAAGGTCGAACCGGACACGGTCCTTATTGTCGCCTGACTCGATCACGTCCCGGAACGGCTGGTAGTGCTGTTCCATGTGCGAGTAGTCGCGCGTGTTTTGCACATAGTGGACGAAGTTCTGCTGCGGCTGGCTGTAGCGGACCAGTGCAGATGATCGTTCGCCCAGCGGCACGGACCAGTCCACGTCCGGCTTCAGCGACCACACGCCGGCGGGTGCGAGATGAGGCATGACGATTTCGACGTAGCTCCGCTGCGCGCCCATGAGTGTGCCACCGACGAGATAGTTCGCGATGCTCGTCTGGCAACTGAAGGGCAACGCCATGCTGCCAGGGATGTAGGTCGAAATCTGGAGAGCTGCCAGGCCGCCACCGGACGACCCGAGGAAGATGATCCCCTTCGCCCCGACCGCGTCTGCGGCCTCGCACGCCCAATCCGCCAACACCGGGTAAAGGTCAAATCCCGCGGATCCGGTGTACCAGGCCAGCTCCAGATCGTCCCGGAGGCTCAAGGTCGGGTCCGACAGGTACAGTGCGCTGTATCCCGTCTTGAGCATGCTCTTGAGCCACTCAAAACGCGGAATCGAATACTTCCCGCGGTCTGTCGCACCGTGAAGGCTCACAACGAGGATGTCGGAGTCCTTATTGACCAGAAGTGCCTCGAGGGGTAGCCCATCCGGCAGGGTTGCCCTGTATCTGCTGGCCCCGAGCTCCGAAGCGGGGTCGAATTGTTCGACCGTGTCGAGTTCGGTGATGGGAACGTTGATGCCGCCCTGTTCGATTTCATCGACGGGGAGCACCTGGATCGTCTGAGGCATTGACTTATCGTATACGGGCTCACGCGGTGACATCCTCCGTTCTGCCGGAAAGGCCCGCCAGGATGAGAGCCGCGCCCCGCCGCTTCGGGCCGGACTACTCAAGGAAAGCCAAAGGTCCGCGGACCACACTGATCTTCCTGGCTGGCTAGGTAACTGTTCCTGCCGCCGAACGGAGGCGTGTTGCCGCTGCTGGCTGATCGGTGCTTGACGTGGAGGTGGGGTCCGTGACGAAAATAACAGCCAGGGTTCGAGGGATCCTGGTCGGCCTCGCGGTCTCCGCGCTCCTGCTCGCGGGCGTAACGCCCGCGAGCAGGCAGCGGACAAGGTCACCGTCCTGCACGTGTTCGTAGCTGTAGGGCAATCGAACATGTCTGGCCGTGGCCTCCCGAGCGGCACCACAGATAAGCCTGCGGACGCGAGGATATTCCAGTACGGTGCGAAGGTACGCACTTTCCGGCAAGCCACCATCCCGTTGGACATGCTCGACACTGCCAGAGGGATCTCCCCCGCCACGGCCTTTGCCCGCGAGTACCTGAGATACCAGCCCGCCAACGTCGGAGTTCTCATCATTCCGGCGGCGCATGGCGCCACCGCGTTTACCAACAGCGTGGGTGCCCGGACCTGGAATGTAGGCACAGCGTCCGCCCCGGAACTCGATCTCCCCGCGCTGGCACTCACGCAGACACGGCAGGGCGTAGCGGCGGCCGGCGCAGCGGGCTATGCGGTTGGACTCAAGGGCATCCTCTGGCACCAGGGCGAAGGCAACTGGTGGATGTCCACCGCAGCATACGGGGCAAAACTGGATCAGCTCATTGCGTACTTCCGATCGGGGCTGGCTGCCCCCAAGCTCCCGTTTGTGGTGGGCGGCCTGGCGCCGGAGGGAATCGCGGCCAAACTAGGATTGGCCAACGTGGACAAGTCCCATAGGGAAACGCCGGCACGAGTCGCCAGTACCGCGTTCGCCCCTTCTATGGCCGGCGGCGTGTATGACAACGACCCCGTGCACTTCTCCCGGACTGGCGTCGATTTCCTGGGGAAAATGTACGTTATTGGTCTTGCGAAGGCGGCCAAGGTCACCTACGGTCCGATACCAAAGATCAGCGGTACGGCCAAGGCCGAGTCCACCCTTACCGCACTGCCGAGCTATTGGGGTTTGGCCCCGGTCACCCTCTCGTACCAGTGGTACCGCTCCAACATCGCAATCTTCGGCGCCACCGCTGCTTCCTACAAGGTCGGGTCCGGGGATCTGGGCCGCACCATCACGGTGAAGGTCACCGGCTCCAAGTCTGGCTACACCAGCAGCTCTAGGACCTCTGCCGGCACCATTGTGGGGAAGTAGCAGGTACCGTCTCAACGTGGGACGCCTCTGCGAAGATGGCACGGAATCAGCCATAGGGCCAGACTTCGCGGATTCCCGCGTGATGTGAATGGATGGGTTGACCGATACGCCGGGTTCTGTGTTCCCGCGCCGTCGCCAGCACGGGAGTAGCGGCCATCCATCTACGAACGCCGTTGCCGACGCCCTCCAGCAGCCTACCCGGACACTCGGGCGAGCAGCCCTCAAACGTGCCCTGTCTGGCCTTGCTCCGGGTGGGGTTTACCTAGCCTTCCCGGTCACCCGGGAAGCTGGTGGTCTCTTACACCACCGTTTCACCCTTACCTGCCCTGCGGACCGTGCAAGCACGGGCCGCATGCAGGCGGTCTATTCTCTGTGGCACTGGCCTGCGGGTTACCCCGAGTGGGCGTTACCCACCACCCTGCCCTGCGGAGCCCGGACGTTCCTCGAGCCACTTGCGTGACGCGCGGCCGCCTGGTCAACCCATCCGCTGTTCATTCTACGGTCTCCCCCGCCAGCCGACTCCCGCCGGATCCTTTTCGGGCCTCCGGTGGGAGAATTTAGGAAGGAAGTATCCCCCAGGCAAGGAACGATCCCAATGGACTGGACCGCCATCATCATGTGGCTGATCGCTGTGGTTCTGGTGCTCGTGCTGGCCAAGATGGCGATCCAAATCGTGCGGCAGTACGAGCAGGGTGTCCTGTTCCGGCTCGGCCGCGTAATTGGCATCCGGATGCCCGGCCTGCGTTTCATCATCCCGTTCATCGACAAGCTCACCCTCGTCAGCCTGCGGATCGTGACGATGCCGATCCAGTCGCAGGGCATCATCACCCAGGACAACGTCAGCGTCGACATCTCGGCGGTGGCCTACTACCGGGTCATAGACGCCGTGAAGTCCGTCGTGGCAATTGAAAACGTGTCGGCGGCCATCAACCAGATCGCCCAGACCACACTGCGGAAAGTCGTCGGCAGGCACAGCCTGGACCAGACACTCTCGGAAACGGAGCGCATCAACAGCGACATCCGCGAGATCCTCGACGCCCTCACGCTGGAGTGGGGCGTCGAGGTCACGCTGGTGGAGCTCAAGGACATCCAGCTGCCGGAGACCATGAAACGCGCCATGGCCCGCCAGGCCGAGGCCGAGCGTGAGAAGCGGGCCAAGATCATTTCCGCCGAGGGCGAGTCAATCGCCGCCACTGCCTTGGGCGACGCCTCGGACACCATGATGGCCCACCCGCTGGCACTCCAGCTGCGGAACCTGCAGTCCCTGGTGGAAATCGCCGTGGACAAGAACTCGACGGTCGTCTTCCCGGCACCGCTGATGAGCACCATCGGCGAGCTGTCTGCCTTCCTCGCCCGCGAAAACCAGGCAGCCCAGGCGGCCCAGGCTTCGTCCGCCCAGGCTCCACCCTCCGCTCAGCCCCCGCCGGTCAAGGCGGCGTAGGCCGCGGGCACCAACCGGGCGGGCCTCCGGAAGGACGGGCGCCGCTAGGATTGGACGGTGCTGATTCTGTTGCCCCCCTCTGAAGGCAAGACCCCCGCCACGGCCGGCGACGCCGTCGACTGGACCACCCTGAGTTTCCCCGGACTGAACACCTACCGGGCCAAGGTGCTGGAGGGACTCGGAACGGTCAGCGCCCATGAGGACGCCCTGGCGCTCCTGGGCGTCGGCGCCTCGCTGCGGGCCGACGTCGAACGCAACACGCGGCTGCACGCCGAGCCGGCGGCGCCCGCCCACCAGGTCTACTCCGGGGTGCTGTACGACGCGCTGGACTACAACTCCCTCACGCCCACGCAGCGCAGGAAAGCGGAAGAGTGCGTGCTGGTCATTTCCGCGCTCTGGGGTGCCATCCGCTTCGGCGACCGCGTGCCCGCCTACCGGCTGTCGATGGGAACCGCACTGCCCGACGTCGGCCGCCTGGCGTCCTTCTGGAAGCCGCAGCTCACTGCGGCCCTGGCGGCCGCCTCGGAAGGCGAACTGCTGGTGGACTGCCGCTCCAGCACCTACGCCGCCGCGTGGACTCCCCCGCCACCGCAGACCGTCGCCGTGAACGTGTTCACCGAGGTCGACGGCGTCCGGAAGGTGGTCAGCCACTTCGCGAAGCACACCAGGGGCGAACTTGCCCGGCACCTGCTGACCCGCCGGGGCAAGCCGCCGCAGACGCCGGCGCAGCTGCAGAGGGCCGCTGCCGAAAAGTGGACCGCCGAACTGGTTCAGGGCACGGCGCGGAAGCCGCACACCCTCAACCTGATCCTGCCCAACTAGCTCGCAGTTGAGGCCGTTTTGACGGCTCAAAACGGCCGCAGCTGCGAGTCAGTTGGTGGTTAGGCCCACTCGGCGGAGCGGACCAGGATGCAGCCGGAATCCGGGCAGAACACGACGTCGTCCTCGGCCGCGGCCTTGATTTCGGCGAGGTCACCGGGGCTCAGCTGCATGCCCGAGCCCTCGGAGGTTCCGTGGAAGAGGCGGGCCGCGCCGACACCACGCTTGGCCAGGGTCTTCTCGTAAACCGCGAGCAGGCCGGCATCCATCCCCTCGGCGAACTCGGCACGCTTGCCGCGCACCACCGTGGCCTCGGCAGCGATCTCCGCGAGCTGCTCGTCCAGCTCGGAGCGGATGGAGCCGAAGGAGCCCTGGATGTCGTCGACAATCTGCTGCTGGCTGGCCTGGCGCAGGCGGAGCGAATCCAGCCGCTCCAGGACTTCCAGCTCCACGTCCTCGAGGTCGGAGCGGCGCTTGTTCAGGGACACGAGGTCGCGCTGCAGGGCCACGAGGTCCTTGGAGAGGCCGGTGCCGCTGTTGAGCTTCGCCTCGTCGCGTTCAATCCGGGAGGCGACCTGCTCCACGTCCGCTTCGGCGCGCTTGAGCTCCAGTTCGGCGTCGTGGACCGCCACCTTCGCGGCACCCAGTTCGCCGTTGGCCACGCTGAGGGCTGCTTCAAGATCGGTGATCCGGGAGTCGCTTTCAAGGCTTCGGCGGCGGTTGGACAGGGACTTGAGCTTCGCATCAAGTCCCTGCAATTCGAGCAACTTCAACTGTTCCGCCGGTGCTGCCTTGGCCACTATTTACCTCCGCTTGTTCCCTTCCGGCCGGAGCCGGGCACCTGTTCGGCGCTCCCTAGACTCTAGCGCCTAGCGCGCTCCCCGGCCTCGCTACGCTCACCCGGGGCCCCTCGCACGCCAGGCTTAGCCCGGAGTCAGAATGAAGTCCCACGGATCGCTGTTGGTGGTGCTGACCCGGATCTCGACGTCGTGCCCCTGGTCGCTCAGCACATTGCCCAGCGCCTCCGCCGCGGCGGGCAGCCACAGCCACTCGCTGGCGAAGTGGGAAACATCGATCAGGTACGGCCGGTCGTTGACGGCCGCCTCCCGGGCTTCCGACGCCGGATGGTGCCGCAGATCCGCGGTCAGGTACACGTCGGCGTTGCTCGCCCGGACCTCGCCGAAGAGGGAATCCCCGGCGCCGCCGCAGACGGCCACGCGGCGGACCAGCCCGTCCCGGTCCCCGGACACGCGCACCCCGCCGGCGACCGAGGGCAGGATGCCATAGACGCGGGCGGCAAAATCGCCCAGGGTCAGGACCTCCTCCAGGTCACCGACCCGCCCGATCCCTTCTTCCGGCAGCCCGTTCGCTGCCGGGGTCAACGGGGCAACGTTCTGCAGGCCCAGCGCGTCGGCCAGGACATCCGAGACGCCGCCGACGGCCGAATCACCGTTGGTGTGCACCGTCAGCAGGCCGGTCCCGGACTCAATCAGGCGGTGCACGGCCCGGCCCTTGGCGGTGGTCGCCGCGACCGAGGTGACACCCTTGAGCAGCAGCGGATGGTGGGTGATCAGCAGTTCCGCACCGAACTCGATGGCCTCCTCGATCACCTCCAGCGTGGGATCCACGGCGAAGAGGATCCTGCTCACCCCGGCGGAGGGGCGGCCGGCCACGAGGCCCACTTCGTCCCAGTCCTCCGCGAGCGATTCGGGCCAGAGTTCCTCCACGGCCAGCAGGATCATGCCCAGGGTGGGCGTCTCGGCCGCTTCCCCGGATCCGCTGCCGGCGGCGTCGTGTCCTTCGGAAGGGCCGGCTGAAACGTCGGTGTTTACAGGTTCCATACCCCCATTTTTACCCTATCGGCAGGCCTTCCCCGCAGACGCCGGGAATCATCGGGGCCCTTCAACCATTGAAGAGAGCATGAGAACTTTTGTCCTCGGCGGAGGCTGCTTCTGGTGCCTCGACGCCGTCTACCAGAAAACCACGGGTGTCAGCGCTGTCGTTTCGGGCTACACCGGGGGCCATGACCGCAACCCCGACTACTACGCCGTCTGCTCCGGAACCACCGGCCATGCCGAGGTGGTGGCGGTGACGTTCGATGAGGAGGTCGTCCCCGCGGAGGTCATCCTGGACATGTTCTTTGTCCTCCACGACCCCACGACGCTCAACCGCCAGGGCTACGACGTCGGAACGCAGTACCGCTCCTCGATGTTCTATGAGACGACCGAGGAGAAGATCCTCTTCGAGGAGGCGATCGAACGGAACCAGCCCCTCTGGGCGCATCCGATCGTCACGGAGGTCAGCCGGCTGCCGGTGTTCCACCGGGCGGAGGAAATCCACCAGGACTATTACGGCAAGTTCCCGGAACAGGGTTACTGCCAGGTGATCATCAATCCGAAGCTGGCCAAGGCCAGGAAATATTACTCTGCATGGCTTAATGCTTAGCTAGGGCCCGCGGGCCCTCGTTAGGCTGACCTCAGTATCCCCCTCTTCAACAGACAGGCGCAGACACCCATGGCACGGATCTATGACGATGTTACCCAGCTGGTCGGCGGCACCCCGCTGGTCCGGCTCAACCGGCTGGCCGAAGGCCTTGGCGCCACCGTGGCCGTCAAGCTCGAGTTCTACAACCCGGCCAACAGCGTCAAGGACCGCATCGGTGTCGCGATCGTCGACGCCGCGGAGAAGTCCGGTGCGCTCAAGCCCGGCGGCACCATCGTCGAAGGAACGTCCGGCAACACCGGCATCGCCCTGGCCATGGTGGGCGCGGCCCGCGGCTACAAGGTCATCCTGACCATGCCGGAGACCATGTCCACCGAGCGCCGTGTCATGCTGCGCGCCTACGGTGCCGAGATTGTCCTCACTCCCGGTTCGGAGGGCATGCGGGGTGCCGTGGAAAAGGCCCAGGAGATCGTCGCCAACACCGAAAACTCGATCTGGGCCCAGCAGTTCGCCAACGAGGCCAACCCCGAGGTCCACCGCCAGACCACGGCCGAGGAAGTCTGGTCCGACACCGACGGCAAGGTGGATATCTTCGTTGCCGGCGTCGGCACCGGCGGAACCATCACCGGCGTCGGGCAGGTGCTCAAGGAGCGCAAGCCCGAGGTGCAGATCATCGCCGTCGAGCCGAAGGACTCCGCCATCCTCAACGGCGGCGCTCCGGGCCCGCACAAGATCCAGGGCCTCGGCGCGAACTTCATCCCGGAGATCCTGGACACCAACGTCTACGACGAGGTCATCGACGCCACGCTCGAGGACTCGGTCCGCGTGGCCCGCGAACTCGGCGTCAAGGAAGGCATCCTCGGCGGCATCTCCTCCGGCGCGATCGTCTGGGCAGCCCTGGAACTCGCCAAGCGCCCGGAGAACGCCGGTAAGCTGATTGTTGCTGTTGTCTGCGACTTCGGTGAGCGTTACATCTCCACCGTGCTGTACGACGACATCCGCGGCTAAGTCCGGCCTTGTCCCAAGATTTCGTAGAAAGGTCTTTGTGAGCTTTTTCGCAAGACTGAAGGAAGACCTCGACGCCGCCCGGTCACACGACCCGGCGGCTCGGGGTTCTTTCGAGAACTTCTTTGCCTACTCCGGCCTGCACGCGATCTGGTTCCACCGCGTGACGCACCGACTGTGGCAGAACCCGGCGCTGCGCTTCCCGGCCCGGCTGATTTCCCAGCTGGCCCGGTTCCTCACCGGGATCGAGATCCATCCCGGGGCCACGATCGGCCGCCGCTTCTTTATCGACCATGGCATGGGCGTCGTCATCGGTGAGACCGCCGAGATCGGCGAGGACGTCATGATCTACCACGGCGTGACCCTCGGCGGCCGCTCCCTGGCGAAGATCAAGCGCCACCCCACCATCGAGGACCGCGTCGTGATCGGCGCCGGAGCCAAGATCCTGGGCCCCATCACCATTGGCCGGGACAGCGCCGTGGGCGCCAACGCCGTCGTGGTCAAGGACGCGCCGGCCGAATCGATCCTGACGGGCGTGCCGGCCAAATGGCGGCACCGGGACGCACAGCGGGAGACCAAGCCCGCCGTCGACCCGGCCGAATACCTGATCGATTACCACATCTAGACTCAATACCGGATCTGACCGGCGCTTCCTGCCCCCGGACGCGGGACGCTGACGCTACGCGGGGAACCGCTGGTAGATCTTCCAGATCACAACGTCGAAGGCCCGGTCCGGCAGCAGCCTCCGCAGCAGCAGGATGGCCCGGGCGCCCTTGCCCACGGGATAGCGCGTCTTCGGTTTCGGGGATGTCGCGGCATGGACGATGGCGTCGGCAATGACGTCCGGTGGCGTGGACATGCTGGAGCCGACGGTGGACGCCAGCGCCGCGGCCACCACCTTCGCCTGGTCCATGTATGGTCCGCGGCCGGACGTTGCCAGCAGACTGTCGCCGGAGATGGCGCCCCACTCCGACGCGGTTCCCGACGGCTCGATGATGGATACGTCGATGCCGTGGGGCTTGAGTTCGATCCGGAGCGAATCGCTCAGGCCTTCGACGGCGAATTTTGTGGCGTGGTACCAGGCGCCCAGCGGCTCGTACATCTGTCCGCCGATCGAGGATACGTTGATGATCCTCCCCCGCCCGGCGGCGCGCATTCCGGGGAGCACCAGCTGGGTCATCCGCGCCAGTCCGAAGAGATTGACGTCGAACTGCCGCCGCCCCTCGGCCAGCTCCACTTCCTCCAGCGAGCCGTAGGAACCGTAGCCGGCGTTATTCACCAGGACGTCGACCCGGCCGTGGGCGGCAATCACCTGTTCGACGGCGGCGGTCATGGAGTCCTCGTCGGTGACGTCGAGCGCCACGACCGTCACCCCGTGGGCTTTGAGAGGCTCCATTTTCTCGACCCGGCGGGCACCGGCGTACACGGTGAATCCGCGGGCCGCGAGCTTCCACGCGGTCTCGTAACCGATTCCGGTGGAGGCACCGGTGACAAATGCTACGGGCTGGGTCATCTGCTGCACTCCTGGGACGCTGACGGACGGTGGGATGGACTGAAGCCGGGACGGGACCCGGGGAAACGCGAACGGCCGGTGCTCCCAGAGTAACGGGCAGCACCGGCCGGCGGCGTCGGTTGCGGAACTAGTGGGTGTCCACTGCCTCGATTTCGGACTTGTCCTCGCCCCAGAGGGTGTGGAAGGTACCTTCGGCATCGACGCGGCCGTAGGTGTGCGCGCCGAAGAGGTCGCGCTGGCCCTGGATCACGGCGGCCGGGAGGCGCTTGCGGCGCAGGCCGTCGTAGTAGGCCAGCGAGGAGGAGAAGACCGGCACGGGGATGCCGAGCTGGACTGCGGTGGAGACCACGCGGCGCCAGGCCGGGAGGACGTCGGCGATCGCCTTGGTGAACGCCGGGGCGAACAGCAGGTTTGCCGGCTTCTCTTCCGCGGCGTAGGCCTTGGTGATCTCCTTGAGCAGCTCGGCGCGGATGATGCAGCCGCCGCGCCACAGGGAGGCGATCTCGTCCAGCTTCAGGTCCCAGCCGTATTCCTTGGCCGCCGAGGTGAGCATGTCCAGCCCCTGCGCGTAGGAGACCAGCTTGGACGCGTAGAGCGCCTGGCGGACGTCCTCGACGAAGCTCTCGGGGACCTCGACGGCGGCCTCGCCGCCGGCGAGCAGTTCCTGGGCCAGCTTGCGCTGCTCCGCCTGGGAGGACAGAGCGCGGGCGAAGACGGACTCCGCGATGCCCGACGTCGGGGAGCCCAGCTCGAGTGCCGAGATGACGGTCCAGCGGCCGGTGCCCTTCTGGCCGGCGGCGTCCACGACGACGTCGACGAACGGCTTGCCGGTCTTCGCGTCCACGTGGCCGAGGACCTCGGCGGAGATTTCGATCAGGAAGGAGGCGAGGTCGCCCTTGTTCCACTCTTCGAAGATCTTCGCCTGTTCGGCCGGTTCGATCCCCGCGCCGGAGCGCAGCAGGTCGAAGGCCTCGCCGATGACCTGCATGTCGGCGTACTCGATGCCGTTGTGGACCATCTTGACGAAGTGGCCGGCGCCGTCGGTGCCGATCCAGGCGCAGCAAGGCTTGCCGTCGACGTGGGCGGCGATCTTTTCCAGCAGCGGACCCAGGGCGTCGTAGGACTCCTTCGAGCCGCCGGGCATGATCGAGGGGCCGTTGAGGGCACCTTCCTCGCCGCCGGAGACGCCGATGCCGACGAAGTGCAGGTCCTTCTTGGCAAGCGCTGCTTCGCGGCGCCGGGTGTCCTCATAGTGGGAGTTGCCGGCGTCGATGATGATGTCGCCCGGTTCCAGGAGCGGCTCCAGCTGCTCGATCACGGAGTCGACCGGCTTGCCGGCCTTGACCATGATCAGCACGCGGCGCGGCTTCTCCAGGGAATCAACGAGCTCCTGCAGGGTCTCCGTGCGGACAAAGTCGCCGTCCGCGCCGTGCTTTTCCAGCAGGGCATCGGTCTTTTCGACGGACCGGTTGTGCAGGGCAACGGTGAAGCCGTTCCGGGCCAGGTTGCGGGCGAGGTTGGCCCCCATCACCGCAAGGCCGGTGACACCGATGTGTGCTGACATCAAAACTCCAATTCATTTCTGTGCAACGAGTGCAGTACGTCCCGCGCTTGAGGGCGGAACTTTTCTTCTTGGGATCAGTGGCTGTCAATAAACCATATGTATTACCGCCGGTTGCTGGAAAGCAGTGCCCACGTGGCGGAATATGGCGCGTCACAAACAGTCTATGATTTCCGGCGTCCTTTGCGCCTGTCCGGGCCGGAACGCAGGCTTGATCCGCGTCGGCCCCACTATGCTTACGACTATGTCAACCAGCCTCCACCACCGCGCGATTGAGCACCTCGGCACCCGCATCGTCGCGGGCGAGCTCCCTCCCGGCCACATCATGCTGGCCGAGCACCTCGAAGACGAACTCAAAGTGTCCCGTTCGGTGGTCCGCGAGGCGGTGCGTGTGCTGCAGTCGCTGGGACTGGTCGAAACCACCAAGCGGGTGGGCATCCGGGTGCTGCCGGCCAGCCGCTGGAACCCGTTCGACCCCCAGGTGATCCGCTGGCGCCTCGCCGGCGAGGGCCGCGGCGCGCAGCTGCGCTCCCTCGCGGAGCTGCGCACCGCCGTCGAACCCGTGGCCGCCGAACTGGCCGCCACCAACGCGCCGGAGGAGATCCGCCGCGAACTCGTGGAGGTGTCGCACGCGATGCGCGACGCCGGCCGGGCCGGGGACGTGCCGCGGTTCCTGGAGCTGGACATCCACTTCCATTCCCTGCTGCTCACCGGCTCCGGGAACGAGATGTTCGCGAACATGGTGGGCCAGGTCGCCGAGACGCTGACCGGCCGCACGGTGCACGGCCTGATGCCGGACCACCCCCGCGACACGGCGCTGCAGTGGCATGTGGATGTGGCAGAGGCGATCGCCGCCGGGAACCCGGCAGCGGCCCGCGAGGCCTCGGACCGGATCATGCGGGAGACCATCTCGGAGATGGAACCCGAATGGAAGGACCAGCCCAGGGTGTTTGTCCCGGTCCGGCGGCCCTAGCACGGCCTGAAATCCAGGAGCACCTTGCCGGAAACGGACGCGTTCCGGGCGACCTCGAACGCCTCGAGCCCCTGGTCCAGCGGGAACGTATGGGTGACCACCGGGTCCACAAACAGGGACCCGTCCGCGAGGGCGGAGACGACCTCGTCGATTTCGTCGTTGAAGCGGAAAGAACCCAGCAGCTCCAGTTCGCGGGTGATCGCCAGCGAGATCAGGACCGGCTGCGGACCGGAGGGCAGGAGCCCCACCATCACCACCTTGCCGCCGCGGACGGCACCCTGCACCGCGGACGCCAGCCCGTGATGGCTGCCGGAGGACTCGATGACAATGTCTGCCTCCACCGCCGCGATGGCCTCCGCTTCGTCGCCTTTGAGGACCTCGTCCGCGCCCACGGCACGGGCTATCTCCAGCGGCCGTGCGTGCATGTCCACGGCCACGATCCGCTGTGCGCCGGCCCGTTTGAGGACGGCCACCGCCAACGCTCCGATGGGGCCGCAGCCGATCACGAGTGCCGTCTTGCCCGCCACATCGCCGGCACGCGAGACCGCGTGCCACGCGACGCTGGCCGGTTCCACCAGCGCGGCGGTCCGCAGTTCCAGGCCCCCGGGCAGGGGACGGAGCATCCTGGCCGGAAGAGTGGCGTACCGGCTGAAGGCCCCGTCGGTGTGCGGGAAACGTGCGGCGCTGCCCAGGTAGGTGCAGCCCGGGGAAAGGTTCGGGCGGTCCGCGGGGTACTGTGCGGCGCCCGGGCCGGGCGTGGCCGGATGCACCGCGACGGCCGTGCCCTGCTCCGGCCCGGTGCCGTCGCCGGCAGCCACGAGCACCGTTCCCACTATCTCGTGGCCCAGGATCATGGGCTGCCGGAGGACCGATTCCCCCGCTGCGCCGTGGATCCAGTAGTGCAGGTCAGAGCCGCAGATGCCGCCGAAGGCCACTTCGACCACTGCTTCATCGGGGGCCGGTGCGGACAGGGGAACGTCCTCAATGCGGAGGTCACCCGCCGCATGGGCCACCACGGCGGCCGATGTTGCCGGCAGTTCCGGGACGCCGCGCATCAGACCACCACCGTCATTCCGCCGTCGATGAAGATGGTCTGGCCGTTGACGAAATCCGAGCCGTCGGACGCGAGCCACACTGCCGGGCCGGCCAGGTCCTGCACCTTCCCCCACCGGTGCGCCGGGGTCCGGCCCAGGATCCAGGCGTTGAACTCCTCATCGTCCACGAGGTTCTGCGTCATTTCGGTGTGGATGTAGCCGGGTGCAAGGCCGTTGATCTGCAGGCCGGACCCGGCCCATTCCGCCGTCATGGCCCGGGTCAGGTTCCGGAGTCCGCCCTTGGCCGCAATGTAGGGGGCAATGGTGGGCCGGGCGAGGTCCGTTTGAACCGAGCAGATGTTGATGATCTTGCCCCGGCCGCGGGGAATCATGTGGCGTGCGGCCGCCCGCCCGACGAGGAACGCGCTGGTCAGGTCCGTCGAGATCACCCGCTCCCAGTCGGCGACGTCCAGTTCCAGCATCGGGACACGGTGCTGGATCCCGGCGTTGTTGACCAGGATCCCCAGCGGCCCGACGTTCTCTTCCACCCAGGCCACGCCTGCGGCCGCGTCGGCGTCGTCCGTGACGTCGAAAGCGCAGCTGTGGACGCGTCCGGGCGGGTAGTCTGCGGCCATGGCGGCTTCCGCGGCCTTGAGGCGCTCGGGGTTGATGCCGTTGAGCACCACCGTGGCCCCGGCGTCGGCAAGCGCCCGGGCCAGGGCATTGCCAATCCCCCGGCTGGAGCCGGTGACCAGTGCGGTCCGGCCCGTCAGGTCAAAAAGTCCACTCATGGTTCGCTGATCCTCACTTTGTCTTGTCTGCTGTGTTGTCGCTGAGATTCGAGATGGCCTGGCGGACGACGGCGAGGTCCTGGTCTCCCAGCCCCTGGCGCAACAGTGCCGCATACAGCTCGACGCCGGCCGCCGCCATCGGCACCGCGGAGTTGACGGCGGCGGCGCTTTCCAGCACAAAGGAGAGATCCTTGTGCATAAACTTAGCGGGGCCGGTGGGCTGGTAGTTCTTGGCGGCGATCCGCGGCCCCACGTTGTCCAGGACGCGGCTGCCGGCCAGGCCGCCCGCGAGCACCTCGTACAGCGCGGCGACGTCCAGGCCGGAGCGTTCGGCGAGCTCTGCGGCCTCGGCGAGCGCCGCCGTCGTGGTTCCGACGATGAGCTGGTTGCACGCCTTGGCCAGCGATCCCGCCCCCAGCGGTCCGAGCCTGCGCACCGTGCTCCCCATGGCACCGAAAAGGGGCCGGAGCCGCTCGAAGTCCTCGTCGCTGGCGCCCGCCATGATGGCCAGGGTCCCGTCCACGGCGCCTTGGGTGCCCCCGCTGACGGGAGCATCGACGACGACGGCGTTGCCGCCGCTCGCCCGGGCCACCCGCGCACCGAACGCCTGCACCGCGGCGGGCGAGACGCTGCTCATAACCACCACGGCCGTACCGGCGGCCGGCGGAGTCTCGGTCCAGGCCGCAAGGAGTCCCGCAGCGGCGTCCTCGATGTAGGACAGATCCGGAAGCATAAAGATGATGACCGGGGTGTCGCGGAGTTCTTCCACCCCGGCAACGCGCGCGCCGCCGAGCGCTGCGGAGTGTTCAAGGGCCGCCGGGGACCGGTTCCAGGCGGTGACGGCCCACCCCGCGCTAAGGAGGTTTGCCGCCATCGGCGCCCCCATCAGGCCGAGGCCCACAAAGCCCGCTTCCTTACGGTTCCATTCCATGCTGTCTCACTTCGTCGTGGATTACTCTCCGAAATCTGTTCAGTATCCTAGCCTCCATTCAGTATGATGAACACTATGACGCCTAAAACCACCGTCGCGATCGCCGTCCCGCTCGAAGCAGAGCTTGTGGAGCGCATCCGCGCAGTAGATCCTTCCGTTACCGTCCTCTACGAACCGGGGCTGCTGCCGCCGGAACGCTTTCCGGCAGACCACTCCGGGGATCCGGACTTCCGCCGGACCCCGGAACAGGAGGAACGCTACTGGGACATGCTCGACAGGGCGCAGGTCCTGTACGGGTTCCCGAACGAGAGCCCGGCGGGCCTGGCACGGATTGCCCGCAGCAACCCCCGCCTCGAGTGGATCCATGCCATGGCGGCCGGCGCCGGCGGAGCCGTCAAGGCATCGGGGCTGGATGCCGGGACACTGCAGAAGTTCAAGGTCACCACGTCTGCCGGTGTCCACGCCCTGCCGCTCGCCGAGTTCGCCGCCCTCGGCATCCTCAACGGCTTCAAGCGCAGCGCGGAACTGGCCCAGGACCAGGCGGCCCGGGTCTGGCCCGAGTTGCGCACCCCCACCCGGCTGGTGAACGGCTCCCACCTGGTGGTCACCGGGCTCGGCGAGATCGGGCTGGAGACAGCCAGGATCGCCCGTGCCCTGGGAATGACCGTGAGCGGCACCAAGCGGACCATTGAGCCCATCGAAGGCATCCAGGAGGTCGCGGGCAACGACGGCCTCGCCGGTCTGCTGGCCACGGCGGACGCTGTCGTCAACACCCTTCCCGGCACGCCATACACCGAGAGGCTCTTCAGCCGCGACGTTTTTGCGGCGATGAAGCCCGGAACGGTCATGGTGAACGTGGGCCGTGGAACCGTCGTGGACGAGGACGCGTTGCTGGAAGCACTGGACAACGGCCAGGTTTCGTATGCGTGCCTTGACGTGTTCGCCGTCGAGCCGCTTCCGCAGGACAGCCCGCTGTGGCACCACCCCCGCGTGATGGTGTCCCCGCACACCTCGGCCCTCAGCGCGGCAGAGAACCGGCTGATTACGGAACGCTTCTGCAGCAACCTGCGGACCTTCCTCGACGGCGGCGAGCTCCCCCACATCGTCGACACGGTCCATTTCTACTAGGCCCCGACAGGTCCCTCGGCCCCGGCCCCCCAGCCCCGGTCCGCAGCGCAGACACGAAAGCGGCCCCTCCGGCATCGGAGGGGCCGCTTTCGCGTCAGCGTGCGGCTGGCTTGGCGACGCGGTTCGTTCCCTGCGACGCGCTACATGGCCCGCGATTCGCAGCTTGCCTGGCGCCGCGGTAGTCGCGCGTCGCCAGGTATTCCGCACGTCGCCAGGCTTCCTCCGTGTCTCTGGCACTTCCCCGTGATGCACACACTCCCGTGGACGAAGGAAGGCCGTGGCCCCACCAGCGCGGGGGGGCCCCCGCCGTGGTCCCGCCCCGCGGGCCAGAACCAGGAGCGACGAGCAGGCGGCCACCCGCAAGAGGCGGGCGCGGCCCACGGTCTCGGGCGGGCACAACGGCGGGACCA